>JAZNFP010000055.1:0-89818 GCA_045576095.1 Eubacteriales bacterium
TGCGGTAAAGCTCGGGGATCTCGAGCTGAAAATAATCGACGGCAAGCAGAGCCAAAACGCCGAGCAGAAGCATCGGCGCGTATTTCAGATAGTAGCGGTTGATATGTTTCCCGAAGATCACGGCACGCTCCCCTTTCCGAAAAGGACAAAAATTTCACTTCCTTATTTTATCACACATTGGTTGCGAATGCAACCGTTAAAAGAGGAAATTTGCAAAAAGAAAAGCGGCTCGATCTGTCAAGCCGTCTTTCTTCGTTTACAGGCTGCTTAAGAACTCAAGCAAGAGCCTTTTTTGCCTTGGTGTCATCGCGGAAAGCGCTGCCGAAAGCTCGTCCGCTTGCTCGCTGACGTTAAAGAACTCCCGAAGCGAAATGCCGAGCGCGTCGCAAACAAGCTCAAGATGCCCGACGGTAATATCCGCTCTTTTCTCTCAGTCCTCGGATTCTTTCCCCAACATTCATAAACGCACCCTCTGTCAGTCGTGTATGAATTATATTAAAGTATTTTGAGAAAAAATATAAGTCTTATAAGGTTGCTTTATTATTTTTATAGTGATATAACGGTGATGTAAAAACGGAAGGGCGCAAATAACCGTCTGTTCATTTTGCAGAAAACCAAAAGGGGGAGATGCAATAAACGGAAAGCGGAGCTGCCGGCAAAACGCCAACAGCTCCGCGCTTTTTGGATGCCGCCCGAGGGGGCAATCTTTTTCAGTCCGCCGTGTAGTTATCGAAATAGCCCGAGATATAGACGATCGGGGTTCCCTTATCGCCCGAGCCCGAGGTGAGATCGCAAAGCGAGCCGATGAGGTCGGTCAGGCGGCGGGGTGTGGTTCCCTCGGACGCCATCTTTCCGACGAGGTTATCGTCCTTTTCCTGAATCTTCTCCTTGATCGCCGCCTTGAGCGCGTCGCCCGAGAGCGACGAGAACTCGTTGTCGGCGAGATACTTCAGCTTGAGCTCGTTCGGGGTTCCCTCAAGCCCTGCCGTGTATGCGGGGGCGACGACCGGGTCTGCCAGCTCCCAGATCTTTCCGACGGGATCCTTGAAGGCACCGTCGCCGTAGACCATGACCTCAACGACCTTGCCGGTGGCATCGTAAAGCTTTCTCTGGATCGCCTCGACGACCGGAGCGCAGTCGCGGGGAAAAAGCTTGACCTGATCCTCGGTTGCCTTGTTCGAGCCGAGCAGTCCGTACTCGGCGTTGTAGCCGCTGCCGTTTACGGGAGCGTTTAAGATCTCGTCAAGGCCGAGCACCGTTTCGGCACCTGCCTTCTTCAGAATGCGCTTGGTGCGGAAGCGGCTGTGGATATCGCAGCAGAGCACGTTCTTGGCATAGGGCAAAACAGCGCGCGGATCGTTTGCAAAAATGATCTCCGCCTCAGCGCCGCACGAGGTGATCAGCTCCTCGTAGTAGGCAACGTAGTCAACGCCCGTAAAGGTGTGCTTCCCATAGCCGAACAGCTCCCGATACCTCTCAAGCGTGAGCACGTCACGGTAGGGATCGATGCCCTTCTCGTCGAGCGCGTCGAGGCTGACGAGGTGGTTTCCGACCTCGTCGGACGGATAGGACAGCATCAGAACGATCTTCTTTGCGCCCTTGGCGATTCCGCGCAGACAGATTGCAAAGCGGTTACGGCTCAAAATCGGGAAGATGACGCCGACCGTTCCGCCTCCGAGCTTGGCGCGAACGTCGGCGGCAATATCGTCGACCGACGCGTAATTGCCCTGCGCGCGCGCAACGACCGCCTCGGTCATTGCAACGACGTCGCGGTCGCGGATGGAAAAGCCCTCGTCGCGCGATGCCTCAAGGACCGAGGATACGACGATGTCAACGATATCGTCCCCCTGACGGATGATGGGGGCGCGCACGCCGCGCGAGGTGGTACCGATCATACGGCTCATAATCTGATCTCCTTATCGTAAGTGCAGTAACAGTAATCCCTGAATCTATTACGATTATACCACACGCGCCGCCCTTTTTCAATTTTTTTCAAAAAATAAGAAAAGACAGATTTTCAATGCTCGATATAAAAAAATATTATATCAGAGGCTCTGCTAAAATCTGCATCGAGGTCCCTCTTGCATTTTGCCATGGCTTGTGCTATACTCATAGCAAGCAACGTTGAGAGGTGAGTCGAATGCTGGAATCCTACCGAAAAATGACGAGTGAGCAGCTCCGTGCGCACGAGGAGAACGTCATGACCTTTCTCCGCTCCGACGAGCGGTTTCTTAACTGCGTCGAGGATGCGGCAGAACTCGGGCTTTCGCTTGAGGTCGGCATTCACGAGACCTACAGCGCCGAAACCCGGGGGCTTTCCGCGCAAAAGGGGGACAAGTTCCCCTATGGCTACAGCTCGGAGCTTGAGATCGACTTCACGCAGAACGGAAGGGTCGTCATGACCGCCCCGAAGGGGGGAAAATCGGTGCAGCTGACCGTGACCGCAACGATCGTCCGCACTCCCGAGACGATGTTCTTCAAAAAAATCGAGCTCACCCCCTACGACGAGCTGATCGAGGACGAAACGCTTTTCCATGCGATCGAGGACTTTCTTGACCAGATTGAGGAGGACGGTGTGGGATACGATTCCCCCTTCCTTGCCGACCGAAGCGAGCACGATCTCCCCTCGCAGGACCTTTCGCTGCACACCCTTGCCGACCTTCCGGAGGGCGGTGAGTACGTCGAAATTCAGGGCGGTGCCTTCACGGGAGCCTTTGGGCGGCAGGGCTCTCTCTACCTTTCGCGTGACGCAGCCTTTCCCTATCGCGTTCTGCTCGCGCATATCCTCGGCGAGCGCTATCAGCCGGGGGGAGTCGTTACGCTCGAGGGAGAGGATGCGGAGCGCCTTGTCGCTCTGCTCGGTGCCATCTCGGACGAGCTTGCCGGCTGCATTCTCTTCGGAGACCTGCTGACGCGCCTCGGAATCTACGAATTTACGCCGCCCCCGAACGCCGAAAAGCTGCTGAGTGCCGTTTCGGTCGGTAGACAAAGAGATTTTATCGAGGTTACCGAAACGCTGCGAGAATGCCTTGAAATGCTCATCGAAAAGCACGGCGCGATTACCTATATTGACACACAACGGTAAAAAAAAGGCGATCCCGAGCCAGCTCGGGATCGCCTTTTTCGCGGAGCGCTTCAGATGTTGGTCTCGCCAGCTCTGCAAGCCGCATTTTATTCGGGAATGATGAGTCCGTAATCTCCGTTCTTGCGCGCGTAGACGACCTCGGTCGCGCCGCTCTCGGAATCGACGAATACGAAGAATTCATGCTCGAGCAGATTCATCTGCAAAATAGCCTCCTCAAGTGACATCGGTCGAATCGGATACGTCTTGGTACGAATTCGGAACTCTCCCTCCTCCTCAATCTCACCGTCGTCGGGCGGAATCTCAAAGGCCGGCGCACGCAGGCGCCTTGCAAGCCGCGTTTTATTTTTACGAATCTGCCTCTCCAGCGTATCGACCGCAAGATCCAGCGCGGTGCGGAAGGTCTCTGCCCCCTCCTCGCTTCGGAAGATCGTGTTTCCGAGAGGAATGGTGATTTCAATCATCTCGACGTTTCGGCGGTAACGGAAGGTAACGTTTGCCGTTACCTCGTCGCCGAAGTACTTATCCAAAACGGCGAGCTTTTTCTCCACCATCTCGCGAAGCGAATCGCGAACCGTCATCTGTCTGCCGGTCACAGTGATCTTCATAACCTGTTCCATCCTTTCTGCCTGTGTACGGGTTCTTCTCTGAACCCATGTTCATTATAACATATATTTTGCAAAAAAGGAAGTCTTTTTTGTGAACTTTTACAAAAACCGTGGGCAAGCGCTACGTCAAGCAAAAAAGGCTGTATCCAATGCATCGTTGCCATTGGATACAGCCTCACTCGCTATGGGCGCGGCAGATTTCGGGGAAAAGCGCCGTTTGCGACCCGAAGCCGCATCTGTACACCGCGAGAGGGAGCAAACGCCGCTAGAAAAAATCCAAGATAAAAGAAGAACTCCGAAGGGTTTTTCGGTCTCGCCAAATATGCAAGCCCACCCCTTATTTTCTGACGAGATAGCCCTCACGGTACAGCAGCTCGGCGATCAGTACCGCGCCGCCTGCGGCGCCGCGCAGGGTGTTGTGCGAAAGACCGACGAACTTATAATCGTAAACGGTATCCTCGCGCAGACGTCCGACCGAAACGCCCATTCCGCCGTACAGATCGCGGTCGAGCGCCGCCTGCGGACGGTTCTCCTCCTCAAAGTAGGTCACGAACTGCTCGGGAGCGCTCGGCAGTCCGAGCGACTGAGGCTTGCCCGAAAAGCTCTTCCATGCCTCGAGAATCTCCTCCTTTGAGGGCTTATTCTTAAAGCGGACGAATACCGCCGCCGTATGTCCGTCAGAGACGGGAACGCGGATGCACTGGGTGGTGATGATCGGCGCCTTTGCAGGGACGACCTCGCCCCCCTCAACGCTTCCCCAGATACGGAGAGGCTCCTTTTCGCTCTTCTCCTCCTCACCGCCGATGAAGGGAATGACGTTATCAATCATCTCGGGCCACTCGCGGAAGGTCTTTCCTGCGCCTGAGATTGCCTGATAGGTGGTTGCCACGATCTCGGTCGGCTCAAACTTCAGAAGCGGCGTCAGGGCGGGAACGTAGCTCTGGATCGAGCAGTTCGGCTTGACGGCGATAAAGCCGTACTTCGTCCCAAGGCGCTTTCTCTGGCTCTCGATGACGGCGAGATGCGAGTCGTTGATCTCGGGAATGACCATCGGAACGTCGGGAGTCCAGCGGTTCGCGGAGTTGTTCGAAACGACCGGGATCTCCGCCTTGGCATACGCCTCCTCCAGCGCGCGGATCTCATCCTTTTTCATATCGACCGCACAGAACACGAAGTCCACCAGCGCCCCGATCTCGGCAATGCTCTCCGAGGACAGAACCGTCATTTTGGAAATCGACTCGGGGATCGGAGTCTTCATCTTCCAGCGCTCACCGACCGCCTCAAGATAGGTTTTTCCTGCCGAGCGCGGGCTTGCGACGAGCGCGGTCAGCTCAAAATAGGGATGATTTTGGAGCAGCGTAATGAATCTCTGCCCTACCATACCGGTTGCGCCGACGATACCGACGCGAAGCTTTTCTGCCATTTCCAACACTTCCTTTACTGTTCTGTCAAAATAATCGGGATAAGTATAGCACAGAGCCGCCCTTTTGTCAATCTCGTTTTCGGTTTTTGCTCGCTTTTTTCGCTCAACGCGAGATAATACTCACATTTTGCGGCAGAATGCCTGCCATTTCGTATACGGCCGTGCAGATCTGAGCGTTCTGCGCAGGAGTCAGCGCCTCGCTTGCCCCCACGATGATGCTCGCGCTGTCCTCGGAGAGAACCGCCACGCAATCGGTAAAGCCCTTAGCGAGAACCAGCGTCTCGATATTTGCCTCGGTCTCCATCGTGACGGCAATACGCGAGATGCTCTCAAGCGCCGCCGCCCTCTCCTCGCTTCCCTCGGCACTCGAGGAAACGACCGCCTGCAGAACCTCCATTGCCTCGTCGCGCGCCTCCTCGCGGGCAAGCGCCGCTGCCGCAAAGTAGTCGATGCCGCCGTCCCCCTCGGCGTCGGTGCTTGCATCGCCCTGTCCGAGATTGTCAACCATGTTGTTCGAGCCGTAGCCGAGATCGCCCGTCGGCTGATAGAACCAGAGATAGTTGAGATACACCGCCGCCCCGATCAGAAGCACCGCCGTTAAAATGACGATATTCCGATGTCCGATGCGCGAGAAAAAGCCCTTTGCCTTTTGTAGTGCTGCCATACGAGTATTCTCCTTTTCGTATCAATGATTTCGTCACACTATATGACGGTCGTCTTCCGTCTATGACGATTTTTCCGAGACGTGAATCCTGTGCGTGCCGATCCCAAGCAGAGAGGCGAGAAGCGAGGTCACCTCGGCGCGCAGATCGTCCCGTCCTCCGCCGTAGCAGACGACCGCCACCCCCAAAACGCGCGGCGGCTCGCTTGAGAGGAGCTTTGAGCCGCTGTATCGGTGCTCCTCTCCCCGCTCAAGCGTGACCATCACCTCGGGGGAGCCAACCCCCGCAACCTCGCTGAGCAGCTCGGTCAGGCGTACCTCAAGCATCACGCGGTAGCGCTCGAGTTCGTCCCCGTCCGTCTCGCTCTTTTCCACTGAGCCAAACCCGAGCGACACCCCTCCGAAGAGAAGGCAAACGACTCCGAGCACCGCCAGCATCACGAGCAGCGGTCGCTTTTTCCATTTTAACAGATAGGATAGAAAGCCGTCAGCTTTGATAGACGATCACCTCACATTCGCACGATGTTTCCGACGCAAGATAGGCGCGGATCGCCTCGATCGGCGCGCCCTGCGGTAAAAGAATCCGAAGCCGAAGGATGCTCTGATCCTCGCCATAGGAGAGCGTTACCCGAATCTGCTCGCCGTCCAGCGAGAACCGCTCGGCGAGATGCGAGACGAGCGCCGTTTCGGCAAGCTGAAGCACCACCGTGTCGGCGGCATCCCCGCTTTCCGTCTCCGCCCCATCAAGATCGGGAAGGAGAGAGAACGAGGGCAGCCGAGCCCCGAGCCCGCCAAGGGGGGAAAGCAGAACCAGAAGAAGCACCGAGGCAATCCCGAAGGAAACGTACCGCCGCATCCGTCCGTCGGGTGCAAGCAGCTCCAGAACCGCCGAGAGCACCGCCGCCGTCATCACGCGCGCAATCCATTCGCTCATGCCGACACCCCCACGCCCCCGATAAGCAGAGAGAGCGAAATCAGGAACATACACGACGAGATCGCACCGACCGCCAGCATCATATCGTACACTCCCCGAAACTCCGAAAAAAGCCCCTCGAGACGCGAAAGGCCAAGCAGATGCGCCACCGCCCCCGAGATCGAAAAGGAAAAGCGCGCGAGCAGAAGATATACGAGCGGCGGAATCGAAAGGAGCAGAATTGCCGCAAGAACGCTGACCCCGACCGTGCTTTTCAGAAGCGACATCGAGGCGCCGAGCGTTCCGAGCAGGGAGGAGATGGTTCCCCCGACGATCGGAATCATCGTGCCGACGGCGTATTTTGCCGATCTTAATGCCGCCGTATCCGCCGAGCCGACCAGTGTCCTTTGCATGGCGAGCGAGGTCGTGAGAAGGAAGCTGAGCAGCCCCAGCACCGTAAGATACAGACCTCTCAGGCTTTTGGCAATGCCGTCAAGATGCAGCTCTCCCCCGAGCGAGCCGATCAGGGCAAACCCGAAGGAGCAGCCCGCAACGGCGGGAAGCACCGCCGCGGCAACCGACTCCACGACCGCGATTCCAAACGAGAGCGCCGTGCCGCTGACGGCGGCGCGAAGCCCCTCGCCGGATGCGACCTGTACGGCGGTGATCGCGGGAATCGCCGCTCCCACCGTTTCGGAAAGCTCCCCGAGCAGCGTGACGGTTGCCGACAGCCCCCCGCGCGCGCGCTCCCAGATCAAGGTGGCAAAGGTTGCCGAAAGCGCCGCGCCGACGAGCCTTTTCATTCCATTGCTCCTCGCATCGGCGCGCAGAAGATCCGCAACCGCCCACAGCAGCGTGAAGCCGAGCAGCGACGAGAGGAACGGCAGTACCTCGCCGAGCCCCTCGCCGAGCCCCGAAAGGAACGCGGAGAGAAGTCCCCGAAGTCCGACGAGCTCGAGCACGGCGTCGGGATCCGGCTTGCTCGGAAGCCGATCGGCAACGAGATCGGGCAGGGACTCCCGAAGCTCCCCCCAGATGGATTCGGCATCGGGGGTCTCTGCGGCACAGGCGTGCAGCGGAGTCAGGGCGAAGGGGATGAGCAAAACCAAAACAACAAGCAGACGCCCGATTCGTTTTCCTTTCATTTTTTCTCCTTATCGGCTACACGAGCGAGACAGCAAGCGAAAGCAGGGCGAGAAAGGACGGCATCGCGAGAAGAAAGATCTCGATTTTGCCGCAAAGCTCAAGGCGCGAGGCACAGCCCGTCTCCCCCAGCTCCCGACACAGGTCGGCGCCGATCTCAACGGTATAGCCGACCGCAATGATCCGAAGAAGCGGACGGAGCCACTCGCTCTCCCCGACCTCTCCGACTCTGCCGATCTCGGAGAGCAGGGCGCCGATCCGCGGAAAAAAGAGAAGCAGCAGCGAAACGCCCCCCGCCAGCGAAACGAGCGTGCCGAGCCGTCCGCCCGTCTCGCGCACGAGCAGCGAGGCGAGCGCGATCACGAGCGCCGCCGCCGTAACCCGAAAAACGATCATACGCCGAAAACGCCTCGGATCGTGTCAAAAAGCCGTCCGATCTCCTCGACCAGCATCAAAAGCACGAGCACAATTCCTGCCAGCGAAACGAGCATCGCCTGCTCGTCGCGCCCCGACTTTCCAAGAATCTGGCAGGCAACCGAAACGAGCATCCCCACTCCTGCCACGCGCAGAACCAATCCGACGTCCATCCTCTCACATCCTCTCAAATGAAAACGATCACCAGCATCAGCATCCCCGTTACCACAAGCGACCGATGCAGGCGCAGCCGCCTTGGCGCCGCCGCACGAAGCGCCGCCGCCTCACGCGAGAGCTCTCCGATATAATACTCACAAAGTTCTGCTGCCGAGCCGCTGTCTCCCCGTCCGACGGCATCCGCAAGCTCCTTGAGCCGCTCCCGCAGATCCTCGGAGAGAACGAGCGCAGAATCGGCTGCCGACAGCGCCTCTCCGAGGCTCCCCCTCTCCCGCAGATCCCGAAGAAGCCCAAGCTCTGCAAGCTCGCCGTCCGAGGCACTGCGGTAGATCTCGTCAAGCGGCATCCGATAGCAGAGAATCATCGTCTTCATCCGACGGAGCAGTGCGGCAAGGGCGTCCACGCTTCGGATTTTTTTCTCCTCGTGCTCGGCAAGCGCCCGACAGAGAACGAGCGCCACGGCAAAGAGAGAGATGACGCCGATCAGCCGCATACGACCTCCTCGGCAACGTCTGCAAACGGTCTGTCGATTCTGTAACGGTACTCCCCCGAGGGCATCCGCTCAATCCCAAGGAGAATTTTGAACACGCCGCGCGAAAGAAGCTCTCCGATCGGACTTCCCCGAGCAAAGGCGGCGGGGGAATCCCCGTGCGCCGAGGCGACGAGCGGCACGCCCGCATACTGCACCGAAAGGATCGCCTCGGCATCGGCAGCTGAGCCGATCTCGTCGCAGATCACAAGCTCGGGCGCAAGCGTGCGAACGGCAAGCTCAATCCCCTTTGCCTTCGGATAATCGGTCAGAATATCGACGAGCGCGCCGCGCGGAAGCTGACCGCAGTCCAGCTCTCCCCTGCTGTCCACGATCGCGACGCGCCTGGCGCTCCGCCCGACAGACAGGCGTCCCGCAAGCTCTCGCAGCAGCGTGGTTTTTCCGACGCCGGGCTTTGAGTAGACGAGCATCCCGACGCGAAAATCGCTCTCGGCAAGCGCCTCGTAGGCAAAGCGCTCGGCGCCGACGATCCGCCGCGCAAGGCGCACCGAAAGCGAGCGAACGTCGCGTACCGAGCTGACCCGTCCCCCGTCAAGGACGGCTCTTCCCGCGACCCCGACGCGGCATCCGCCGCCGATGCTGACGTAGCCCTCGGCGAGCGTTTCGGTATAGGCGTAAACCGAGCCGCGGCAGAAATAAAGCAGAGCGTCGGCAATCTCGCGCTCGTCAAGGACGACCGTCAGAGGAAAATTCCTGCCCTCCAGCGTCAGCGAGGCAAGGCGCCCCGCCCGTACCCGAAGCTCCGAGATTCGCTCAAAAAGCTGTCCGTGACTCAGCGAAAGCGCCTCGATCGCACGGCTGAGGCGAATGGGAAAAGCAGGTAAAACGAGCTCTCGCAATACGTCCATACGCAACCTTTCTGAAAAACAGATGGCAAAAATGCAAAAAAACCGTGATGCTGTCTCGCTTTTTCGACAAAAGTCTTGACATTTCGGGGTGAGTGTGCTATAATCGCTCTATTCCAAAATCAGACAGCATAAAAGAGACTGCGTGAAAGAGAGAAAAGGAGATCCTGCCCTATGAAAGCAACCGGTATTGTACGCAAGATTGACGCGCTTGGGCGCGTTGTGATCCCAAAGGAGCTACGTGACAAAATGTATATCGAAGACGGAGATCCTCTTGAGATTTTTGTCGAGAACGACGCCATCGTCATTCAGAAGTACGCCGCTGTATGTGTGTTCTGTGGCTCGGGCGAGGATCTGAGACACTATAAGGGCAGAAACGTTTGCCGCTCCTGCACCGCCGAGCTCAAGAGCGAAATTTGATGCGCGGACAGGACCCGATGCTTCACTATATTCGTTTGTGAAAGAAGGTATGCCATCCTTTGACGGAAAAGCCGTCTGGGATGGCGTTTTTTGATCAAAAAAGCGAGCCTGTCTCAAATGCGCCATGCATTTGGGACAGGCTCGCTTAAATGGAAAGCCGAGCGGCTCGAAAAAGGAATGCGTTACAGCAGCTCAACGAAAAAGAGCACGGTGGAAAAGAGGAGCAGGATCGAAACGAACATCAGCTTATACCCGAAATTCTGCCGACAGCTGTTTTCTTCCCTGTTCTTGATCGTCTGAAAGAGCATCGCGAGCTCCACCGACAAGCAGGTGATATACGTAAGCACCGCCGAGACGGCGGGCTTGATCTCAAGCGTAACGGTGCTGTTCACCATCGCCATCACGGCGATCATGACAACGGCAAGGATGCGAAAAAGATTCGTCAGAGGCTTCATATCAAAGATTGAGATCGCAGGCGGTTTCATAGAGCGAGGCGAGCGAGGCGCGCTTTTCCTCACAGAAGGCGCGCATTTCGGAAATCTCCGCCTCGGTGAAGGGCGCAAGATCCCCGTCCTTCAGCTTGCCCTTATACATGCGGTCGAGAACGAGCGCATAGTTGATGTCGCAGGAAACGATTGCGCCCTTGCGCGTGCAAACGACGATGTCCGAGCGGCCCATGAGCAGCTGCCCCACGGCAAACTCGCCCATACGCGAGGAAAGCACGCGGTCGCGCAGGGTGGGCGTACCGCCGCGCACGACGTGTGCAAGACGGGCAAAGCGCGTCTCAATGCCGGTTTCCGACTCGATCTTCTTGGTCAGAGTGGGACCGAGATCGTGCCCGACGCCCTCGCTGACGATCACGATGAAGTTTCTCTTGCCGAGCTTCTTTGAGTGCTTCATCTTCTCGATGACAGCGTTCTCGTCGAAGGGAAACTCGGGGATAACGGCGGCGGTTGCGCCCGAGGCAATCGCGGTATTGAGAGCAATATCTCCGGCGCCCCGTCCCATCACCTCAACGACGTTGCACCGTGCGTGCGACTCGCAGGTGTCCCTCAGGCGATCCACCATCTCAATGACGGTATTCATCGCGGTATCAAAGCCGATCGTCTCGTCGGTCGAGGTAATATCGTTATCAATCGTGCCGGGCAGTCCTACGCAGGGAACTCCGTAATGAGTCAGCTCGGTTGCACCTCGGAAGGTTCCGTCTCCTCCGATGGCAACGATGCCGTCAATCCCGAAGCGGCGGCAGGTATCAACCGCTTTCTTCATTCCCTCCTCGGTCTTGAACTCGGGGCAACGGTCGGAATAAAGCATGGTTCCGCCGTGATTGATGCAGTTTGAAACGTCACGCAGACCGAGCGGACGGATGTCGCCGTTGATAAGTCCGCTGTAGCCGCGGTAAATGCCCATCACCTCAACGCCGCGTGCAAGCGCGGTACGCGTAACGGCACGGATCGCCGCATTCATACCGGGAGCGTCTCCACCCGAGGTGAGAACGCCGATTCTTTTAAATTCTTTCATGGTTACTTGGTTCCTTTCAGGATCAAAAAGCTTGATGATCTTGTAAATAGCGGAAAAGATGCGAGATGGCGGCGGAAACGGCTTGCCGACGGATTCCGTCGCGGTCGCCCGGGAAGGTCTCGCGGAAAACCCTCGTTCCCCACTTTCCCGACACGCCGATAAAAACGCGGCCGACGGGAGTCTCGGGGGTACCGCCCAGAGGACCTGCCACTCCCGTGGTCGAGACGGCAAGGTCGCTTCCGAGCGCCCTTCGCGCCCCCTCTGCCATCGCCTCGGCAACCTCGCTTGACACGACGCCGAAGCGCGAAATGCTCTCGGGGGAAACGCCGAGCAAACTCGACTTGACACGGGGATCGTACGCGACGATGCCGCCGCAAAAAACACGGCTTGCGCCCGAAACCGAGACGATCTCCGAGGCGATCGCGCCGCCCGTGCAGGATTCGGCACTTGAAAGCGTCAGGCCCGCATCGGCAAGTGCCTTCAGCAGCTTCTCTGTTTCAGTCACGGCCCTCACAGACCCCTTTCTCACCGCGCAGAATCTCAATCATGCGAGACGCCGCAACCGATAGCGGCAGACGGCGAAGGTATACCACGTAAAAGCGGCGCTCGGGGATCGGCTCGGCAAGATCAAGCCGCACCACCCGTCCCTCTCGCAGGGCGTCGAGGGCGAAATCCTCAACGATTGAGGCAACGCCGATGCCGCGCTCGGCAAAGGCGAGAAGAAGATCGCTCGTTGCCAGCTCGATCGAGGGCTTTGGAAAATCGGGACCGAGCCAGGTATCGACGTACCGTCTCGTAGACGTATGCCGCTCGAGCATCATCAAGGGAAGCTCGGCAAGCCGTTGGCGCGAAACCCCGCGCTCCTCGGTCACCGAAAGCGTCGGCGCGGCGATAAAGATATCGCTGATGCTGCGGACGGCAAAGAGCTCAAGGTCGCGGTGGTCGCTTCCGGGAAGCGGCTCGCTGATAACGCCGAAGTCGATCAGCCCCGAGCGGATCGCGTCAAGGGTCTTTGGCGTCGGGTTGTTGGTAACGGTCAGGCGCACCTCGGGATACAGGCGGCGAAAGTCGGCGATATAGTCGAGCAAAAAGAATCGCAGCGTCATATCCGACGCGCCGATTCGGAGCGTACCGCTCCGAAGTCCGCCGATCTCGCGGAGCTTCTCCTCGCCTGCCTCAACGATGGAAAAGGCCTTCTTGATATAATCGTACAGCACGCTCCCCTCCTGCGTGAGCGTCACGCCGCGGTTGGAGCGGAAAAAGAGCTTGACCTTCAAGGCCGCCTCGAGTGCGGCGATCTCCGCACTGACGGCAGGCTGAGAAACGTAAAGCCTTTTCGCCGCCTCGGAGACGCTTTTGCTCTCGGCGGTTGCAAGGAAGGTGCGGTAACGGTCAATATTGTCAATCATGCATTCGGATAAAGCGGAAAGCGGCGGCAAAGCTCGGCAACGGTTGCGCGAACCTCGTCGGCGGTGCCCTCAAAATCCGATGCCGTCTTGGCGATGCAGTCGGCGATGATTCTCATCTCGGCCTCCTTCATGCCGCGGGTCGTGACGGCAGGAGTGCCGACGCGAATGCCGCTGGTGACAAAGGGCTTCTCGGGATCGTTCGGAATGGCGTTCTTATTGACGGTGATATGCACCTGGTCAAGACGCTTTTCCAGCTCCTTGCCCGTAATTGAGAAGGGACGGAGATCGACGAGCATCAGATGGTTGTCGGTGCCGCCCGAAACGAGGCGGAATCCCTTTTCGAGAAGTGCCTCGGCAAGCGCCGCCGCGTTCTTTGCGACCTGCTCCTGATAGGTGCGGAACTCCTCGGTCAATGCCTCTCCGAAGCAAACCGCCTTCGCGGCAATCACGTGAAGCAGAGGGCCACCCTGAATGCCGGGGAAAATCGCCTTGTTGATCTTCTTTGCAATCTCCTCGCTGTTGGTCAGAATCAGACCGCCGCGCGGACCGCGCAGAGTCTTATGGGTCGTTGTGGTAACGACGTCGGCATAGGGGATCGGCGAGGGATGCACGCCTGCCGCAACGAGGCCTGCGATGTGCGCCATATCCACCATCAGAAGCGCGCCGTTGTCATGCGCGATCTTGGCAAGACGCTCAAAGTCGATCACGCGGGGATATGCCGATGCGCCGGCAACGATCAGCTTCGGATGATGCTCCTTGGCAAGACGCTCGACCGCCTCGTAATCCAGACGCTCGCCGGCATCCAGGCCGTAGGAAATAAAGTTGTAATAGAGGCCCGAGAGGTTGACGGGGCTTCCGTGCGTGAGATGTCCGCCCTCCGCAAGGCTCATACCGAGCACCGTATCGCCCTTCTCAAGCAGCGCCACGTAAACGGCAGTGTTCGCCTGCGAGCCGCTATGGGGCTGGACGTTGGCATACGCCGCACCAAACAGCTTCTTTGCGCGCTCGATAGCAATATTCTCAACGACGTCCACGCACTCGCATCCGCCGTAATATCTCTTTCCGGGATAGCCCTCGGCATACTTGTTGGTCAGAATCGTTCCCGCCGCCAGCAACACGGCCTCGGAAACGACGTTCTCGGAGGCGATCAGCTCAATGCCGTTGCACTCGCGCCGATACTCCGACTCCACTGCCGCGCCAATCTCGCCATCAAGGGACGAAAGCCTTTTCATCTGCTCGGTAATCATAGTTTCCTCCATGCATTATGCATTTATTTTATCATGTCCGAAATTACGTCAGGATATATTATACTACAACATTTAAGAAGTTGCAAGAAGAATACCGAAAAAAATGCGGAATTTTAAGAAAAAAAGCGCCGCAAAAGCGACGCTTCCTTTTTTGGAGCGGACTTGGGGGCTCGATTCTCGCGCGAACTGCGCGCTCGGTCTTCCTCGGTCGCGGACGTCCACCGGAAGTCCGCTCTGTACCGATTCCCTTTCGAGCCCCTTCATCTAAAAAGGAAGCGTCGCAAAAGCGACGCTTCCTTTTTTTGGAGCGGATTACGGGGCTCGAACCCGCCACCTTCGCCTTGGCAAGGCGACGCTCTACCAAATGAGCTAAATCCGCATATGGTGCCTCCGGTCGGAATCGAACCAACGACACGAGGATTTTCAGTCCTCTGCTCTACCAACTGAGCTACAGAGGCGAAGATGGCGACCCGGATGGGGCTCGAACCCACGACCTCCGCCGTGACAGGGCGGCGCTCTAACCAACTGAGCTACCAGGCCATATGCTCGGGACGATCCTTTTGGTGGGAACAACAGGGCTCGAACCTATGACCCTCTGCTTGTAAGGCAGATGCTCTCCCAACTGAGCTATGCTCCCATGTCGATCGTCCCGACAGCCTTGATATTATAACAATCTTTTTGGGTTTTGTCAATAGGTTTTCTGAAAAAATTATTTTTCTTTAAGAAAAACGATCCTGTCAATCACAACGTCGGTCTCCGGGAAGTCGCCTGAGTCGGTTTCCACGGCGGCGATGGCGTCAACGATCTCCATGCCCGAAAGCACGCGCCCGAAGGCGGCGTAATAGCCGTCGAGGTGCGGACTGTCGCTCTGCACGATAAAGAACTGCGAGCTCGCCGAATTCGGAAAGCTCGTTCTCGCCATTGAGATCACGCCGCGCGTATGGAGCAGATCGTTGGGATACCCGTTTGCGGCAAACTCGCCGTAGATCGCATCGGCTTTCTCCCCCTTTGCCGAGATGCCGCCCTGAATCATGAAGTCGGCGATGACACGGTGAAAAAGGCTCCCCTCGTAAAAGCCGCTTGCAACGAGATTTTTGAAATTTTCAACCGTTTTCGGCGCCACGTCGGGATAGAGCGCGACGACGATGCTTCCGTAGTCACGCACGCAAATCTCAACGACGTTGCTCTTTTCGGGCTTCCCGCAGGAAACAAGCGGCACCGCGAGGGCACACAAAAGCAAAACGAGAAGAAAAAGCGAAACGACCTTGCGCATATTTTCATCCACCCCCAGCTTATATGCGCTTATTGTACCACAGCAAGAGAGAGCTGTCAAGAGAAGACGGCCGGCTTTTTGGCGGCAATCCTTGACTTCGGCGTGCCCGTATGGTACAATGGATGCAGAAGCCGAAAGCCGGCTCGGAGCCCGCGCAGCTCGATACGCAAAGGAGTGCTTCATGAGAAAAAACGGTTTGGCAGCTTGTCTTGCCCTTTTACTTTTGTCCCTTTTTCTGCTCGCGTCCTGTGCCCTTCTGACGCCGACCGAGACCACTTCGCCGAAGACCACGCCGCCCGAAACCGCACCGCCCGAGGAGGTCTCTGCCCTGACGGCTCTGCAGGCGCTTTTCGACGGAGCGAGCCCCGATACCGTCGTATGCACGGTCGTTTACGAGGATCCGAGGATCGGGTTTCCTCTCAGTGCCGAAACCGCCCTTTCCTTTGACGGAGAGCTCGGCGTTCTGACCTATCGCTATGACATGCCGAGCCCGATCGGCACGGGAGAGTTTCTCTCAAGCGTTTCGGGAAGTGCCTCGGGCAATCTTTCCGCCCTTTCATCGGCGCTCTCGGGGGCGGCATCCTGGGTATGGAGCGCGACGGTCGGCGTATCGTATCCGAGCATCCGTCTCGAGCAAGCGTATCTCGAATCCGTACAAATCACAGAGGATGCCGACGGTCTGCTTCTGACGGCGACTCCGACAGACGGGAGCGAGGCAAGCCTTGTCGGCATTGCGCTCAGCGGAGCCTCGAATATGACTCTCAAGGTTCGATTCACTGAGGACGAGATCACCGAGATCGGACTTGAATACACGCTCGACGGTGCCGCATACCGCGTAACGGCGGTCTTCTCCGAGTCCAACGACTGAAGCCCTCAAAAGCGGAGGCTGTCAAAATGAAGGAGTTTTCATTTTGACAGCCTCCGTTCGGCTCAAAAATCGAAATCGTCGAGGTGCTCGCGGATATGGGAAAGGAGTGCATCCTCCACCGTGCGGCGGTGACGGGAAAGGGCACGCTTGACAGACTCCGGAGCTCCGCCCATGCTCCGCGCCGCTTGCGAAAGGATCTCGGCGGGAGCCGAAAGCCCAAAGCGCGAAAGCCCCTCGGTCAGCTCGAAAAGGAGCGTGCTCGGCTCAAAAAGCAGCCTCCGCCAATCCGCCTCGGATGCCGAATCGAGAAATACCAAAAGAAGATAGGGGGCGAGGATCGGCACGAGCGGCGGCAAAAGGTCCTGCCGCCTGCCCGAGCGCAGATAAGCACGGTAATATCCGTCGAGCCGCTCACGCACCAAAGTCACGTCAAGCGCCTCGATCGGCAGATTCCGCCCGGCTGCTCGGTCGTAGAGAAACAGATTCCGCCGCTCGCCTGCGGCGATCGCGGCGATAAGAGAAATCCAAAGCAGCGCTCCAAGAAGGGTGCAAAGAGCACCCCCGACCACCGCAAGAATGCGGCCGACGCTTCGGTCAAAGGAAAAGGCACCCCGAAAAAGAAGCACCGCGCAGACGGTCAGGGCGGCAGCCGTGAAAAAAAGGAGAAGGCTTGCCGAGGCTTTGCCGTTATCCGTTTTTCTTTTCATGCCGTCCTCTCCTTTCTCTTTCTTCATATCTTTAAATAAATTGACGCAAGCCTTGCATTTTCGAAGAAAATCGATTATGATATATATGTTATATAAAAAAAGCGGCTCTGTCAAGAGCCTTTTTCGAAAAATCCGTTGCCGAAAACAAAGGAGGCGTTTACTGCTTGAAGATTACCGACATTATCCGAGGGGGCAAGCCAACTCTTTCCTTCGAGGTTTTTCCGCCCAAAACCGACTCCGCCCTTGAGAGCGTTCGCTTGGCCGCCGCCGAGATTGCCTCGCTCTCCCCTGCCTACATGAGCGTGACCTACGGTGCGGGGGGAAGCACGGCAGGCTATACCGCCGAGATCGCCTCGTCTCTGCTCGCGCTCGGCACGACGCCCCTCGCGCATCTCTCCTGCATCGGCGCCTCGCGCGAAAGCATCCGAGAAAAGCTGACCGATCTCAGGGCGCGCGGCATTGAGAACGTCCTGGCTCTGCGAGGCGATCTTCCCGAGGGCGCCTCGTCGGAGGGGCTTACCTACCGTTACGCCTCGTCGCTTGCTGAGGAGATTCGGGCATTCGGCGGATTTTGCATCGGCGGTGCCTGCTATCCCGAAAAGCATCCCGAGAGCATCGATTCAGACGCCGACATCGAGGCACTCAGGATCAAGGTCGAGTCGGGCTGCTCCTTTCTGACGACGCAGATGTTTTTCGACAACAACATTCTTTACAACTTCCTTTACCGCCTGCTCCGCCGCGGCATTGACGTGCCGGTCGTCGCAGGGATCATGCCGCTGACAAACGCCGCTCAGATCAGGCGCATCTGCGCCATTTCGGGCACGGCGCTTCCCGCGCGTTTCCTGCGGATCGTCGATCGGTACGGCGATAGCCCCGCCGCCATGAAGCAGGCAGGCATCGCCTTTGCCACCGAGCAGATCGTCGATCTTTACGCAAACGGGGTGAACGCCGTACACGTCTATTCGATGAACAAGCCCGACGTTGCCGCAACGATTCGGGGCAATCTTTCGGAGATTCTCCGATGACACCGCTGACCGTCGTCTACCTTGCTTTAGGGGAACGGGAAATCGTCCCAAGCCGTCGAGAGCTCGCCGCGCGCTGTAAAGCCCCCGTTGGGGATCTGCCGAAGGACCTCGAAGAGCTCGTCCTTCGCCTTTCCGCCGTCTCGAGCCCTGCCGCCGTTTTTGCTCACGGTGAAAGGAGCCCCGAGATCACCTCGCTTCTGTCGCTTGAAAACGAGCCCTCTCTTTTGGGGGAACGGATTGCGCTCTTTGCCGTCACGCTCGGTTACGGAGTTGACCGACTGCTCGAGATTGAAAAAAGACGGAGCGTTGGGAGCGCCTATCTCCTTGACGCCGTTGCCTCGGCAATGGCGGAAGCGGCAGCCGACGCCGTTGACAGAGTCGTTCGAAAGCGATGCGCCGACTGCCTCTTCGGGCGCCGCTTCAGCCCCGGATATGGTGCGCTTCCGCTCTCGGCAAGCGCTCCCCTGCTCTCGCTTCTTGCTGCCGACAAGCACCTTGGCATCCGTCAGGGGGAAAGCCTCTTGATGCACCCCACCAAAACCATCACTGCCATTCTCGGAGGAAAAAATGAAGCCTGATCTCAAAAAAAGGCTCGCGCTGGGGCGCCTGTATTTTGACGGCGGCACGGGAACCGTGCTTGCCGCCCGCGGTCTGCCCCCCGGCAAGCCCCCTGCACTCTGGTCGATCGAAAATCCGCGCGAGGTGCTGTCGCTCTGCCGTGCCTATATCGAGGCAGGGGCAGACGTCGTAAAAACCAACACCTTCGGGGTCACTCCCCTTGCCTACCCGAACGCAGACGAGCTGATTTCCTCTGCCCTTTCGATCGCGAAAGAGGCGAGAGGCACAAGGGATACTCTGATCGCCTTTGATATCGGTCCGAGCGGACGGCTGCTCGGCCCCATGGGGGATCTCGACTTTGAGGTCGCCGCGGCTGCCTTTGGCGCGGCGGCGAAAATCGCCGAGCGTGAGGGCGCCGATCTCGTTCTGATTGAGACGATGAGCGATCTCTACGAGCTGAAGGCAGCCGTGCTCGGCGTCAAGGAGGCCTCTTCGCTTCCGATTTTTGCGACCTGTGCCTTTGACCGAACGGGAAAGCTGATGACCGGAGCGGACGGCGCCACGGTTGCAGCCACCCTGGGGGGCCTCGGCGTTACGGCGCTCGGGCTCAACTGCTCCTTCGGTCCAAGGGAGATGCTTCCCATTCTGAAGGAGCTTCGGGCGGCGACCGATCTTCCCATCATTGCCAACCCCAACGCCGGGCTTCCGCGCGTTGAGAACGGAAAAACCGTCTACGATCTCTCCCCCCGCGAATTTGCCGAATACGGGAGACAGCTTGCCGAGGCGGGCGCATCCATCCTCGGGGGATGCTGCGGAACCGACCCCGACTATCTCGCGGCACTCATCGAGAAAACCAAGGATCTTCCGCTTCCCTCAAGGGTGGAGCCGCCCCCAACGCTCATCACCTCGGGAACCCACAGCGTAAAGCTCGGGGGCGACCCGATTCTGATCGGCGAGCGTCTGAACCCCACCGGAAAAAAGCGCCTCAAGGACGCCCTTCGCGCAGGGGACGTCGAGTATTTAATCGGAGAGGCGGAGCGACAGGTTGCCTCGGGCGCCAAGGTCCTTGACGTCAACGTCGGGCTACCTGAGCTTGCCGAGTCAAGCGTTCTGCCGCAGGTGGTCAGCGAGCTGCAAACGGTGATTGATGCTCCGCTTTGCCTTGATTCGTCCTCGCCCGAGGCGCTTGAGCGTGCGATGCGCGTCTACTCGGGTAAGCCCCTTGTCAACTCGGTCACGGGAAAGGAAGCGAGCCTTTCCGCCGTTCTTCCGCTGGTGAAAAAATACGGCGGCGTTCTCATCGCCCTGACGATGGACGAGACGGGCATCCCCGAAACCGCCGAGGAGCGAGTTCTCATCGCCGAGCGGATTGCCGAGCGCGCCGCCGCTCTCGGAATCCCGAAAAGCGAGCTCCTGATTGATCCGCTCGCCCTGACGGTATCCGCAGACCCCATGGCACCGAGTGTAACGCTCAAGGCAATCCGACTTCTCACCGAGCGCGGCTTTCGGACCAGCCTCGGTGTCTCGAACGTTTCCTTCGGACTTCCGAAGCGCGATCTCGTCAACGCGGCCTTCTTTTCGGCGGCACTCTCGGCAGGTCTGTCCGCCGCGATCATGAACCCCGACTCGCTCCCGATGCAGGATACCTACCATGCGTACCGCGCCTTGACGGGGCTTGACGCCGCATGCGAGGAGTATATCGCCTACGCCGAGGCGCGTACCGAGGTACAAGGCACCGCAGCCCCCGTTTCCCCCGGGTTACGCGAAGCAGACGCCGCTCTGCCGATCGGTGAGGCGATTGAGGCGGGCCGCCCCGCTCCTGCCAAGGCGGCGGCAGAGCTCGACGGCCGCGATCCAATGTCGGTCATCCAAGACGAGATCGTTCCGGCGCTCGATCGCGTGGGGCGCGCCTTTGAGGAAAAGCGGGTCTATCTGCCGCGCTTGCTTCTCTCGGCAGACGCCGCCGTCGGGGCGCTTTCGGTTCTTCGTGAGCGCTTCCCCAAAAAGGGAGATCCCGGTAAGGGCACGATCATTCTTGCAACCGTCAAGGGAGATATTCACGACATCGGTAAGAATATCGTCCGCGTGCTTCTTGAAAGCTACGGCTACGGGGTGCTTGATCTCGGCCGCGACGTTCCGCCCCGCCGCGTGCTCGACGCCGCGCGCGAGTGCGGCGCCGCGCTGGTTGGGCTCAGCGCCCTGATGACGACGACGGTCCCCGCCATGCAGGAAACCGTTGAGCTGCTCCACCGCGAGCTCCCCTTCGTTCGCGTGATGGTCGGCGGTGCCGTCCTGACAGAGGAATATGCGCGCGAGATCGGCGCCGACGCCTACTGTGCCGACGCGATGGCGGCGGTCCGCTACGCCGAGTCGCTGAAAAGGTAACCGCCTTCCCCGAAAAAGCCGCGGCAGGGCTTCCGCGCGGGAGCCCTGCCCGCGCCCTCAAAGCATAAAAAAGCTTCTCTGCGCGCTTTCCTTTGAAAAAACTCTTGACATTTCATTCGGAATGTGGTATCATACTATGGCAAAAGAACGCCCCTGTAGCTCAGTTGGCAGAGCATTTGACTTTTAATCAAAGGGTCCGGAGTTCGAATCTCCGCAGGAGCACCACGCCGTCAAACGACCGTTTGGCGGCTTTTTATCTGACATTTCGAGAACATTAACCGGGGAACAATCCCCGGCTTTTTTCATGGAAAATCACACCCTTTGATTTTTGGGAAAAGGGTGTGCGAAAAAAGAGCAGCTATTTGCCGTCCGAGAATCGGTCAAGCGGAGAAAAATTAACAAATTCGGAAACGATCCGTCGGTTCGCAAGATGAAGATACCTTTTAACCATCTCGAGCGACGTATGACCGAGAATCATCTGAAGAGAATAAATATTACCGCCATTCTCAAGATACCGAGTTGCAAACGTATGGCGCAAAAGATGAGGGTGCAACCGTTCAATACCGGATGCCGCCTTCAAATCTCGAAAAAGCATCTTAACGCCCGCCTCCTTAAGAGGCGCAACACCGCCACCGGAAAGCTGCTTAAGAAAGAAAAACGGAGATCCGCAAGAAAGCGGAATCAGATCGGCATAAAGCTGCAGCGCATCCCGAGTCTGATTTCCAAAAGGTACGGCTCTTTGTTTGTTGCCTTTGCCATCAACGATCACGTAACGCTCGCGAATGTGCAAACGATTGACTCGGATCGTGACGAGCTCGTTAAGGCGAAGGCCGCCATCGAGATAAAGCGAAAGGATCGCTCGGTTACGCCGATCGAGAAATCCGTCGCCAGGGAAAACGTCAAAGAGCTGACGGATCTCTTCATCCGTAAGCGTATCAATCACGTCGCGCCGAGCCTTGGGAAGCTTAAAGCGCGAACAAATATCAACCTCAATATAAACGTTGTGGTATAACCAATTCAAAAACGCACGAAGCTGCCGAACATAAGTTTGAATCGAAACCGACGAGAGCTCTCTCTCGATCAAATACAGATAATAAGAACGGCAGAGCTCAAAAGACAAATCACTTACGTTAAGCTCAGGTGTTGCGAAACCCAAAAAATACCTCAACTGTACTTCGTAATTACGCAAGGTCTTTTGGCTATTACCCTTTATCCGTTGCTCAATCAAAAACTCTCGAACCGCGTCCTCAAGAGTCATCATCGGCCTCCGTTCCTCGACGTCCAAGCACCGCCTCAAGCTGACGAGTCTTCCGACGCTTAAGCTCACTGTAAAGCACAGGGCATCGAGGCGCTACAGCCTCGCCGGTACTGCTGTCGATCAATCGACCGTACTGACGAGTATGTGCGTCGTTGTCGTTAATCTCGCAAAGAGCTGCAGAGAGATCCTCGGAAAGATCTGCAGATTCATAGTCATCCGTAATCAAAGCGGAAAGCCGGGCAACGTTAGAATACATGGAAATGCTCACCTTCTTTTTATCGACGTTCTGCTGATACGTGCGAAGCACGCCGCCGACGTCTCCGGTGTGATCGTCGATCTTGCATTCTCGGATCCTTTGCCACCACCATATCAGCTCAGGCTCTTTTGCCTTCCGATCCTTCACAAACTGCAAAGACGTTGACGTTAAATAAGTACAAACAGATTTACGAATAGAAAGAAGCTTCTCAAGATGCGCAAGATCCGGGAACTCAAGATCGTCCGGTTTCGGCAAACCGTCAACGAGATCCTGCATGCCAGCATACAAACGTCGCTGGGTCTGAAACTCAAAATTGACAATCGTCGTCACCTCGGGGACAATTCCCTTGATGGCTTCCTCGAGATGAATGTTGTTGTCACTCTTGATATAATATTTCTCGCGAAGATCTCGGATCCTCCTTTGAAGCACCGGATCCTTGCCATACCGCAGATACCATTCAGAGCGGCCCCAAAGAATGCCGGAGCGGTAGCACCCAAGCTCGTAAGCACTCTCAAGGCAGAAGCGATCAAACGCCGAAATCAGCCCGTTTTGGCGCCAACGTTCAAAGAAAAATGACTTGTATTTAAGGCAAACAACCTCGTTTGTCTTATCATAGCAACGAAAAAACACGGTATGAGACTTACGATTTCCAAGCTGCAGCGTCTCTATCTTGAGCTTGTCCGAAAGCTTAAAAAACTTTACCCCGGAACGGAATTTTGATTTAACGCGCTTTTCAATAGCACAGTCGTGCAGCACTCGAGTCGGATCCGAAATACAGTTGGTATGAAAAGCATAATCAATACGGTTTTCCATAACACAAGCAATCTGCAAATTGTTGCGTTCGATAAACTCACGAACAACTTCATACGATTCGCGTATCGCCTTCTTTACCCCCTCGAGGACGAGATACCTCGAGCGAAGCTGCACCACCACCCGAGGCGTCTGCACGTTGGGTAGATTCGTGCAGATAAATATATCAAAATCCTCGCCCCGGGCCAAGCAGATATCATAATTCGAAAAAGACCTGATCTCAAGGCAAAGCCCAAGATCCTCATAGCGAAGCTCACGGCTCCGATCTGTTTTCTTTTCAGCCTTCAGCTCACGCAAACGATTGAGAAAGGACCAAAGTATGATCCATGCTTCCTCATCATCCGCATCGGGCTCCTTGAGATAAACCGAATAATAAAGAGTATCGATGTGATGCAGCACAGCCTTATCACGAACGTCAAACCATTCAAGACGCTCAAGATCAGACATTTCATTAAAGGCTTTCGTTTGCTTAACACTGATCTTAATCATTCGAGATATCCCTTCTATTGTTGATTTTCAAAAGCTTATCTCCAAAGCGGGAATGCTGGGCCTTGATCTCGTCGGGTGACGCGACAGGGCCCGAATACGTCCGCGACGTATCATGCTCCCACCAGGATTCGTATTCGTCCTTTTCTTCCTTGGTCAGATCCTCGCCCTCGACGAGCTTGGAATAGATCTTCGGATTGAACTTTGCCGCACGCTCGGCGAGCACGTCGGCATAGCAGTCGGTACCGTATCTGCCGGCACGGACCTTTTTGTATGCGACCGGGAGCTTAAGCAGCTCAGGCTCTGCATCCATATCCTCGCCGTCCTTGAGATGCACGTCCAGCAGCTCAAAGCCGAACAGCTGCTGCTGTCGGCGGATACTCGGGTAAAAGCGGTCCATAAGGCGCATGAGCGCGAACGTCGGAAGATCCACGTCGGCGCGGTTGACCGATCGGTCGGCGTAAAAGCCATGCCAAAGCGAGAGAAGAAGATCTCTTAAGAAGCGCTCGATCAAAAACAGATGATAGGTCGATCTCGGCCCGCTCGAGCCCTTGATGCAAAGAACGTTCGTCAGCTCAAGGACGTCAGCCTGAAGCGAGCTCGGGCGCTGCTCGTCCCCGATGTACTGCGCGTAAGGCGTATAGCACGCCGTCGAGGAATGCCGCTTGATCTTCAGACGATCGACGATGAGATCGTTCTTGACGTTCGACGTCGGCGCCGACTCCTTCAGATCCTTGTTGGTGAGGCTATTTCCGTAGTCCTTCCCCATCTCGGTATGACTCCAAATACCGAATTCCCACGCGCCGGCGGGAGAGGCGGGATCGACCGTCTTGCCAAGGCGGAGAAGATCAAAGTCAGAGACGTGCGCTCTCTCGGCCTCGCCTCGGGGATCGAAGGGCGCCGAACGGAAGTAATCAGAGGTCCACGCGGGGAACTTCCCCTTGTCAACGTACTTCGCATCGACCCGAAGCGAATAGGACGAAAAAACCGTACACTGCACGCGATACATGTACTGAAGCTCGGCGTAATCGACGATCCGATCGCGGAGATGCGAGACGGTAACGCCATCGGTGAATTTTCTTCTGCCGACGTAGCCGTAGAAAAGGGCGTCGTCCTCGCGAAGAAGCGAGGTAAAAAGGCTGCGTGTATATGCCTTGCCCTTGAGATCACCCATAAAATACATGATCCCGATCTGCTGATCAAGCAGGGCCCAGGGATAATCGGGGAACTCGGCGCGGATCTCGAGCATCGACTCCTTCTGTCGGTCGCGGTGCGCGTCCTGGAAGGAAAGAGTCAGGTTGACGTTCGTTTGCGTTTTGCCGACACCGACCTTGCCGGTAAGTAGAACCAAGAGCGGAAGCCGAGAAACAACGTCGCGAACGGCCTCCTCGAACGTATCAAGCCGCTTATAAGCAAGATACTGTCGGATCTTAACCGAAAGAACGTACCCGATCACAAGCCAGACCAAAAGCGGCAAAGCGTCGAAAGCTACGGTCAGATCAAGCGCAAGCTTATAGAGCTGCAGATAAAGGCTCTTGTAATCTGCCGACACCGAAAGATGCAAGAGCAGTGCCACCGCCTCGAGCCCGACCGTCAGAAGATTCGTTCCGGCAAAAAACAGAAGCGAGAGCCAAACGAGATAAGAGAGCGAGGCACGATACCACAGCTCGCGCACGATCAGCAAGATCGGGGAAAGCCCTCTGCCGAGCCACCTAAGGAATCGGACCGACCGCGTGCATTTTTCGAAATCGTCATTTTCATCGGTCACAGATCCGCGAATAAGAATCGTCCCGACAAGACAAAGCAGCAGCACCGGGAGCGCGAGCTGCGAGAGGTACATCGCCAGGATCACGACCTGAACGAAATATGCGAGGAAATGCTCCTTATGAAAGAGAAGCGAGAAGAATCTCGACCAAAGGCCCTCGAGCTCCGAGGGGTCGATCGGGAGAAAGGGAACGTACGGAACGTCGGGAACGTCGTTGATGCGGATCGGCAGGCTCCCGGCGTCAAGATGCATCACGCACAAAAGATATTCCGCCACCGAGAGAAGCAAATCGTAGACCGCACCGCCGAGACGGTAGAAGGACCAGGTGCCGTTGAAGGCGAAATACAAGGCGATAAGGACAAATACCGTCGGATAGGCGATCCTTTCAAAGAGGGAGCGGCGGCGCTTTGGAGGCTTTGGCTTCTTGATCTTATAACGCCGAAGCACCGTTCCGTCGTCAAGCCGGATTCGCTTTGCCGGGTGCAAATGCTTCAAAGGGTCACGACGAGACCGAAGACGGCGGAATAACATTTAGAGGACCTCCAAAAACGTTGTCGCGGCGTAGCCGCCAAAGAAGAGAGCGACGAGAAGCAGAAGAAACCGAAGGACGTAATATCCGAGCCTTAGCTTCTTCATCCGCCGCCTCCGCGTCTGCCGAAGGCGTCTCGGATCATTGCAATCAGCTTCAGCACACAGATCACGATCAACACCAGAACCGTCGCTGCACCGATCAGAGCGGCGATCTGAAGAAGCTCCTTCAGGGCTGCAAGAAGCTTCATCCACCAGGGATCATCGTCATCCTTAATCGGAGAAACCACTTCGGGCGACTGCGGCGCCTTAATAAAGGTCATTGTCTCCATTACGACAGGAACGGTGTGAAGCTTCTCATTTTCACCGAACGCAATCGAGATGATCTTAAAATCGTCTACGATTGCATTCTCGCAATAATACGTGGTTTCGCTGAAACCCTCCCAATCCGGAAAAAGCAGTGCTTGATCATGCTCGCGCCAATACTCGGCGGAATGAACGAAATATTCCGTCTTGAGGTAATGAAAAACGACCAGGGTCTGATCCTCCAATGAGGAGACACATGAATTCATAAGAGAGCGAAAGGTTCCGAGTCCGTCATCATCCAACGCGTACTGTGTTTTCAAATCCTCGTCGCTTTTCGTCCCGTCGCCTACAGACGCAATTTGAATAGCCGAAACGCTCACGGAATCGTCCGAAACCTTATGCCCCGTGAGCTTATAAAGCCATTCTACAAAGCCCGATATGGAATCTTCAAAGCTTTTGGTCTCAAAAAGATCGTTCGGAGTTTTCGTATAAGTATCTAAGGGGGTACATGAAGATGCACGAAGATAGTCACTCATGGCGAAAAGCTTATCGCCTGCTACAGAAGAAATAGACTCCTTCAGCTTGAGATAACGCTCAAGCACGTCGTCGTCCGACAGCTCGGGAAGCCCCTTATCATCGGTCTTAATCTGGTCAACCATGAACAAGAACGTTTCTTTCGCATCAGGGTGGGATGCCCACTTGCCGAATGGCATTTTAGTGGGGCTTCCCAAAGCGCTAACGTTATAAGCAAACGGTGCTTCTGCCCCTTTTTTCCAAAGATTGAAAAAGCTTCCCTCAACGGTCAGATCGTCACGGTCACATTCGGTCACGAGCATCGGTACGCCCTCGAGCAAGGAATACTGATACTTGATTTGATCAATCCGCTTCCAATCCTCGAGATACTCCGTCGGGATCAGAAACATCGCGGTATTGATCTGATCGTAATAACCAAGATTGGAGGTAGAATATCTGCTCGCCGTAAGATGAACGTCGAGATAAAGCTCGTCGGACAGGCTCCAGCCTTCCAGCTCGCCTTCATTGGAAAAGGTCAATTGAATATCCGAGTGCAAACTGCCGCCGGCAATGCTGCTTTGTTGGCCGGTGTACGCCACCGTCTTGGTCCTCAATGAGGACGAGGGATCGCGGTACGTAATCTCAAAGAGCCGCACCGTCAGCTCGTAGCTATCGCCGACGCGGAAGGACTCATACTCGCTCTTGGTAAGATTGACACGGTACTTCACAAGCGTTTCGGTCGTTGAGACCTGCTTTGCGCTCTTGTAATAGGTTCTGCCTCCCGCCTCAAGCGTGAAGGCGGCCGAAAGGGCCGACTCGGTTCCGCCGGGAACGTAAACGTAAAAAAACACGTTGCATCCGTTTGTGCTCGTCTCGACGGTCGACGTGATCACCGAGGCGTCGGCGGTTCCGAGCGCCGCATTCTTCGGATAACTCTCAAGCAGCGTTGCCGCCGCTGCTTCCTCTCCCGCCTTGATCTCGGCTGCTGTTTTCCCCTCGGCATAGATCTCGGGGTCCACAAGATCTGCATAGACCGTCGTTTTGGAAAACGAGACGTGATCCCGGGGCGCCCCCGATTCCTCTGCACCCGCTGCCGTGCAGGGAAGAAAAGACAAAAAAAGCTGAAGCGCGAGCAGACATGCAACGGCGACAGCTTTCAGCTTTGTTTTCATTGTTTTGACTTCCTTTCCTCCCCCCCGACCGTAGCCGGGAGGGAGCATTTTTTGAATTACTTGTAGAACGAAACGTCGATGGATGCACCCGAAATCACCGGAGTGATCTTGTCTGCAAAGAGTCCGAAGTCGTGACCTTCCTTAACCACGATCACAACATCATAGGTACCCGGCTCCGTGATCGCGATCGGGTCCTTGTCCGAACGCTTCACCTCTCCGTCTACGACGAGACCGAGATAATAGGTGTTCGCCGAGCCGTGCTTGGCGCCGGTCAGCTTGACCGTTCCGATCGGAAGATACACAGAGGCATAAACGAGCTCAACGTCCGTCTTGGCCTCGCCCTTGAGCTTGACGGCTCCGTTTTCGTCTACCGTCACCTCAAGCCCGCTCTCCTTGTCGGTTTGCGTCTCAAGCACTACGTCCTCGAGCGTGATCAGGTTCTTGTCGTTGCGCTCGCGCTTCACAAGCCCCGAGCCGAGCGAGGTTCCAATTCCAAGGAGCAGCACTCCCGCCACGACCGCACACACGATCGCGAGCGTCTTCTTGCTTTTTCCGCGTCTTCTGCTCATGCTTTACTCCTCCTCTCAATAAAGATACTTGTTCCCCGTGAACTGAATCGCGCGGGGCGCATAAATCGTCTGCTCAACGTCAGGGCCCTTGTCCTGATAATAGATCACGAGGCAAACCGCATCGGCAGGGATCGGAACCATGACGGAATCGCTCGTGCTCTGACGAAGCTCGTTATAGCCGATCGCGTAGGATACCTCTTCCCCGAGCTCCGGCATCTCGCTCAGAAATGCAAACGCCATGTAACGATCGCCGTTCGCATCCTTGCTGGCGGAAAGAGTAACCTTGGTGAAAACACAGTCGGTCAGGTCAATGAAGGCAACCTTGTTTTCCTCGTCGACAATGTACTTGTGCGCGTCACCGTCGTTATCGGGATCGGCGTCGCGGAGAAAATAGTTCGGGATCACGCCCTCGGCTGCCTTCAGCTCCTCAACCGGATAGTCGTAGGCGGCGAACAGAGGGTTCGTCAGACTCGGCTTCTGATCCTGATCCGCACCGCCCGGATTGAACACCGCCGGGTTGATTGACGCCAGCGTTCCGATCAAGAGCAGCAGCGACACGATCGAGAGCGCAAGCGCAAGTGTCGTTTTCGTTTTGCTTTTCATTTTTTGCTCCTTGTTGATACTCCTATTGTTTTATTTTCCTCACTGCCCTGCAGTGCCGTGAGCTTTTTATCAAAAGATGATGCTCGTTTGGTTAAGGCTCAGAGACGTCGCAGCCTCAACGATCATCGACGAGTCAAAGCAGAGATAGAAATTGTGAACCTGTGTTTCAAATGCTGTCTTCACAGTGACCTCGATGCAGATCGCACGTCCGTTTCCGAACGCCTTAACCGCACGGTTGAACGCATTGACGGTTTCAAGATAATTCTCCGCATTTTCCTCAGACTCCGGAATCAACACACTCATGTTCGAACGGTTGAAGACGTCCGCAAACGTGACGTCGTCAATAGAAATCGGATCGGTTGGCGTGTGGCCCACGTCGATGTAATCCCGAACAACGTTCGCAAATTCATCCGTCGGGTAAAAGCGAACCGTCGCCGTTGCATCGGCTCCGATTGTGTAATGTTCGCTTGTAAGAACCGTGAAATGGATTTTCTCTTCATAAACAGACGACATGTGCGTGCTAAACACGATCGGATTCACGACGAAATCCGTCCCCGAATAAACCAAGCTATCCGACTGAAAGATCGTAGTCACCTTGGACGGCCGAATGTAAGTTTCCTCAATCTTTTGGCGGAAATCGACCGTGCAGCTCGCCTTCGCATTCGAATTGCTGTTCGCAAAAACGGTTATCACGATCTGCTCCCCAAACGATGCGAGCAGCTCAACGCTGCAGCTCGTTCCGTTCGGAGTCAGACGGATGAATTCACCGACGTCGGTATGCGCTTTGGCAAAGCTCGAGGAAGAATCCTTCCAGACTGCCGTCCAGGTCAGTCCTGCCGCCTCGGCTCCCGAGGGCGTAACGGTTGCAAGAAGTGTCACCACTCCGTCCCGCGGCTCTTCCGCCATCAGGCTCATCAACGTGCTCTCGTGGATCCCACCGATCGAAAGCTCCCCGGCGCCGGGCGACTCGTTTCCGCTGCCGTTCCATCTCAAGACGACACGCGCCGTTCCCACCGAAAAAATCGCGGCGCACAGAAGAACCGATGCGATCAGGATCGCCCACTTCTTCCTCGAGCTCTGTTCATTGATTCTGTTCATTTTTTTCACTCCTTAAAAATAAACGTGATCGGGATTCAATACAATCCCGGATACCGGCACGATGCCCGGGTCCGTCACCTCAGGCGTTGTCTGTGAGGATCCGCCCGGATCGCTCCTTGGCAGCTCGATCGACGAGAACGTGCCAAGCAAGAGCAGGATGGCGAAAATCACCGCCAAAATCGCTATACCTTTTTTCATTTTCTCACCATTTCTTTTCCGAGAAAGCCTCAAACGGTCCCCCGGGCTTTTTGATCTGACCTAAACTCGGAAGGAAAGTAGAACACCCGCGCCGATGAAACGCTTAGCTCGGCAAAGGGGCTTTTTCTTTTTTGCGCTCCTCGGGATCGAGGGCCAGTGTTGCGCCGACATAAAGCCAGAGCGCAAAGACATCATCATGAAAATCCTCAAAAGAGGTGTATCCGAGTAAAGACGGCAAACCGATGAAGGTGCGGCCGACGGCATCAAAATCGTGCAGCCGCATCACAAGACGCTTCACACGAAGCTTAAGCTTTTCATCCTCGGATAACTTTTGTATCAGCTCAAGCTCACGCTCCCACGCGGGGGCTTTTCTTTTTGCCTTCATGATCCGCCTCCTCAGGGTGGAGGCTTAATCGTTGTCTGAGAATAGCCCTAAGAATTTACCATCCTTCCAATTACCGAATTTCCGTCGCATATGGGACAAATAGGAATCAACAGCTACACGATCCGATACACGTTTACCATCAACCTTACCATACTCTTCGCGAATCGACCGCAATGTACTTTGACTTATTCTTTTCGGTTTGCGAAAATTGGTATCGTAAAATTTACCGCCCACATATGAAGGCCCCAAATACCGAGGCTTGGAACTCGAGCTTTTACGCGACTTCTTCTGCATCGCCGTTTTGTACCCGAACTTAAACATCTGCGAAAGTTTAGACATTTTATTATCTCCTTTTGAAAATTAAATTCATCCCAGCACCTCACACAAGGGGCATTGCTCACACATCTCGTCCAGCTCGTCCTGGTCCCGGCACTCTAAAGAATGCCGGCAGAGATCTTCACAGATCGCGCACTTCACCTTCTCTGTAAAATCAAAGGTGATCGAGCTGATCGACGAAGAATGGTTGCACCGAAAAATCTTCTGACGAACAAATTTATACGGTTCGCGAACATGATAAAAGCGATCCTCACCTCTCAAACCACGTCCGTCATAGGTTACCAAAACGGTACCCCCTTTTTCATGTGGAGAAACAAATTCAATACGATCAATATTGATCAAAGCGACGTCGCCACCATCAAAATTCGTCAGCTCAATAAAGTTACTCATCGGGAGCTAAGTACCTCCTATGATAACGTTCTTCGCATACTGCGCAGATACCGTCAAGCTCTTCCGGCGTTAAACGTCCATCCGCAACCGCCTTTGTATTCGCGCAAGATATGCACTGCTTGGCGCGCTCGGCGCTCTCATCGCTCACAGGAATCGGAACAAAAACTACCCCGCCGCCAACGTGAGACGCGACAACCGTCGAGGTAAAAGAATCTGCGATGATCGTACAAAGAGCAAGAATATCGACCTGCAGCTGCCCGGGAACATAATTCAATACAGACGCCAAGCGTTGCAGATCTATACCATCAAAACGACGTTCCAAGGCTCCGGCAAGCCGTTTTGCATTATCAAACACACTTAAGTCAATCATGCGCTTGCCTCCTTCTGTTCGGCATATACGATCACAGCCGGGCGCTTCTTCTGAAGATAATCGATGATCTCGCTCATCGCATTCCCGCCGGGGTTCCAGTGGGAACGGTAACCGGTTTGCTCAAGCAAATGCCAATGACGGTCGATGCCCTCCTTGTTATACGTTGCCTTCGGGACCTCAACCTCATCTACGATCACCGAATCACCGTTGCCGAAATCGTAACGGTAATAGGTCATACCAAGCTGCGGCACCCGGAGCCATACGCCCCAGGCGCGGTAATTTTCAAGCCATGCCTTGCGCCTCTTCTCGTTCGGAAGCACCTCGGTCGTAGCTCGTCCGCCCTTCGTCTCGGGTTCACACTCGATCACGATCGGCTGACGCTGCTCGGGAGCTGCGGGAGCTGCTTGCTCCTTTGGCTCGGGCTTTTCCTTTTTCGGCTCAAGCGATGCCTTATATGCCCGGATCTCCTTGACTGTCATTTTTGGGGTAATATCACGCCGATGCTCAAGGTCCATCGGCAGGATCTCAACGAGCTGCGAATGAGAATAGCCCTCGTATTCGGGCTTGAGCACCGGCAGAGCCGATTCCTTATCGTTGATGCAAAATGCCTCATACGCTGAAATCGCCGCATAAAGCGCGCTTTTCTTCAGCTTAAATTCTTGCTCAGCCCAGGCGAAGAGCTCGCGCGAACAGCCGTCTTCGAGATACACGTAATACATGTATGCAGACTTTGCAGTGAAAAGGATCTTACCGATCAGAAGATAATTCAGCTTTACCGCCTGAACGGCAGTACGCAAAGACTTTACGATCATCGCGGATCGGGTGTAAATATCTGCCCGAAGACTTGCCTCGGGCATTTTCCAGACGTCTGGAAAATCGTAATCCTTTGCGTATTCTTCCTTCAGGCGCTCACGATAGGTTGCCATTATCTCATGCCTCCGACGCCTGGAACATCAAATCAATGACGTTGGAAGGATTGACGTGGATCTCAGCAATCTCGTCCGTGCCGTAGTCATTCACAAAGGTCATGACACTGATACCGTGCAGGAAAAAATCGCGTACAAAATTTGCCTTAAAGTCCGCGAGGCTGCATCCAAGCAGCTTCTCAACGTCGCCGACACGAATACTGTAAGCGTTGTCATAACGGCCAACGTGTACGCCGTTTTTATAACCCGGATGATTCGGGTCGTTTGCAAATTTGTTGTCCTGCAGATCTCGAATCGGCACCCACATGCGAGATCGTCCTCGAAAGCCGCCGCCGGAGATCACCTGTTCAAACTCGCTCTCCTGACTCGGTGCCGAATCATACGTCGGCTTCTCAACATTGAGATTCTGAACGTACAGGATCAGTCGCTCATACGGAACCTTCTCGTCGGTCCCGCGCTTCGTGTACTTCCCTGCTGCTACCTCAAACTTTACTAATACTTCCATGAATAGATCCTCCTGCGTTTATCGGCGCCCCGAATTTTATCTCGAAATCGGAATTTCCATTTTCACTTGCTCAAACTTCGGCACAGGTGGCGCATTGGCAACCCGAACCTTCTCAAGCAAAGCTCGACACTTACGCCCAATCGTTCCGGATGAAGAACAGTCTTTTAACATTTGAGCCTCACATAAGTTTCTTATTCGGAAACATTATAGCAATAAAAAAGTACACTGTCAAGATATTTGATCAAAAAAATTCCATTTAGGAAACTTGAATTGAAATTAAATAGCGTAAAATGTATAATTTTTTTCAAGGAGGTGATAGCTTGAAAAACTTAAAGATTGCACGAAAAGCCATGCAATTGACGCAAGAAGAGCTTGGTGAAAAAATAAACATCAGAAAAAGCGCTATATCAAAATACGAAAACGGCAAAGCAGAACCAAGCCAAACAATTCTAATTCAACTATCACAAGTATTAAATGTGTCAGTGGATTATTTGCTCGGTCTCGAACCTTCAAGCACGCAAAACGAATTTGCTCTTTTGCCAATCGAAAGAGCTCTAATTGAAAACTTCCGATCGAGCTCAACCGAAATAAAAAAAGCAACGCTAAGAATACTCAATGTAAAAGAAACAAGCAAAAACAAAAAAACGCTTGGCGAAGATATTGCCGAAGCATTTCAAAAGCAATCGGTACATCAAAATTAACATTCTGCACCGAATATTCATCTATATCGTTAAATAAGGAGAATCATCATGGCAAAAACATGTGCGATCTGCGGCAAGGGTTCAGGTATCTATCCACTTTGCATTTCTTGCTTCAAGCTTAGAGATGCCGGTGAAATAGAAAAATGCGAAAAGTGCGGAGCCTGGCACTATACTAACGAATCTTGCCAATGCAAAACACCAGAAAAAGATTCGTTCAAAACCGCAGAAAATAAACGCCATGAAGAGCAAGAACCCGATGACTATGAACATTCTAAAAACGAATGCATCATATGTCAAGAACCGAGCGAAAATCACTATTTTTGCAAATCATGTTACTACAAATACAAAAATAAATCCCTACTAATCAGAATAACAAAATGCAAAAATGTAGAATTATTAGACGACTCTTATGAAGGAGCATACAAATGCAAGGACGGACACATCGTAAAAAGTAAATCCGAGCGGGATATTGACAACTACTTTTTCGATCACGATATCGCTCATGCATACGAAAAACCGTTACACATTGATGAAGAAACACTACACCCCGATTTTTATCTCCCAAAATTAAACATCTACTTAGAACATTGGGGTTATGGAAAATCGAACAAAGAATATCAAGAAATGAAAAATTACAAAATTCCTCTTTACAAAAAAGCAGGAATAACTCTAATCTGCACCTACGAATCAAGCGACGCAAAGGATATAGAAAGCGCACTAGATAAAAAATTAAGCACTTACAAAAAAGGACAAATCAACTTTTTAGAAAAAGAAGATATTTTCCCAGCGAAATAAATGAATAAAAATAAACGAAGCAGATCCGCTTTTGCGGAGCTGCTTCGTTCGTCCCCATTACCTTCGGAACGCCTGACAAAAGAGGCCTTCCGTGATTTTTAATGCACGACAGACTGCACGGAAGGAGGTGAATTGAATGCTTGGATATCGTATTCACGAATGGTTGATTACATACGGCAATATGATAATTGACCAGATTGTGATGATTCTCATCGCAATCACTTAACCACACTCCCGGCAGTCTGCCGTGGTTATTTTACCACGGCAGGTCTCTTTTGTCAAGACTTTGCACGCAAAGTCCCTCTACCGCCCCTCCACCAACGAATAAATTTTTATCCATTATTTTTTTCGTAGACAAACTCTCTACGAAACTTTTTTAAGGCGATAGAACCGCATGAGGGCTGGAAAAACAGAGGAATTATGTAGGGGGCGTGTTACAGACCCGCCCCCCTTGCCCGGAAAAACCGAAAATTTGACCACTCAGGCCGGGCCGCCTGAGTAGATCCATGCGGCGGAGATCCATCGGCGCCGCGCGCTGGCGCTTGCCGCGAGCGCCGATGGAGAACGTCCGCACGGCGGGGCAAGGTCTCGCCGGGAGACTTGCCGAGCTCAGCGAGACGGCTCCTCGATCCGGCGAGGAGCCTCTGAGCTCGTCTGCGGGCTCTGCGGAGCCTCGCTCACTTGCCAACCCTTCCCACAGGCGCGAACGAGGGAGCGCCTATGGAAAGCGTTGACAACCGCGATCTCTCGATGCACCGGCGAGACGTAGAGAAAAACAAAATTGTTTTTCGAAGGAAGGAACGCCCGCCACGAGGCGGGGAAAGCAATCAGACAGCGAGCTGCAGCGACGTCTGCCCACACTCCAGGCAGACACCTTCCCACGTGCATGCGCTGCATTCATGCGCCGACCAAAAGGACCGATCCTGCGCGAGCCGATGCTGCCGTTTCGGCGATTGGCTTTGGAAATAGGCAATCTTCGCCATATGATCCGCGTTGATGCGTGCTATAACCTCCGACTTACTCATTTGAAACCTCCTATTTCTTTTAATCAAAGGGTCCGGAGTTCGAATCTCCGCAGGAGCACCAAAAAAGAACGTTGCGTTGCAACGGTCTTTTTTGCCGAAGGAGCTTCGAGACGGGCGATTTCCGACTTGACAAAAACCGAAAAATCCTGTATCCTTATAGTAGTATAGAATCCGCATGGGAGGTGAACCCTGGATGAGCAAGACTGTTTTAAGCTGCAGAAATCTCACCAAGCGCTATCAATTTCCGGTTCTCACGAATCTGAATCTTGATCTGCCGAGCGGCAGGATCATCGGACTGCTCGGTCCGAACGGCTGTGGAAAATCGACGCTTTTGAAGCTCCTGTCGGGACTTCTCGTTCCGGATGAGGGGCAAATCTCTGTTTGCGGCAAGCCGAGAAGCGACGAGACGAACGCATGGATCTCGTATCTCCCCGAGCGCACCTATTTCAGCGGCGGCATGCGCGTCAACGAGCTGATCGCTTATTTTTCAGATTTTTATGCCGATTTCGACACCGCCCTTGCAAGGGATATGATGGCCGATCTCAAAATCGATCCGACCGCCAAGCTCAAGACCCTCTCAAAGGGAACAAAGGAGAAGGTTCAGCTGATTTTGGTCATGGCGCGCCGTGCGAGGCTTTATCTGCTCGACGAGCCGATCGCGGGAGTTGATCCCGCTGCACGCGATTACATTCTGAAAACCATTATTAAAAGCCGAAGCCCCGAGGCAACGGTTCTGATTACCACGCATCTGATCTACGACATTGAGCCGGCTCTCGACGACTTTCTGTTTATGGGTCCGGGCGGCCGGATCCTTTTGTCGGGCAACGCCGACGAGGTGCGCCAACAGAGCGGAAAATCGCTGGATATGCTCTTTCGGGAGGTGTTTTCATGCTTAGGAAGCTACTGAAATACGACCTGTCTGCCGTTGCAAGGCTCTTTTGGATCGGCGCTGTCCTGTCGGTGGCCGGGGGTATCCTCGGAGGGGTTTTGATCCGCACCTTCAGCTGGATTGCCGATCTTGACACCGATAACCTGATCCTCAACCTCTCCGCCCTGTTCTTTATAATGACGGGGCTCGTATGTCTCTTTGCCGTTGCCGTTTCCTTTCTGATGACGAAGATCTTGGTGTACGTGCGATTCTACAAGCATTTCTTTACCGACGAGGGATATCTCACCTTCACCCTTCCCGTCAAGAGAAGCACCCTGCTTCTGAGCAAAACGCTGAACGCTGTCATCTGGTTTTCGGCACAGTTCGTCCTGACGGCTCTGTCGGTGCTTCTCTTCATCCTGCTCGTCACACCCGCCGAGCCGGGCGGCGGTCCTCTCAACCCCATGGTGCTTGAGGGCATCGCCGAGCTGCTTGCGATCGCATGGACGGAGATCGGCGCGTGGCTGCTCGTCTATCTCCTTGAGGCGCTGCTCATCGGGCTCGCCTATCTCGTTTTTTCGACGCTTCTCGTTTATTTTTGCATAACGGTCGGCGCTGTGCTTGTCAAGCGCGCCAAGATTCTTCTCTCGATCGGTATTTACTATGCCGTTTCCTCCGCGCTGTCAATCCTGCGGCAGCTCTTATTGCTTGTGCTCGGTCCGTCTCTCCTTGACGGTCTCAGTCTCCTCGCTCTGCACACCACGAAAAATCAGTTCTCGGCAATTTCCGCCCTTCTTATCCTCTTGATCCCCACCGTGCTTGCGGCTTTGGGGGCGCTTCTTTACCTCTTCACACAGCGCTTGCTTGACCGCAAGCTGAATCTGGCGTAAGGGCGATCGCATGAAAGCAAAATCCGCAATAAAAGGCGGTCTGAAATGCATTTTGCATTTCAGACCGCCTTTTTGTTTTACGGTTAAGGCTTATCTACGTGCAGATTCGGGAAATACTTGCAGAACTCGGCGATCTCGCGGTCGATGCGCGACACGGTATATACGCCGTCGCGCGCGCGGAACCACTCTCTCTGATTGACAAGTCTTGCCTCACAGTCGGGAGCCTTGCAGGAAAGCGAGAACGGAATATGGTATCTCTGCATCTGTCTTGAAACGCCGAACAGACCGCACTGCGAGTCGGTCGGACGCATTCCGTCAACGTAATACTCGTCGTCAAGCGGAGCCCAGAGAAGCACGGGCTTGCCGAGCGCCTTGGCGATGTCTGCCGCTGCCTCCTCGTTTCCGAAGTTGCAGTTGATGATCATGAAGGCGTCGACCTTCTCGCTCTTAAAGCGCTCGATGACCTCGGCGGCACTCTTGTCGTCGAAAACGAGGTCCTCGATGCCGATTCCCTTGTTGTCAACGAAGCTCACCTTGTCGGTGGCGAAGTTCTCCTCGATGTATTTGACGAATCTCTTCCTCTCTGCTCGGCGGAATACCAGGTCAGAAAGGTTCCTCTCGGACGGTCGGTAGCGTTTCTCCGCATAGCGACGAGTCCGATCTTGACGTTATAGTTCAAAGCACAAGTGACTCCTTTTTTCAAAAGGTATCTACGATACCGTAATCGGCATAATCGAAAATCGGAGCGTTTCTGTCGGGATTGATGGCAATAACGGTTCCCGCGCGCTCCATTCCCACGATGTGGTGCACCGCGCCCGAGATCCCGACGGCGATATAGACGGGAGGGCTGACCTTCTTTCCCGTCAGTCCGACCTGCGTCTCGTAGCGCGCGATCCCCGCGTCAACGAGCTTTCTCGAGGCGGCAAGATCGGCACCGAGCCGCTCGGCAAACGCCGAAACGGCATCCATCTGATTCTGCACGCCAAAGCCCGCCGCCACGACGATCTCGCGTGCACCGCCCTCGTCGGTACGGACGGTTGCCATCGCAGGGCGCGTCAGGCTTCGGATCTTGGCGATCACGCTTCCCGAGAGTGCAGGACGGTACATGGCAAGCTCGCCTACCTCGCACTCAAGGCGCGTACAGTCGGCGCAAAGCCCAAGTCCCATCCTTGCGGCAACGAGCGAGGAAAGGCGCTTGGATTTCGGATCGCTTCCCCAAAGCACCGCGTCGGGGGAAAGTGCTTCGATCTCCCTCGCAAGCGTATCCGCATCCGAGAGGGCAAGCTCGGTGATCGACTCGGCAACCGTCTCGGCATAGCTGCGAGGCGCGGCACCGACGATACAAACGTGCGGAAGGCGCTCGTCGCTGTCTCCCCGTTCTTCCTCGCAAACGGCTTTGGCGCTCAAGATCGCCGCGGCGATCACAGCATCAAGCTCGTCGCGCGAGATAAAGCGGCAACGGCGCCTGCCCGATTGGTTCTCAAAGGTTTTGGCGACCCGCGTCGGCGAGCCGCGGAGTCCGCATCTTGCGGGATCTGCGCCGACCTCACAGGCGCTGAGCGTTACAAGCTCGCCTGTGCGCGAGCCAATGCGAGGCAGACGAAGCTCAAAGACTCTCTCAAGGGTCAGGAGCGCGGGCAGAGCCGCCTTCGTCTCCCCTTCCCTCGTCTGGCAGGTGACACTGCCGTCCGAGAGCGAGTCGATCCTCATGACGTTCGTCAAAAGCGAAAGCCCTGCAAGCTCGGCAAGCATCGGGCCGGTCTGCGCCGTATCTCCCACAAGGGTTTGCCGTCCGCAGAAAACGAGGTCGGGAGAGATCATCTGAAGCGCTCTTGAAAGGGCGTACGCCGTTGCCAGCGTATCCGCCCCGGCAAAGACGGAGTCGGTCAGAAGATACGCCCTTTTCGCACCGAGTCTCGTCAGGCGGAGAAGGAACTCCCCCGTCCTTGGCGTTCCCATGCTGAGAAGCACCACCTCGGCGCCCTCAATCCGAAGCGCCGCCTCGTAGGCGGCCGCATCAAAGGGACCGAGCTCTCCGTCAAGCCCCTGACGGAGGCAAACCGCGATCCTCATCCCTCTCCCTCCCCATGATAGATGGGAGCGAGCGCATCGTGGATCTTTTTGTATGTTTTGAAAATCTCCGCATAGCGAAGGGTATTTTCAAGGCAGGGCTCAACCTCTGCCCTCGGCTTGACGCAAAGCGCCGCCGCCGCCTTAGGATCCGAGAAGATTCCGACCGCCACTCCTGCCAGCATGGCAGAGCCGAGCGACGAGTCGCTGCTCTCGGTGACGCGAAGCGGAATGCCCAGAACGTCCGAGGCAATCTGCCGCCAAAGCGGACTCTTGGCACCGCCGCCGATCAGGGTCGCCCTCCCCTGCACCGAAATGCCGATCGACTCGAGATATCTCTTGCTCTCAAGCAACGAAAAGGCAACGCCCTCCAGCACCGCACGGGTGAAATGTCCGCGGCTGTGGGTTGCGCGGATGCCGACAAAGCTTCCCGAAAGAAGCGGATCGGCATAGGGGGTCAGCTCGCCGTTAATGTAAGGATGGAAAAAGAGTCCCTCGGCACCGATCGGCGTTGCCGCCGCCTCCTCGTCAAGGACGCGGTACTCTCCCCCGAAGGTGTCGCGGTACCAGCGAAGGCTGGACGCCGCCGCCTTGGTGGCGGTTCCGGGATACCAAAGCCCCTTGACGACGTGGGAATAGTTGACCAGATGCCGATCGGGGCAGGCACGGTCGGTGATCACGCAAACGCGCCCCGCCGTTGCAAGCTTGACCGTCACGTCCCCCGTCTCGACCGCACCCGAGGCAAAGACCTCCATGACGGTATCGGTGGTTCCGCAGATGACGGGAGTACCGACGGCAAGTCCGGTTGCCGCCGCCGCCTCGGGGGTTACCGAGCCGATGAGATCGGTCGGCGCCTTGATCTCGGGGAGCATCTCGGGCGTAATCCCCGCAAGAGCGCAAAGCTCGGGGTCCCACTGCATCCTGCGAAGGTCGAAGAGCATGCTTCCCTCTGCCTCGATGTAGTCGGTGCAGAAAACGCCGGTCAAAAAATAACGGACGTAATCCTTCTCAAAAAGGACGTAGCGTGCGCGAGCAAAGATCTCAGGCTCGTTGCTTTTGAGCCAGATCAGCTGCGGCAGTGTCCAGATGGTATCGGGGCTGTGGAAGGTCTTTTCAAAGATTTCCCGTCCGTGCGTTTTGCGAAGCTCCGCCGCCTCCCGTCTGCTGCGCGAATCGGTCCAATGCATCGCATAGCGAAGCGGACGGAAGTCCCCGTCGCAGACAAGAGACGTATGGGTCGCGGAATCCACCGCAATTGCTGCGATGGATTCCGGCTTAATCTGTGATTTTTTAAGAATCGCCCCCGTACATTCCGAGAGTGCGGAAATCCAGTCGGCGGGGTTCTGCTCGCAAGCGTCTGCCGTCGGATGCAGAGTGGGATACTCCACCGTATGCTCCGCAGCGATCACGCCCTTCTCGGAGAGCAGGGTCGCCTTGGCGGCACCGCCTCCGAAATCGATTCCAAGGAGATATCTCATATTCTTCTCCTATCAGTAATTGATCTTGTAATTCTCTCCGTACACGCCGGGCACAACCCCTCTTGCAAGAAGCGAGGCGTTCTCCTCGTGCGAGATGATCCGCTTGTTCCGACGGAAGAGCAGCGGATCGCTGACCTCGCCCTCCAGGGGAGTATTGGTCCCTCTCGGAAGCCCAACGACCATACCGAAGCCCTCGTCGCTGACCTGGCAGGGACAGAAGTGCAGGGTCGTCGCATACACCTCAAGCACCGTTCCGCGCGGAACGTAGAACGCCTTCATGGTTGCCGAATCGAGCCGTCCGTCCGAGAGATCGCACCGTCTGCCGAGAATGAGCACGAGCGGCGTGACGGCAACGTTGAGCCGACGATGCGTGCCATTCGGTGCCGCCAAGGGTCTCGCTGTGCCCCCAGCAGTAGCCAAGCTCGGTGTCGAGCGTTCCGAAAACGCTCTCGCAGATCTCCCCCGCCACACGGGTCGCCTCAAAGGAATCGACCGAGGGAAGGTACGCCGAGCCGCTCTCGGGATTTTCGATTTTCCTCGCCGCCTCGACAAGCTACGAGCAGTCGAGGGAAAGGACCCTGCCGTACTCCGAAAACGCCTCGTCGAAGACGTCGTAAAAGCGAAGGCTCGGATTTTTCTCTCTGAGCATTTTAAGCATAGGATGCCTCTCAGCGCTTTTCGATCCAAGCGTGCTCGGGATCGCTTGAGCGGTTAAAGCCCTGATAATCGCCTGCCATCAGCCACAGGAAGTAGCTCTTGTAGCCCGGGGTCGAAACCGTCGTATGATACCCATAGGGGAACTCGACCAGCTCGTCGTTCTTGACGCGATAAGCCTCGTCGATCGAGCCGTCGGCGGTATAAAGGCACTGCACGGCAAAGCCCTGCTTCGGCTCGAACAGGAAGTAGTAGATCTCCTCGGCAATGCACTCGCGCGGCATATCGTTGACGTCGTGCTTGTGCGGCGGGAAGCCCGCCCAGTTGCCCTCGGTGCAGTACGCCTCGCCGATGGTCAGAACCTTGGCGTTGGTCGTACCGTCGATGAGAAAGCTCGTCTCGCGCTGGAAGGGGACCTCGCCGAGAAGCTTGAGGAGAACGCGATCCCCTCTCAGAAGCTGGGGCTCGGTCTTCTCGGAAACGGGGGTAGCGCAGACGGCGATCTTCACGCTGTCAAGCGCGATGATCTCAAGGCTCGTCTCGCGAGGCATATAGAAGCTCTCGGCGCGACGGTTCTCAAAAACGCTCATGCGGTTTCCGACATTCTCCCAAAGCTCAGAGCCAACCTTGACGTTGCAGTGGCCCTCGAGCATGATGAAGGCGGTCTCCTTGTCGGCGGTATCAAAGGTGAGGGTCTCGGCGGCGCCGAGCTCGATGATACCGAACTCGAGCTTCTTCAGACTGCACTCGCCGATCTTGCAGATCGGGGTGTAGCCCTTCGCCGGCGTATAGGTCTTCTTGTAATTATAGCTCATAGCCGTTCTCCTTCATATAATTCTTGACGGTCTCAAAGCTCGGCGTGCTCTCTCTCGCTCCGACGCCCATGCACTTGATGGCAGAGGTCGCGGAGGCGATATGACAGCAGGTCTCGGGCGCATAGCCCTTGACGTATGCCGCGGCAAAGGCGCCGTGGAAAACGTCGCCCGCGCCGTTCGAGTCAAGCACCTCGGCGGGATAGATCGGATAGCGACGGATCTTGCTTCCGTCGTAAAGCAAACCGCCGCGCTTTCCGTCGGTAATTACGACCACCTCGGGAGAGTAGCGCTCGTAAAGCGCTTTTGCGGCTGACTCGATATCCGCACAGCCGGTATGCCCCATGGCAAACTCCGCTGAGGGGATCATGAGATCGGTTACGGCAAGCAGACGGTCAACGTTCGGGTAAAGCCCGCCGCAATCGTAAAGCACCTTGCCGCCGCTTTCGCGGACGATGCGGGCAGCCTCAACGGCAGCGTCAAGCTCGTTGCCGTCAACCATCAGAAGCGCCGCCTCGGAAAGCGCCTTCTTCTGCTCCTCGTTCAGAGTGAGCGCGGGCAGATCGCCCTTATCGAACACGCAGGTACGCGTGGCGCTGTCCTTTGCGAGCCAAAGCACCGAGGCAAAGGAGCGGTATCCGCTCATCACGCTGACGAGCGAGGTATCGACTCCGTACTTTTCAAAATCCTTTTGCAGGAACGCGCCGCCGCCGTCATCCGAGAGAACGCCGATATACGACGCCGACTCTCCGAGCTTTGCCGCCGCGACGAGCCCGGTCGCAACCGGGCCGCCGCCTGCCGCCTGAGACGTGACGGCGCGCATCTTCGTATCCTCGGTGGGATAGGTAGGAAGCGTGTAGAGCGTATCGTACACGCACGCACCGATGCCAACGATTCTTTTCATATCAGTCTACCCTTCCGTTCGCTCCGACGAGACGAATGCGGGTGATGCAGAAATCGCGGACCGCCTCGATCGGCTTCTTCATGAAGGTATCGACCGCAACGGGACGGCTTGGCGAGTCGAGCACCGCCTTGCACGCATCAAGGAACGCGTAGCAGACGTCGGTCGCAAAGTTCATCTTGCGAACGCCTGCCGCAACGGCGCGGCGGATCTCCTCGTCGGGAACGCCCGAGCCGCCGTGCAGAACGAGCGCGGCGTTCCCCGTTGCCTTGCGGATCGCGCAGATACGCTCAATGTCGAGCTTCGGGGGCTTCGCATACCGTCCGTGCGCCGTACCGACGGCAACGGCAAGGCAGGTAACGCCGGTCTCCTCGACAAAGCGCCTCGCATCCTCGGGAGTCGTGAACTCATCCATATCGCTGTCGCTCGTCATCCCGACGTGGCCAAGCTCGCCCTCAACCTGAACGCCGACGTACGAGCAGGTCTCGACGACCCTTTTCGTCAGGGCGATGTTCTCCTCGAAGGGCAGGGTCGAGCCGTCGAGCATGATACCGGTCGCACCGTAGCGGAGCGAGCGGGTCGTCTCAAGCTCGGAGGGTCCGTGATCAAGATGGAAGCAGACGGGGACCGTCGCCGCCTTTGCCGCCGCCAGAATGACGGGAGCCAGATAGTATCCGGTCTCCTCCTTCATCAGACGGGGATAGACCTGCATGATGATGGGCGCGCGCTCGGCCTCGGCGGCCTTGATAACGCCCATTGCGGTCTCCATGTTGTATACGTTAAACGCAGGGATGCAGTAGCCGCCCTTTTCGGCGAGCTCCAAAACGGCTTTCAGAGATACCAGCATACTCTTCTCCTTACTCTCCGAGAACGAGCTCCTCGATCGAAAGGATCTCGACCTCATTTTGCTCAACCGACTTCAGCGCGGTGTACTCCGAAACCGACGCCGTCACGATGACCTTCGCGCCGATGCTCGTTGCGTTGAAGATCCGGCGCTCGGCAACCTTTTTAATGGTCTCGGGCATATACTGTGCCATGAGGATGTTTCCTGCCCAGACCGTCTCGGCACGGCAAAGCAGCATCTCGTCAAGCTCGGCATATGCCGAAATGACGGCACGCGCCTCGTCGCACTCGCCGAGATCGCGGGAAAGCTGGAAGGGATCCTGGTAAACGACGCGCAGATCGGTCTTCTTTGCGGCAAGCTTCTTCTCGGCGACGAGCGAAGCGAGGTATGCCGTGAAGGTCACGGCGTTTGCCGAGGTTTCGATTCCGAACTCGGGATACTTCTGCTTGATCGCCTTTGCATCGGTGGGATCGAAGACAACGACGGTCTTGTAGCCATCCATCACCGAGGCGGCTGCCTTCATCTGACTCTTGGTCTCCTCTGCGGCGCCGATCAGATACTCAAGCTGTGCGCCCGAGGCAGGCTCGTCGGCGAGAACCGTGAAGGCAACGCCTGCCTTCTCGAGCACGCGGATCGCGCGCTTCGCGCTCTCGGGAGCCATATAGCGTGCATCGGCACCGAGGAAGAGCAGAAGATCGGTCTTCTCGGCGTGCTTTGCGATCGCCTCGGCGAGGCACTCGCAGAGAGCGGTCTTTCCGTAAGCGTTGCCCGTATTCAGGCAATTCTCAACGAGGGTGTTGATGTATGCGGGAAGAACGCCCTCAAGCGCCGCCTCAAGACGGACCTCGCTCGAGAACATGACGGGATCCCAGCCGGTGACGCACTCGTGTACGCAGCCTCCGCAGGCGGCGCACTCGTAAATGTTATCCATGATCTCACGAAGCTCCATTGCGCCGCGGTTGACAAGCGAAATGCCGAGCGCTCTCGCGCGGGGCGTGCTTCTCTCATGTCCCGTTGCGTTGCCGATCGGGCAGATGTGATGACACATCCAGCAGAAACGGCAGGAATCAACGTGCTGCTTGCTCTTTTCAGACATCATCATAATCGTTTACCTCACTCAAAGACCCAGCTTAAAGGGGTTCATAATTCCGTTCGGGTCAAGCTGCTTTTTCAGACCCTCGAATACCTGCATGGCAGGACCGTACTGCTCTTTCATCAGGCGGCCGAGCTTGATACCGACGCCGTGATGGTCGTTGACGACACCTCCGTGCGCCAGAGCCGCACGAACGCCGCAGCTCCAGACGGACTGGTGCAGACGCAGTGCCTCAACGGGATCCTTCGGAACGTCCTTGCCGTCGATGATGAAGCGGTCGTACACCATGGCGCCCCACTCGTACCAGTGCGAGAAGTGCGCGATGAACTTCGCCTGCGGGAAGTTCGACTCGATCGCCTTCTTCATTGCCCAGTAGATCTCCTCGATCTTACCGTAGGGAGCGATGGTATCCATTGTACCGAACATCTGGGGAATATCCATCATATGGCCGGGATAGAAGAACGTAATCTTCTCCTTCCACCACTTCTCACCGTACTCGCTTCCGAGATCCTCGGCGCCGTACTTGGCAAAGGTCTCGAGCAGGATCTTCTCCTCGACGGCAACGAGATCGCGGCAGCCCTCGATGGCAACGTTCATGAAGGCGCCCTTTCTCTCGACGCCGACGATCTTCTTGATGAGCGAGCCGGTCTCGGCCTCGTCGTACAGACGCATAACCGAGGGCTTGAACTTCTGAAGGAGATCGCGAGCCGCCTTGAAGGCACCGCTCATATCGGCAAACAGGAAGCCGCGGAAGCGTCTCTCCTCAGGCTGATCGTAAATACGCATCTGCGCCTTGGTAATGACGCCGAGCGTTCCCTCCGAGCCGATGAAGATCTGGTTCAGGTCGGGACCTGCAGCGTGCTTCGGTGCCGGGCAGGTGTTGATGATATCGCCGTTCGGCAGAACGACCTCCATCCCGAGCACCATGTCGTCGATCTTGCCGTACTTGGTCGAGCAAACGCCGATGCCGCGATGGGCAAGGAAGCCGCCGACGGTCGAGCAGGTGAGCGAGGAGGGATAGTGCATGGTTGCCTTGCCAACCTCGTTTGCAGCCCACTCGACGTGCTTGTAGATCGAGCCGGTACCGCACTCTATGTACATACCGTTGGTGTTGACCTCGAAGATCTGGTTCATGCGCTTGGTATCAAGCAGAATACCGCCGCAAACCGGAATGGCGCCGCCCTGGGTTCCGCCGCCGGCACCCCAGGTCGTCACGGGGAGCTTGTAGTAGTTGGCGATCTTCAGAACCTTGGAGACCTCGCTTGCATCCTTGGGGCAAACGACGAAGTCGGCCTCGGGCATACGGCATCCTCTGTCCGCCCACATACGGGAGAGCCAGTAGTAGTCGACGCTGTGCGTCACCTTGTCGATCGGGCGAACCGAGCAGTTCTCCTTACCGACCGCATCCTCCAGCTCTGTGAGGATCATGGCAAACAAAAAATCGTTCATTTGGTAATTCACGTATTTTCTCCTTTCCGTTACCAAAAAATTGCTTGGAACTTCCTTTTTAAAGATACAGTTTTATTTTAGCACACGCCGCAGCCCTTGAAAATGGAAAAAAGATTATTTTTTTGTAAAAACCGATACAATTCCTGCGTTTTTGTGATATAATAGGATCAACAACCCCACACGAAAGAGGAAGTCGCCATGAAGCATCTCTCCTTTGAACAGCTCTACCATACCGATTTTCAGATCAGCGAGCCGCTTGCCAAGCAGCAATCCTGGGCAACGCGGGGAAACCTCTACAGCGCGCTCGGGAAGCCGAAGATCTCGCATACCCTGCTTTGGTTCAAGAACTGCGAGGCGTCGATCTCGCTTCCGAGCGGCGAGCAGATCCCCTGCGGACGAAATTCGCTCGTCTATATGGCAAAGGGGATTGAATACGCCGTGCATTTTTCGAGCACCGGAGCGGATATCGAGGATACCGTCGTCGTACATTTTCAAATGACCGACAAGAGCGGCGAGGATATCTGCCCCTCGGACCGACCGGTCGTTTGTCTCCGAAGCGTGGACTCGGCAACGGCGATGCTGCTCGACTCGATGGTTGAGGAGTGCAAAAAGAACGTCGTCTGCATCCCCGAGGTTTCCTCGGGCGTATACAAGCTGCTTGCCATCGCCTGCCAAAAGCAGAAATCCCGCACCACCAAGCATAAATTCGCGCGAATCCGCACGGGCATCGAGCTGCTTGAGGGCGAAAACGATCTCAGCGTTGCCGAAATCGCCGAGCGCTGCGGCGTCAGCGAATGCTATTTCCGACGGCTGTTCCAGGCGTACAGCGGCGAAAGCCCGATGCGCTTCAGACAGCGGGTGCGAATCGAGCGCGCCAAGCAGCTTTTGCTCTCGGACGAGCACTACACCGTCGGAGAGATCGCCGCAGAGCTGCATTTTCTTGACGTCTACCATTTCAGTAAAACCTTCAAAAAATTCTGCGGCGTATCCCCAAACAAGTTTCAGCGCGCCTCCGAGACGGAATAAAGGTGCTGCTTCCTTTCGGCATAACCGAACGAAAAACAAAGAAAACAGGTGCTGCGCGTAAGGCACAACACCTGGCTTTTTCTTTATGTATCCTGTTTTTTAAGGCAGAAAACCTTCGGGGTTTCTCCTTTTTATCGTTTTTCGTTCGGTTATGCCGAAATCAAGCGAGCCCAAAAGGGACCTCGCACTGAGAATTCGGCGTTTTTGCTTTTTTCAATCTCAAAAGCGATGATAACGCCCAATTCTTAGTGACTCGGCCCCTTTGCGACAGGGTGCATCGGATTTCGGCGAGACCGAAAAATCCGAACGCTTTTTTACACCGTTTCGACCTTGATGACGTTGGTATTGCCCGATCGGCCGTTGATCATACCGCCCGTGACGACGATGCGATCGCCCGTGGCAAGAGAAAAGTGCTTTTTGGCAAGCTTCTGCGCTGCGTAAAAGACGACGTCGAGCGAATGCACGAGCTCGCTCATCGCGGGAGTGACGCCCCAGGAGAGCGCCAGCTTGCGCCAGGTCTTTTCCTCGGTCGTTACGCCGAGAATGTCGATGGGACAGCGGAAGCGCGAGACCATGCGCGCCGTCATTCCCGAGATGGAGCAAACCGCGATCGCCTTGGCGCCGATGTCGATCGCCATGCCGCAGGTCGCGTGGGAAATGGCGTCAACGGTGTTCTTCATAATGAAATCGGAGTTGCGGAACATCTTGCTGTAATCAATGGTCCGCTCGGTTTGCAGAGCAATTCTCGCCATGGTGGCAACCGTCTGCACGGGGTATTTCCCCGCCGCCGTCTCACCCGAGAGCATAATGGCGCTCGTTCCGTCGTACACGGCGTTGGCAACGTCGGAGATCTCGGCACGGGTGGGACGGGGATTGTAAATCATCGACTCCAGCATTTCGGTCGCGGTAATCACGCGCTTTCCGAGCAAGCGGCAGGTGGTAATCAGATGCTTCTGAATCCCGGGCAGCTCCTCAAAGGGAACCTCGACACCCATGTCGCCGCGAGCAACCATAATGCCGTCGCACTCCTCGCAGATCTCGCGGATATGATCGACTCCCGAGCGGTTCTCGATCTTGGCAATGATGTCAAGATCCTCTCCGCCGTTTGCAGAAAGGAACTCCTTGACGTCCAGCAGATCCTGCTTTCTCGAAACGAAGGAGCAGGCGATAAAGTCAACGCCCTCCTTGATTCCGAAGAGCAGATCGCGCCGATCGTCCTCGCTGAGGTAGGGCTGGGAGAGGACCTTGCCGGGAAAGCTCATGCTCTTGCGGTTCGATAGCTCGCCGCCCGCAACGACACGGCAGGAAATCTCGCATCCGCAGATCTCCTCAACCTCAAAAATCAGAAGTCCGTTGTTGAGCAGAATCCGATCCCCCGGCTCCATCTCGGAGGGGAGCGCCGCGTAATTGACCGAAACGCGCCCCTCGTCGCCAACCACGTCCTCGGTGGTGAAAACGAAGCGGGCCCCCTCCTTCAGCTCGACCTTGCCGTTTGCAAAGGTCTTGATGCGGTACTCGGGCCCCTTGGTATCGAGCAGGATGGCGATCGGCAGTCCGAGCTTCTCGCGCACCCGCTTGATGAGGTCGATGTTCTTTTTATGATCCTCGTGCGTCCCGTGCGAGAAATTGAGTCTCGCTACGTTCATGCCCGCCTTGCACATTTCGCTTAAAATTTCCTCGGTGTTACACGCCGGTCCGATCGTACAAACAATCTTGGTTTTTCGCATGCTTTTTCTCTCCTATCCGATGCAACCGCATTCTCCCTCATGATAAGTATACCACAAAACATACGCAAAGTCAATCGCGGCGCAATAATATTTGCAAACCTGTTTTTCGAAAAGCGCAACCGTCTTGTTTTCAGTATATCGCTTTGTTTTTTAATCCCGCCCCCCCAAAAAAAGCACCCCTCGTTTGAGGACGCCGATTCCAATCCCTGCCGCTCGGGGGTCGGACGATCGCCGTGCAAGGGGCGCGGGCCGAGCATTACTCCGAGTTATGCCGCACACCCTCGTTATACGATCCGGTTATATCTGCATTATAAAATCGTATAGCCTGATTTGTCGAAAACGCTTGACGAAAACTCGCTTTATCTGTTATAATAACAGATGTAGAAAGTTGTCCGCGTCGGGGGCAGTCGCGCCGATGCGGCGCGACTGCCCCACTCTTTTTGATGAAAAACCGAGAAAGGATAAAAAACAGATGAAAAAAGTCGGGATTTTGATGGGAAGCGACAGCGATCTTCCCGTCGTTGAGAAAGCAATTGAGCAGCTCAAGGCGCTCGCGATCCCCTTTGAGGTGCACGTCTGGAGCGCACACCGCACGCCCCTTGAGGTCAAGGAGTTCACCGAAAAGGCAAGAGAGCGAGGCTTTGGCGTTCTGATCTGCGCCGCGGGGAAGGCGGCGCATCTCGCAGGCGCGGTTGCCGCATCGACGACGCTGCCCGTGATCGGAATCCCGATCAAGAGCTCGACCCTTGACGGTCTCGACGCCCTGCTCTCGACCGTACAGATGCCCGGGGGCATTCCGGTTGCCACGGTTGCCATCGACGGCGCGCAGAACGCCGCGCTCCTTGCCGCAGAGATGCTTGCCATCGGCGACGAGGTTCTCTCCGCCAAGCTCGGCGAGGCTCGCCTTGCGGGTGCCGAGAAGGTGCGCCGCGCAAACGCCGAGATTGAAGCCAAATACAACGCTTGATGATTATTTTGTGAATATACGTGAAGAAAGGAAAGCATTATGAACAATTCCTACAGTGAAAGCTACAAGGCGGCGGGCGTTGACATCACTGCCGGCTACCGCGCCGTTGAGCTGATGAAAAAGCACATCGCCAGAACCGAAAACGAGGGATGCGTCTCCGATATCGGCGGATTCGGAGGGCTCTTCGTTCCCTCGCTTGCGGGCATGCGCGAGCCGGTTCTCGTTTCCGGCACCGACGGCGTCGGCACCAAGCTGAAGATTGCCTTCCTGCTCGACCGTCACGATACGGTCGGCATCGACTGCGTTGCCATGTGTGTCAACGACGTTATCTGCTGCGGCGCAAAGCCCCTGTTCTTCCTTGACTATATCGCCTGCGGAAAGAACGTCCCCGAGAAGATCGCCGCGATCGTTTCGGGCGTTGCCGAGGGCTGCGTGCAGTCGGGTGCCGCTCTGATTGGCGGAGAGACCGCCGAGATGCCCGGCTTCTATCCGATCGACGAATACGATCTTGCCGGCTTTGCCGTCGGTATCGTCGATAAGAGCCGCGTGCTCGACAAGACGAAAACCGCCGTTGGCGACGTCGTGATCGCTCTCCCCTCCTCGGGCGTGCATTCCAACGGCTTTTCGCTCGTTCGCCGCGTCTTCGACGTTGAAAAGAACGACATCAAGGCCCCCGTCGCCGAGCTCGGCGGAAAGTCGGTCGGCGAGACGCTGCTCACCCCGACGAGGATCTACGTCAAGCCCATGCTTTCGCTCTTCGACGCCGTTTCGGTCAAGGGCGTTTCGCACATCACGGGCGGCGGCTTTTACGAGAACGTTCCGCGCGCGATTCCCAAGGGACTCGGCGCCAAGATCGAAAAAAGCGCAATTCGCACTCTCCCCATCTTCGACCTTCTTCAGAAGACCGGGAATATCGACAGCCGTGATATGTTCAACACCTTCAATATGGGTGTCGGCATGAGCATCACGGTGGCAAAGGAGGATGCCGACCGCGCGATCGAGGTGCTCCGCGCCGCCGGCGAGGATCCCTATATCATCGGCGAGATCATCGCAAGCGACGAGGGGTGCGTGCTATGCTAAAGCGCATTCGTACCGCCGTTCTGGTTTCGGGCGGCGGTACCAACCTGCAGGCGATCATCGACGCCGCGGAAAGCGGCAGAATCCGCCACGCCGAGCTGGCCTTGGTTGCCGCCTCGAACCCCGACGCCTACGCGCTGGTGCGCGCCGAGCGTGCGGGAATCCCGACGGCGGTCGTTTCGCGCAAGTCCTATTCCGAGCCCGCTGCTTTTGAGCGCGCACTTCTTGCTGTTCTCGAGGAGCACGGCATCGAGCTCATCGTTCTGGCAGGCTTTATGACGATTCTCAGCGCCGATTTTATCCGTCGCTACGACAACCGCATCATCAACGTACATCCCTCGCTCATTCCGTCCTTTTGCGGAAAGGGCTTTTACGGCTTGCGCGTCCACGAGGCAGCCCTCTCCTACGGGGTGAAGGTGACCGGTGCGACGGTGCATTTCGTTAACGAGATCCCCGACGGCGGCGCGATCATCGCGCAGAAATCGGTCGCTATCCGTAAAGGCGACACCCCCGAGACCCTGCAGCGCCGCGTGATGGAGAGAGCGGAATGGAAGCTTCTCCCCCGCGCGCTTGAGCTCGTTTCGATCGAGCTTGCAAAATCAAAGCAGAAATAAAGGAGTCAACTTGATGAAAATCATGGTCATCGGCGGCGGCGGTCGCGAGCACGCGATCATCCGCAAGCTGAAGGAAAGCCCCCTCGCGGGGGAGATCTATGCGCTTCCCGGAAACGGCGGTATTGCCTGTGACGCAACCTGCGTTCCGATCGGTGCAAAGGAGATCGACAGGATCGTTGCCTTTGCCAAGGAAAATGCCATTGAATACGCCGTCGTCGCTCCCGACGATCCGCTGGTGCTCGGTGCGGTCGATGCGCTGGAGGCGGCAGGGGTTCCCTGCTTTGGACCGAACGCCGCCGCCGCACGGATTGAGGGAAGCAAGGTCTTCTCAAAGAATCTGATGAAGAAATACGGAATTCCCACCGCGGCGTTCGAGGTCTTTACCGACCTTGATGCGGCGCTCGCCTATCTTGAGACGGCGCCGCTTCCCACCGTTATCAAGGCGGACGGCCTTGCTCTCGGTAAGGGAGTTGTGATCGCCGAAACGCGCGAGGATGCAAGAGCCGCCGTCATCGGTATGATGCGTGACGGAATGTTCGGCAAAAGCGGAAGCCGCGTCGTCATCGAGGAGCACCTGACGGGGCCCGAGGTTTCGGTGCTTTCCTTCACCGACGGCGAGACGGTCGTTCCGATGGTTTCCTCGATGGACCACAAGAGGGCGCTCGACGGCGACAAGGGTCTGAATACCGGCGGCATGGGAACGGTCGCACCCAACCCCTACTATACCGAAGAGATTGCCGAGCGCTGTATGCGTGAGATCTTCGTTCCGACGATCGCCGCCATGAAGGCGGAGGGCTCGCCCTTTAAGGGCTGCCTTTACTTCGGACTCATGCTGACGCCGTGCGGCCCGAAGGTTATCGAATACAACTGCCGCTTCGGCGATCCCGAAACGCAGGTGGTTCTTCCTCTTCTCGAGTCGGACCTCCTCTCAATCATGCGCGCCACTACCGACGGTACGCTCACGCCCGAGATGGTCAAATTCTCGGACGGCGCCGCCTGCTGCGTCGTGATGGCGTCAAGCGGCTACCCGGTTGCCTACGAAAGCGGCTATCCGATCACGATTGACGGGGATGCCGAGGGAACGGTTTACTATGCGGGAGCCAAGCTCGACGGGAACGGCACGCTACTCTCCTCGGGCGGCCGCGTGCTCGGCGCCGTTGCCACCGCGCCGACCCTTGCCGAGGCAATCAAGGACGCCTACGCCCTGTCGGACAAGATCCACTTTGAAAACGCCTACCGCAGAAGCGACATCGGCGCGCGTGCTCTTGCCGCCGGGAGCGAGGTCTACCGCATCTTCGTCGAGAAAAAGCCGGGGCTCGAAAACGAGGCAAACGCGCTCCGCTCCGATATTGTCTCACTGCTCGGCATCAAGGGGCTGAAGAGGCTTCGCATTCTCAATCGCTACGACGTGCAGGACATCTCCCGAGAGCTGTTTTTGCGCTCGGTCGATACCGTATTCTCCGAGCCGCAGCTTGATCTTGCCTGTGAGTCGCTCGATACGGCAGGCTACACCGCCTTTGCGGTCGAGTATCTGCCCGGTCAGTTCGATCAGCGCGCCGACTCCGCCGCACAGTGCATCCAGATCATCTCCTGCGGAAACCGCCCCTTGGTACGCGGTGCCAAGGTGTATCTGCTTGAGGGGGATCTCACCGAAAGCGAAATCTCCCAGATCAAAAAGTACGTCATCAACCCCGTCGAGAGCCGCGAGGCGTCGATGGATAAGCCCGAGACGCTGGTCATGGACTATACCGCGCCCGAGGACGTCGCGGTGCTTCGGGGCTTTTGCGACATGAAGGACTCGGAGCTGTCCGAGCAGATCGCACGCTACGGGCTTGCCATGGACGAGGACGATCTCGCCTTCTGCCGCGACTATTTCCGCTCGGAGAAGCGCGACCCCACCATCACCGAGCTTCGCATGATCGACACCTATTGGTCGGATCACTGCCGTCATACCACCTTCCTTACCACCATCGACTCGGTTCGCTTTGACGATCCGCTCGCCGAGCACGCCTACGAGTCCTATCTTGAGAGCCGCCACGCCCTCGGACGCACCAAGCCCGTCAACCTCATGGACGTGGCAACCATGGCCGTGCGTTACCTTAAGAGCACCGGCAAGCTTCCTCGCCTTGACGAGTCGGAGGAGATCAACGCCTGCACCGTCAAGATCACCGTCACGGTTGACGGGGAGGATCAGGAATGGTTGCTCCTGTTCAAGAACGAAACGCACAATCACCCGACCGAGATCGAGCCGTTCGGCGGTGCGGCAACCTGCATCGGCGGCGCCATCCGCGATCCGCTTTCGGGGCGCTCCTACGTCTATGCCGCAATGCGCGTCACCGGCGCGGCAAACCCGCTCCGCCCCGTTTCCGAAACGCTCGCGGGCAAGCTCCCCCAGAGAAAGATCGTCACCACAGCCGCCGCCGGCTACTCGTCCTACGGAAACCAGATCGGTCTTGCAACCGGTCTGGTCGATGAAATCTATCACGAGGGCTACGCCGCCAAGCGCCTTGAGATCGGCGCCGTGGTTGCTGCCGCTCCCGCCGAGAACGTTCGCCGCGAGCGCCCCGATCCCGACGACGTCGTGATCCTGCTCGGCGGACGCACGGGCCGTGACGGCTGCGGCGGAGCAACCGGCTCCTCCAAGTCGCACACCGAGGGATCGCTCTCGTCCTGCGGCGCAGAGGTACAGAAGGGGAACGCCCCCGAGGAGCGCAAGCTCCAGCGTCTGTTCCGCTCTCCCGAGGCGTCGCGCCTTGTCAAGCGCTGCAACGACTTCGGCGCAGGCGGCGTTTCGGTCGCGGTCGGCGAGCTTGCCGACGGCCTCTACATCAACCTTGATAAGGTTCCTAAAAAGTACGAGGGCCTTGACGGCACCGAGCTTGCCATCAGCGAATCCCAGGAGCGCATGGCGGTCGTCGTCGCGCCCGAGGACGTCAAGCGCTTCTCCGAGCTTGCCGAAGCGGAAAACCTTGAGGCAACCGTGATTGCCACCGTGACCGCCGCACCGCGGCTTGTGATGCAGTGGCGCGGACGCACCATCGTTGACCTCTCGCGCGAATTTTTGAATTCCAACGGTGCCGAAAAGCACGTAAGCGCCGAGGTTGCAAGCCCCGCACCGATCGAAAAGCCCATCCCGAGCAGCTTCTCGGACGGCATGAAGGCGCTCGTCGGAGACCTCAATGTCTGCTCCAAGCGCGGACTCTGTGAGCGCTTTGACTCGACCATCGGTGCAGGAACGGTTCTGATGCCCTTCGGCGGAAAGAATCAGATGACGCCGATTCAGGCCATGGTTCAGAAGGTTTCGGTCGAAAAGGGGCATACGAACGATTGCTCGGTCATGTCCTTCGGCTACAACCCCTTCATTACCGAGGCGGACCCCTTCAGAGGCGCCTACCTTGCCGTTTTCGAGTCGGTTTCCAAGCTCGTTGCGGCAGGCGCAGATCTCGGCGACACCTACCTTACCTTCCAGGAATACTTTGAGAAGCCCCGTCGCGAGGCAAAGCGCTTCGGCAAGCCCCTTGCGGCTCTGCTCGGTGCCTACCGCGCGCAGATGGAGCTCGGCATCGCCTCGATCGGCGGCAAGGACTCGATGAGCGGAAGCTTTGAAAAGCTCGACGTTCCGCCGACCCTCGTTTCCTTTGCCGTTACGACCGCAAAGGTCGATGACGTCATTTCCCCCGAGCTCAAGGCAAAAGGGCACAAGCTCGTGCTCATCTCTCCCGACTGCGGAGAGGACGGTCTGCCGACCGCCGAATCCTTCCTCGAGACGGCAGGCAGGGTCAGAGCTCTGGTGCAGAGCGGCAAGGTCCATTCGATCTGGACGCCAACCTACGGCGGAATCGCCGAAGGTCTTGTCAAGTGCGCGATCGGTAACGGCATCGGCGTTCGCCTTGCCGACACGGTTTCGCTCGACACCCTCTTCGGCTACCGCTATGCAAGCTTCGTCCTTGAGCTCGATGCCGACGCCGTCTGCGACGGCACGGTTCTTGGCGAGACGCTCTCCGACCCCGCCATCCTCTACCGCAGCGAGCGCGTCACCCTCGCCGAGCTGCTTTCGATCTACGAGGGCAAGCTTGAATCGGTCTACCCGACGCAGGCGGGCAAATCGAAGGGCTCGCACCTGAGCCTTGCGTCAAGCGCCGCACCTGCCGCACCCGCCAAGCTCGGTATTGCGCGTCCGCGCGTTCTGATCCCCGTGTTCCCCGGAACCAACTGTGAGTACGACTCCGCCAAGGCGTTTGCCGATGCGGGAGCCGAGCCCGAGATCTTCGTCATCAAGAACCTCACCGCCAAGGGGATTGCCGAGTCGGTCGAGGCATTTGCAAGAAAGGTCAAGGAATCGCAGATCGTCTTTATCCCCGGAGGATTTTCGGGTGGAGACGAGCCTGACGGAAGCGGCAAGTTCATTACCGCCTTCTTCCGCTCGGGTGCCGTTAAGGACGAGGTCAACGAGCTGCTCAAGAATCGTGACGGTCTGCTTGCCGGTATCTGCAACGGCTTCCAGGCGATCATCAAGCTGGGACTCGTTCCCTACGGCGAGATCCGCGACACCAAGGCGAGCGATCCTACCCTGACCTTCAACACCATCGGTCGCCATCAGTCGCGCATCGTGCACACTGCCGTTGCCTCGGTCAAGTCTCCCTGGCTCTCGGCGTGCAAGGTCGGCGACATCTTCAAGGTGCCGATCTCGCACGGTGAGGGACGCTTCCTTGCCGATGAGGAAACGGTACGCGCCCTTGCCGCAAACGGTCAGATTGCAACGCAGTACGTTGATCTATCGGGCAAGCCCACCGACGATATCCTCTTCAATCCGAACGGAAGCGTCTATGCAATCGAGGGCATCACCTCGCCCGACGGTCGCGTGCTCGGAAAGATGGGACACTCGGAGCGTAAGGGCTATGGGCTCTACAAGAACGTTCCCGGTGAGATTGACATGAAGCTCTTTGAGTCTGCCACCCTGTATTTCAAATAATCCGAGGGACGGCAACTCCCAAACGAATACCCCCGCGCGGAGATCAAGCACCCCGATCTCCGCGCCCTCTTTTATCCCGCATTTGGTATCACGAGATCAAAAGCAGGAGCCGAGGCAAGCGGAGCCGAGCGGAGCAGAGTTGAGAGAAACAAAACCGAGCAAAGCCAAAAACGCAAAAGAAAAAAGGGCGTTCTCAAATGCAGGCTGCATTTGAGAACGCCTTTTCAAAAGAAGGACGCGGAATTGAATTTAAGCGAGACGGACTGCGCGGCCGCCTGCGAGAGTCAGCATCTTGACGGCAACCGGCGAGAAATCGGCGGCCTCAACCATCAGGGGCTTATCGACGGTTCCGTGATGCACGACCATAATCGCGCTCGCATTCTCGGGGATAAGACCGAGACGGCGAAGAATCTTTGCGTTAATGTAGGAGTAGGGCTTAAAGTTCGCAGCGAGGCAATCCACGCCGATCTTCACGAGCGGTCCGCCCTTGGCACCGTCATAAACGACGGCGGTCAGCTCCTCGGCGAGCTCGTCGCTCATGCCAAAGGAAGCGTCAAGTCCTGCCACACCGGTGGCAAGCGAGTAGCCGTCGCGCTTCGGATCGGTAAAATCAACGATATCGAAGATTGCGCTCGGAATCGGCATAAAGACGGGAGTCTCCAGCATCGGATAGTCGTCAAGAGAGCTCTCAATCTCCTCGATCGCTTCCTCCTCGATCGCTTCCTCCTCGGATGCACAAGCCTCGGCAGTCTCCTCGGCGGCAGGCGCATCGGCAGACTCGGCGACGGCTTCGGCAGCAGGTGCGGAGGTCTCCTCGGCAACCGGTGTCTCCTCCTCGGGGCTCTCAAGAGCTTCGGTCTCGGATGCGGCAGCCAAGACAGCCTCTGCCTCGGCGGCAGTGGCGGCGGCGCGATCTGCAGCCTTGCGGCGAGCCTTCTTCTTCGAGGATCTGATGACGATCGCCGAAAGCACGATGATCAGGACGAGAGCTGCAAGGAAGACGAGCGGCAGGAGCCAGGGCTGCTTACCGTCAACGAAGGCGGGAACCTTTGCGGCAAGCTCATAAAGCGAGGTCATCAAGGCAGCCATGCTTGCATGGAAGGCAAAGCAAACATCCTCAAAGGTAAAGGAAACGCCTGCCTTGATCGCATCGACGATCAGACGGACGAGCACCGACAGAAAGGAAACGCCCCAGATCACGGTACACCACAGCACCGTTCTCGCCAAGGCACGGACGAAGCTCCCCTTGAAGAGCGAGATCACGAGCAAAACGAAAACGACTGCAATTGCGAGAAGAACCGCGCCCAAAACGGCGTAATGAACCACGGGCTCTGCGATCTCCGCAAGCTCCGGAACGACACCGTACACATAAGTAAAGACGGGGGTAAAGTTCTCGGCAAACCAATCGTACGCATCCCCTACGTACCCGAGAATGCCCTCCTGTGAGCCGCTGTCCGTACCCGCTGCCATGGCAGAGATCCCAAAGCAGGATGCCACAAGGCAAACGAGAACGAGAAGCATCGACAGCTTAGCGAGATTCTTCTTCATCACGAAACCTCCCAAGCGGCGTTCTGCCGCTGAATTTTTAGTACTAATAGTATAGCATAGCGGATTGTAAAAATCAACCTTTTTACCGAGAAATATCGTCCCGGAGGCCAAAAAAAACCGATCTGCCGCGCTTTTGCGGCAGATCGGCAGGACCTATTTCCATGCAAAATCGGTGGAGAGAAGCCGAACAGCCTCGGGGGTGACTGTTAAGAAACCGCCGGACAGCTCGGCGCGTCGGATCTTTCCGTCAACGTACACGCGGCATTCCCCCTTGGCAAGCGCCGTCACGTAGGGGATATGTCCGTACAGGACCGAAAGCTCCCCGTCGATCGAGCGGACCGAGAGCTGCTCGGCATCTCCCGAAAAGCGCATCCCGTCGGGTGCGGCAATCTCAAGATGAAACGACCTCATGGCAGAACTCCTTTCGACGCCTTACTTTGCGGCGTTTGCCTTCTCGATCGCCTGCTCAATCGTTCCGACGAACAGGAATGCCGACTCGGGAAGAGCGTCGTGCTTGCCCTCAAGGATCTCGCGGAAGCCTCGGATCGTCTCCTTCAGCGGCACGTAGGTGCCGGGGATACCGGTGAACTGCTCGGCAACGGTAAAGGACTGCGAAAGGAATCTTTGCACCTTTCTCGCGCGAGAAACGGTGAGCTTATCCTCCTCGGAGAGCTCGTCGATTCCCATGATTGCAATAATGTCCTGCAGCTCGTTGTATCTCTGCAAAATCCTTTGCACACCGCGCGCGACTTCGTAATGCTCCTCGCCGACGACGTCGGGAGAGAGAATACGGCTCGTCGATTCAAGCGGATCGACCGCAGGATAGATGCCCTGCGATGCGATCGAGCGGCTCAGGACCGTCGTGGCGTCCAAGTGAGCAAAGGTGGTCGCCGGTGCCGGATCGGTCAGGTCGTCCGCCGGCACGTAGACCGCCTGCACCGAGGTAATCGAGCCTCGGCTCGTCGAGGTAATACGCTCCTGAAGCTGTCCCATTTCGGTGGCAAGCGTCGGCTGATAGCCGACGGCAGACGGCATTCTGCCGAGCAGAGCCGAAACCTCGCTTCCCGCCTGTGTAAAGCGGAAAATGTTATCGATAAAGAGAAGCACGTCCTGCCCCTGCCTGTCGCGGAAGTACTCCGCCATCGTCAGACCCGAAAGTCCGACGCGCATTCTCGCTCCGGGCGGCTCGTTCATCTGACCGTACACGAGCGCGGTTTTCGAGAGAACCCCTGACTCCTTCATTTCGTTATAAAGATCGTTGCCCTCTCGGGTACGCTCGCCGACACCGGTAAAGACCGAGATGCCGCCGTGCTGCTTGGCGACGTTGTTGATCAGCTCCATGATGACGACCGTCTTGCCGACGCCCGCACCGCCAAACAATCCGATCTTTCCGCCCTTCGAATAGGGACAGATCAGATCAATTACCTTAATTCCTGTCTCGAGGATCTCGGTCTCGGACTTCTGATCCTCATAGCCGGGAGCGGCACGATGAATCTCCCAACGCTCGGTGTCGGGGCTCTCGCCCTCGTCCACGGGCTCTCCGAGGACGTTGAAGATACGCCCGAGGGTTTTCTCTCCTACCGGAACGGTAATGCCGCGCCCCGTATCGATCGCTTCGGCGCCCCGAACGAGTCCGTCGGTCGAGGACATCGCGATGCATCGGACCGTGCTGTCCCCGATATGCTGAGAGACCTCGACCACAAGGCGACGTCCCGAAACGTCGATTTCAATGGCGTTCAAAAGTGCGGGGAGCTCGTTCTCGGGGAAACGGACGTCCACGACCGGGCCAATTACCTGCGTAACGCGTCCGATATGCTTTTCGTTCATAATGATCTCCTTTTCAGCCCGAGCCGCCGATGATCTCGGTGATCTCCTGGGTGATCGCGCTCTGACGGGCGCGGTTGTATTGAAGGGAAAGGTTCTCAATCATGTCCTCGGCATTCTTCGTGGCGGAATCCATGGCGTTGCGCCTCGCCGCCAGCTCCGAGGTGTAGCTTTCGCAAACCGCGCCGTAAATGAGCCCCGACAGATACTCGGGCATGATCGCATCCAAAACGGCCGCCTCGCTCGGCTCAAAGAGCGTAACAGCCCCGACGCCCTGCCTTTTCTTCTCCTCGCCCTTCGGCGAAAGCGGCAGCAGAGAAAGCGTAAGGGGGCTCTGGCTCAGCATCGAAAGATACCCCGTATACACGAGCGTGACCGAGCGAAATTTTCCCTCCCGAAAGCTCTCGGCAAGGGCGCGCCCGACAGCGGCGCAATCGCTCATCGAAAAGTCCTCAAGAGAGGCGTACCCCTCGCCGAGGATCGGAGTGCCGCGGCGCCGGAAATACTCAAGCGCCTTACGTCCGATCGGAAGCACTGCATAGGGCTCCCCCTCCGCCTCCAGAAGCGCGGCACGGAAAATATTACTGTTGTATCCCCCCGCAAGACCGCGGTCGCCCGCAATCACGACAAGGAGCTTTTCTCCGCTCTCGCGGCTCCTGCTGAAAACCGAGTCCCGAAGATCGGAGCCGAAGCTGCCGAGTGCCGCTTCCATCGTTTCAAAAAAGAATCGGCTTCTCTCCATGCGCTCGGTGGCGCGGCGGAGCTTCGACGAGGCAACGAGCTGCATAGCCTTCGTAATATGCATCGTTGACTCGACGCTGCGGATTCTGCCTCGGATTGCCTTTACGTTAGCACCCATCTCCTGCCTCCTTTCCTTTTTTCAGCTTCATTTCACACCGTGCTCGAAAAGGAACTCGGAGGTATAGGCACCGATGACGGCATCAAGCGCCTCGGCGTCCCCCAGCTCTCCGCTCTCGCGGATCACGCGCATCAGCTCGTACGCCTTCTCGTCAAGGTAGGCGTACAGGCCTCTCTCATACTCGGCAACGTCCTCGACCGAAACGCGGCGCAGATAGCCGTTCGTCGTTGCGTAAAGAATCGCAACCTGCTTTTCGACCGGGATCGGGGATGCCTTATCCTGCTTCAGGATGGCAACGATGCGCTCGCCGAGCGCAAGGCGCTCCTTGGTGTCGGCGTCGAGATCCGAGCCGAACTGTGCGAACGACTGCAGCTCGCGGTACTGCGAGTAGAGCAGCTTGAGCGTTCCCGCAACCCTTTTCATCGCCTTGATCTGAGCATTTCCGCCGACGCGGCTGACCGAGATACCGGGGTTCACGGCAGGCATGATGCCCGCATGGAAGAGCTCGGACTCAAGGAAGATCTGCCCGTCGGTGATCGAGATGACGTTGGTCGGGATATACGCCGAGACGTCGCCCGCCTGGGTTTCGATGATCGGGAGCGCGGTGATACTGCCCCCGCCGTACTCGGGTGCCACGCGTGCAGCTCTCTCAAGCAGACGGGAATGCAGATAGAAAACGTCGCCGGGATACGCCTCGCGGCCCGGGGGACGGCGGATGAGCAGCGACAGGGCGCGGTAGGCAACGGCGTGCTTGCTGAGATCGTCGTAAACGATCAGAACGTCCTTGCCCTTCGCCATGAAATGCTCGGCGATCGCACAGCCCGCATAGGGCGCGATATACTGCAAGGGCGCGGGATCGGATGCGGTTGCCGAAACGATAACGGTATAGTCCATCGCTCCCGCCTCGCGCAGAGTCTCGGCAAGCTGCACGACGGTCGAGTTCTTCTGCCCGATCGCAACGTAGACGCAAAGCACGTCCTTGCCCTTTTGATTGATGATGGTATCGAGCGCGATGGTCGTTTTTCCGGTCTGACGGTCGCCGATGATCAGCTCTCGCTGACCGCGGCCGATCGGAATCATGCTGTCGATTGCCTTGATTCCCGTCTGGAGCGGAACGCTGACGCTCTTTCGCTTGATGATGCCGGGCGCCTCGCTCTCGATCGGACGGGTTCCCTCGCTGTCGATCGGTCCTCTGCCGTCGATCGGACGGCCAAGGGCGTTGACGATTCTGCCGAGCATCGCGTCACCGACGGGTACGCTGACGACTCCGCCGGTACGGCGGACGACGTCACCCTCCTTGATCTTGGAGTCGTCGCTGAGAAGGACGACCGAAACGACGTGCTCCTCAAGATTGAGCGCCATTCCGGACTCTCCCCCCTCAAAGGTGAGAAGCTCGTTTGCCATACAGTTTTCAAGGCCGTGCACGCGGGCGATTCCGTCGCCGACCAAAATGACCGTACCGATCTCCTCCTGACGGAGACGGCTGTCGTAGCTTTTGATCTGATTCTTAATGATACTGCTGATTTCTTCAGGGCGAAGCTTCAAGATTTCATCCCCTTTCTGTTTTTGTCAGAGCGTCAGCTCGGAAAGCGACGCGCGGATTCCGTCGATTCGGCGGCGAAGCGTTCCGTCGTAAAGAACGCCGTCCACCTCAACGCGAATGCCGCCCAAAAGCCCCGGGCAGACCTCAAATTCGGGGGAAATCCTCTTCCCCGTCCGTGCGGCGAGCGCGTTGACGAGCCGCTGCGCTTCGTCCTCGGATAGCGCCGCGGCGCTTACGATGCGTGCCACGGCGATGCCGCTGTTCTCGTGATAAAGCCGCGTGTATTCGGAAAGCGCATCGCAAATCTCCCGTCCGTATCCAAGCGACACCATCATCCGCAAAAAGCGGAGAAGATAGGGGTGAGCCCCCGAAAACGCCGCGGCGATCGCCTCCTCGCGCTCCTTTCGCTGAAGCTCGGGAGAGGTGAGAAGCCCGATATACGCGGGATTCTCGCAAAGGACCTGCCGCGCCGTCTCGACCTCGGCAAGAAGCTCGGTTGCAAGCCCCTCGTCGGCGGCAAGCTCGTAAAGCGCTTTCCCGTATTCCCTTGAGACGTCATTCATGAGAGTCGTCCCCCAGCTCGCCGATGAATCGGTTGACAAGTGCCTCGTGATCCTCGGGGCGTATCTCTCTTGCTACAATCTGCTCCGCAATCTCAATCGAGAGCTCGGAGATATCGTTTTTGATTTCGTTGAGCGCCTTTTTCCTTTCCTGGGCGATCTCCCTTTCTGCGCGACGGCGAAGCAACTCGGCCTCGTCTCTTGCCTCGGCGACGATCTCCTCTCCTCGCTCACTCGCCTTCGCTTCGGCGCGGCGAAGAAGCTCCTCAGCCTCGGCCTCGGCAGAGGCGAGCCTTGCGCCGTATTCGGCACGTGCGCTCTCGGCCTCGCCCTTTGCGGCTTCGGCATCGGTATAAATCTGCCGGATCTCCTCGCCTCGCTTGGCGAGAATCCTTTGCACCGGGCGGAACAGAAAATGCTTCAGGATCAGAAACAGGATCAGAAGATTGGCAAGAGAGATCAGCATTTGCCAGAAATTCACCGAAATCACGTCAAGATACTTGACGTCGGCTTCGAGCAGCATAGCTGTCATATCGTATTCCTGCTTTCTCCGTCGCACAAATCGCAAGCCCGTCATGCGACGGTAAGACGGGCATTTGCAGAATCAGGCTCCTGTGCTGTTAGCCGCCTCAAGCAGCTCCTTGACCAGATCCTTGTTTCCCTCGATCAGATCAATCAGCTTGTCCCCGAGGATGCCGGGAGCGACGAAGATCAGAAGGATGGCAATCACCAGCGCGTAAAGACCGGTCGTTTCGGCAACGGCACAGCCCATGAGCATCGTCGTCGTAACGCTGCCCTTCATCTCGGGCTGACGGGCGATCGCCTCACACGCCTTACCGACGGCATAGCCCTCACCGATACCGGGGCCGATACCCGCGATCATGGCAGTACCCGCACCGAGCGCGCAAGCGGCAAAGATCAAAGCAATAGCGAGTTCCATAAGTTTATCCTCCAAATTATTTATCTTTTGTTTTGGCAAACGGTCAGGCGCTCTCCTCGGGAGCGGCAGAGGCAACGTACAGCATCGTCAGCATGGCGAAAATACACGCCTGCAAGCATCCGCTGAAGAGGTCGAAGTAAACCGACAGAACGGCGGGGATGCCGACCTGCAGGAAGGGGATCTCCGAAAGGAGCCCGGGAAGCGAGCCGAAGAGCATCGTCGAAAGCCCGGCGAGCGCGACGTAGAGCATGGTTGAAACGACGGTTCCCGAAAGTACGTTTCCGTAATGACGGAACGCCATGGAGATCGGGGTTGAGAACTCCCCGAGCACGTTGAAGGGAAGCAGAATCGGAATCGGCTCGGCAAGCCCCTTGACGTAGCCCCAAACGCCGCCCTTCAGCTTGTAGTAGGTGATGAGAACGAACACGAGGATTGCCCAGCCGCCGACGATATTGATATCGGAGGTCGGGGGGTGGAGTCCAAGCAGGCTCAAAAGGCTCGAGAAAAGCGAGAGCGCCATGATCGCCGCAACGAAGGGAACGAAGCCTCGGAAGCGCTCTCCCATATTCACGGTGACGAACGACGTTGCCTTCTCCACGAGCATCTCGGCAATATGCTGCCGCTTTGAGGTGGCGTGCACCCTCATGCCCTGTGTCAGAAACAGACAGAGGAACAAAACAAACCAAATGACGAGAGCCGAGTTCACCTGCGATGCCGTAATCGGCAGATCCTGGATCGGCAGGGGGACCGTGAAATAGATCTGCGCCCCCGTAACCGTAATTCCGCTCGACGGACGCGTCAGAAAAAGCTTCAGAGCAAGTCCCAAAAGCAGGGGCAAGAGCATCAGCGCGAGATACACCCGAGTGAGAATCCGATCGCGAAGCGAAGCCGCGTTATTCATTGTCTTGGTCTTCGTTTGAAATCTCCTCCTCTCTCTTGGCGGCAGCCGCCGCTCTGTTTCTCTTCGCAAGCACCGCCCGCCTCACGATGAGCGTCATGCGCGGAAAAAAGATCGAAACGATCACGGCAACACTCGAAAACACGTCAAGCGCGACGCCGACGGCAAGCACCGCGAGAAGTCCGAGCATCCGAAGCCTCTGCGAGAGCCGCAGCGCCGCCTTCGCACGCTCGGGATCTCCCATCGCCAGCGCCCTTTGCACTGTGACTCCGAGCAAAAGAAAATTCAAAACCCCCGCGCCCGACGAAAGAAGCGTTCCGAGGAGCACCGAGAGGTCCCACGCCGAAACGGCAAGATGCGCGAGCTGAAGAAGCGCCGCGAAAAAGACGGTTCCCACCGCGACAAATCGCGTTTCTCGCCAAACGACCCGATCAATTTTCATTGTCCAACTCTCCTTCTCCGTCATGCGGCGTCCCTTCCTTTTCGAGGCGGATAAACGTCCGAGCGAAGCGGTAAAAGCCGCATCCGCCGCTGACAAGACCGACGGCAAGAAGCAAAACGACGAGCCACTCCCCGACCCCAAAGCGCAGATTCAGCCAAACGCCGACGAAAACGCACAGAACGATCGGCGAGATCACCGACAGTCCGAGCTGGGTCAGGTAGGTCAGCAGTCGAAGCGTTTTCATCAGAGAACGGGGATCGTTCATGCGCGCTCCCTCCATCGAAATCAGCCTGTCCGATTACCAAAACGTACCGCTATTTATTATAGCATCTCTCCCGGCGCTTTGGCAAGACCTTTCGGGAGAAAAAGATCGGTATTTTTTTCACAAAGAAGCCTCGTCCAACACCCCATAAAGCCCCGTCTCGGAGCAATCCCAAAGCACCCTCTCCGCGTGCAGGAGCCGCGAGCCGCGACGGAGCGTCACCTCTCTGATCAGGCGCGACGGCGGGCGCACCTCGCAAAGCAATCGGTAGCTTGCGCGGCGGAAGGTAAAGCGCTTATGCCGCTCCCCCGATGCCAGATACTCCGCGCGCAGGCGATCGGCAAGGATGCCCTTCAGATACGCCTCGGTTCGGTCGGCAATTGCCGTAAGGGCTCGGCGCAAGGGACAATCGACGGCGACGGTCGGGATCCGAATGAGATATTCAACAAGGACCACGCCGTCCTCGCAAAGGAGGTCGCGGCGCAGATCGAATTCGTCCGAAAACAGCATTTTCCGCCTCCGAAAAAATCGTCGGGGCGATCGGCCTCCTGCCTCGCTTGACGCAGGTTCCGCCGATCTCCCCGACCGTATTGTATGCAGCCTTCGGTGTTTTGATGCCTACCGCAGCTCGTCCTGCCGTCCAAGGTAAAGCCGGATGACCGACTCAAGAGTGGACAAAAGCGCCTGCCGCTCGGCGAGCGGCAAATGTGCGGCTCCCCGCCAAAGCCAAAGCAGCCGCGCCTCGGCAGCATCCTCCTCCTCTGAGGGAAGCAGAGCGGATGCCCGCACGCCGAGCACCGCCGAAAGCTCGGGAAGCATCTTCATAAAGGACGACGAGCGACCGAGCCTCCAGTTGCTGACCGTCTTCGGCGTCAGCCCCGCCGCCTCCTCAAAGGCGGCGTCGGTACCAAAGCGCTCGGAAAGGAGATTCAGCAGCTCGGCCCGGGTTCTCTCGGTGTGCTCGTTCATTTTCGTCTCTCCTCTTTTCTTTTACCGCCGCTTTTCTTCTTCCTTGCCGAAAAGCCAAAGCTCCCCAGGCGACGCCCAAGGCTGTAGTAATCCCCATGCGCGTAGGCAAGAAGATCGGCGCGCTCAACGTGCAGCTTCCCCGTCTCGTCAAAGAGACGCTCGTCTGCCGTCACGCGCAGGATATCGGCGAAAAAGACGTCGTGCGAGCCCATTTCAACAACCTCGCGCACCCGACATTCGATGGCAATCGGACACTCGTCGATCGTCGGTGCGCCAACCGCCACCGACGGGACCGCCGTAAAGCCGCACCGCTCAAGCTTCTTCACCTTCGCCCCCGTATACATCCCGCAAAAATCAACCTCGCGCACGTGGGATGCCGAGGGAAGATGAATGACGAACTCGCCGTGACGGACGAGCAAGGCGTGCGAATGACGCCGCTTGCGTACCGAAATATAGGTGCGCGGCGGAACGGTTGCCAAAATCCCCGTCCAAGCCACCGTCAAAACGTTTGCCCCGTCGCCCTCACCCACCGTTACGAGCGCGGGCGGAAGCGGAGCCGTCAGGGCGCCGCCCTTCAGTTCGATTCTGCTCATGGCCACCTCCCCGCCCCTCGGCGGTCTATTATTTTACCGCTATTATAGCACACGCGCGCCGCGCTGTCAAGCAAGCCCCCCACGGTATAAGCCTCCTCGCGCTTTGCCATCCTCCCTTCCCGAGCACCCCCCTCGCGAGAATTAGCACTCTCGCTTGCCGAGTGCTAACATTTACGGTTTGTTCACGAATTTTCAATACGACGTTCAAATATGAGGGGTACACTAAAGACGAAGGTCAAGAAAGGTCAAACGGCCTTGAAAGGAGGGTTCCGCCAATGCCGAACCTTGAAAAATTTACGCAAAAGAGCGTGGAGGCGCTCGGCGCCGCCGAGAGTCTTGCGGCACGTGAGCGACATCAGCGGCTCGATCAGCTGCATCTTTTTTCCGCCCTGCTTTCCCAAAGTGACGGGCTGACGCGCGAGCTTTTGCGCGCGGCAAATCTCTCTCCCGAGCTGCTCAGCGGTGCCGTCGATATTGCTCTCGGCAGGCTTCCTCGCGTTGAGGGAGCGTCGGGGGGACTGTATCTGTCAAGAGAGCTGGAGGCGGCGCTTGCCTCTGCCGAGGAGATCGCGCAGCAGATGAAGGACGAATATATCTCCCAGGAGCATCTTCTGCTTGCGTTGGTTGAGCATCCCGATGCCGCCCTTGCCCCGATCCTGTCGAAAAACGGGGTCACGCGCGAGGCGCTGCTCCCTGCCCTGAAGGCAGTGCGCGGAAACACACGCGTTACGTCATCTACCCCGGAGGACACCTACGATGCTCTGAAGAAGTACGGACAGGATCTGACCGAGCTTGCGCGCAGCCAAAAGCTCGACCCCGTCATCGGACGGGACGAGGAAATCCGCCACGTGATCCGCATCCTCTCGCGCAAGAGCAAAAACAATCCCTGTCTGATCGGCGAGCCGGGCGTTGGAAAGACAGCGGTCGCCGAGGGGCTTGCCCAGCGAATCGTTCGCGGCGACGTCCCCGAGCATCTGCTTGGCAGAAGCGTTTTTTCTCTCGACATGGGAGCGCTGGTCGCGGGGGCAAAGTACCGCGGCGAGTTTGAGGAGCGCCTGAAGGCGGTCCTTGGCGAGGTTAAGGCGTCCGAGGGCTCGATCATCCTCTTTATCGACGAGCTGCACACCATCGTCGGCGCCGGAAAAACCGACGGTGCGATGGATGCGGGAAACCTCTTAAAGCCCCTTTTGGCGCGCGGCGAGCTGCACTGTATCGGTGCAACCACTCTTGACGAATACCGAAAGTATATTGAGAAGGACAGCGCACTGGAAAGACGCTTTCAGCCGGTGCTGATCTCGGAGCCAACGGTTGCCGATACCATTTCCATTCTGCGCGGACTGAAGGAGCGCTACGAGGTCTGGCACGGCGTGAAGATCCACGACGCGGCGCCGATTGCCGCCGCAACGCTCTCGGACCGCTATATCTCCGACCGCTTCCTGCCCGACAAGGCGATCGACCTCGTTGACGAGGCGTGCGCCGCAATCAAGACCGAGCTCAATTCCATGCCGAGCGAGATTGATGCGGTGAACCGCCGCATCATGCAGCTTGAGATTGAGGAAGCGGCGCTCAAAAAGGAAACCGACCGACTCTCAAAGGAGCGGCTTGAATCGATCCGACGCGAGCTTGCCGACCGCCGCGACGAGATGCAGGCGATGCGCGCCAAGTGGGAGAACGAAAAAACCGCCATCGACCGCGCAAAGGCTCTGCGCCGCGAGCTTGAGCAGGTCGGCGCCGCCATCGAGCGCGCCGAAAGCGAATACAATCTCGCACACGCCGCCGAGCTGAAGTACGGCAAGCTTCCCGAGCTGAAAAAGCAGCTTGAGGAAGCCGAGACCGCCGCCGCCGCGCACACGGGTGAGACCTCGCTTCTCCGAAACGCCGTCGGCGAGGAGGAGATTGCGCGGACCGTTTCGGCATGGACGGGGATTCCGCTCTCAAAGCTTCTCGAGGGCGAGCGCGATAAGCTGCTTCGCCTTGACGAAATCCTGCATCGCCGTGTGATCGGGCAAAACGAGGCGGTTTCCTCGGTTTGTGACGCCATTCTGCGCTCACGCGCGGGAATCGCAAGCCCGAACCGTCCGATTGGCTCGTTCCTCTTCCTCGGTCCGACGGGTGTCGGAAAAACCGAGCTGGCAAAGGCGCTTGCCGAGGCGCTCTTTGACGACGAAAAGAGCATGGTTCGCATCGACATGACCGAGTATATGGAGAAGTTCTCGGTCTCGCGCCTGATCGGAGCGCCCCCCGGCTACGTGGGGTACGAGGAGGGCGGTCAGCTGACCGAGGCGGTGCGCCGCCATCCCTACTCGGTGGTGCTCTTCGACGAGGTGGAAAAGGCGCATCCCGACGTCTTCAATATCCTGCTTCAGGTGCTCGACGACGGTCGAGTGACCGACAGCGCGGGGCGCACGGTTGATTTCAAGAACACCATCATCATCCTGACGAGCAATCTCGGCTCGGATCGCATCCTTGCCGGAATCGACGGAGACGGACAGCTCTCCGAGTCGGCAAAGGACGAGGTGCGCGCGCAGCTTCGCGGAAGCTTCCGCCCCGAGTTCCTGAACCGCCTTGACGAGACGGTTTTCTATACCCCGCTCTCCCGTGCCCACATCACCGAGATCGTTACTCTGATGCTAAAGGAGCTGGAGGCGCGGCTTGGCGAGCGGCAGCTCTCGCTCACCGTCACCGACGCCGCCAAGGCGCTGATCGCCGAGGGCGGATACGACCCCAACTACGGCGCGCGTCCGCTCCGCCGCTTCCTGGCGACCCACGCCGAAACGAAAATCGCACGCGAGATCGTCAGAACCAACCCCTCTCCCGGCAGTACCGTCACCCTCGACGCCGAAAACGGCATGCTGACGGCTTCGGTTTCAAGCACACGGAAATAAAGGCACAAAAAACGGGTGCTGCGCCTACGCGCAGCACCCAATTTCTTCGTTTCCGTTCGGTTATGCCCAAAGGAAGCGGCCCCGGGCTCGCTTGATTTGGAGCAGAAAGCGCCGCTTTGCGTCCCGAAGTCGTATTCACATACGTCGAGAGGGCGCAAGCGGCGATAGAAAAGAGCCCGGATGAAAGGAAGAAATCCGCAGGATTTCCACCCTTAAACACAAGCAAAAAGAAAATTTCAGAGCGGAGAAGAAGATGCTTTCCCATCAAAAGCTCCGCTCTTTTCGGTTGTGCCCAAAGGAAGCAGCCCGTCAGATCAAGACATCAGGCGAACCATTACCGCCTTCTGTGCGTGCAGGCGGTTCTCCGCCTCCTCGAAGATCTCGTCGGCGTGCGCCTCAAGGACCTGTGCCGTGATTTCCTCTCCGCGATGCGCGGGCAGGCAGTGCAGAACCATCGCGTCGGACTTTGCCGCTGCCATAACCTCGGCGTTGACCTGGTAGCCAAGGAAGGCTCGGCGGCGCTCTGCCGCCTCATCCTCCTGTCCCATCGACGCCCAGACGTCGGTATAGACGGCGTCGGCATCGCGAGCGGCAGAAAGAACGTCCTCGGTGCAAAGGAAGTCGCCGTTCTCGCTTGCCCACCGCATCAGCTCGGCATCGGGCTCATAGCCCTTCGGGCAGGCAACGGCAACCCTCATGCCGACCTTGATGCAGCCGGCGATCAGGGAGTTTGCCATATTGTTTCCGTCGCCGACGAAGGTCAGCTTCCGCCCCTTCAGATCCCCCTTCCGCTCGCGGATGGTCATAAGATCCGCCAGCACCTGGCAGGGATGTGCGTAATCGGTCAGGCCGTTGATAATCGGAATCGAGCCGTACTTGGCGAGATCCTCAACCTCCGACTGTGCAAAGGTGCGGATCATAATGCCGTCAAGGTAGCGCGAGAGCACGCGCGCGGTATCCTCAATCGGCTCGCCGCGCCCGATCTGCAGATCGCGCGGAGAGAGGAAGAGCGCCTGCCCTCCGAGCTGGTACATCCCCACCTCAAAGGAGACGCGGGTACGGGTCGAGGACTTCTGAAAGATCATGCCGAGGCTCTTGCCGGCAAGATAGGGATGCGAGATCCCGCGCTTATTTTCGTCCTTGAGCCGATCGGCAAGATCGAGAAGATCGAGGATCTCCGCCTCGGTCAAATCGGATAGCTTTAACAGATGCTTCATACAATCATCCTTTCGTTTCAGTCATCGGCAAGAGCCGATTTCAAAATGGCAATTGCTTCCCGAAGAAGCGGCATAGGGATATTGAGCGGCGGCAGGAGTCTGACCTTGGTCTTGGCTGTCAGGACGATGACGCCCCTCTCGCGGCAGGCAGCAAGCACCTCGGCTGCGGGACGCTCGCTCTCGATTCCGAGCATCAGCCCCATTCCCGAGACCGATCGAACGCCCTTGGCGTCCGAAAGCTCGGCTTGGATATAAGCGGATCGCTCGCGCACACCCGAAAGCAATGCGTCGTCAATACGCGAGAGGACCGAAAGCGCGCCGGCGGCGGCGATCGGGTTCCCGCCGAAGGTCGAGCCGTGCGTGCCGGGGGTAAAAACGTCGGCAAGGCGCTCGCCGAGCATGGTGGCGCCGAGCGGAAGTCCGCCCGCAAGCCCCTTTGCCGTCGAGACGGCATCGGGGGTAAGCCCCAGCTGCATGTAGGCGTAAAGCGAGCCGGTTCTGCCGTTACCGGTCTGCACCTCGTCAACAAGGAGAAGAAGCTCGAATTTCTCGGTTACCTCCTTGAGCTCCGCAAGGAACGCCTCGGGAAGCACGCGCACACCGCCCTCGCCCTGTACCGGCTCAACGAGCACGGCGCAAACGGGGTTTTCCGATGCAACGCGGGTAAGATCCCCGGGAACCGTCGGATCCGCATAGTAAAACCCCCCGGGGAAGGGCGTAAAATCATGGTGGAAGGTGTCCTGCCCGGTTGCCGAAAGGGTTGCCAGCGTGCGCCCGTGGAAGGACGAGGCGAGCGTTATGATGCCGGGGCGAACGCCGTCACCGTATTTTCTCGAGGCGTAAAGCCGCGCCGCCTTGATAATGCACTCGTTTGCCTCGGCGCCCGAATTTGAGAAGAAAACGCGTCGCATACCGGTTCTCTCGCACAGCATCTCGGCGAGCCTCGCACACGGCTCGGAATAGTAGAGATTTGAGGTATGGGAAAGCGTCGCGGCCTGCTCCGAAACCGCCCTTACCCACTCGGTGTCGCTATAGCCGAAGGTGCTGACGGCAATGCCCGCACCGAGATCGATATATCGCTTTCCCGCATCGTCCCACGCCTCGGCTCCCCTACCGCGCACAACGGTCAGATCGGCACGCGCGTAGGTACGCGCAACGTAGGTATCGTCAATCTGCTTGATTGTCAAAAGGCTCACTCCTTTACCAGCATGGTCCCGAGACCCTCATCGGTCAGAGTCTCCATGATGATCGAATGCTTCACGCGGCCGTCGATGATAAAGACCTTCTCAACGCCGCCCTGAAGTGCCTCGGCACAGCACTCGATCTTGGGGATCATGCCGCCCGAGATTACGCCGCTTACAAGCAGAGAGTCTATCTCCCCGACGCGGACCTTTGAGATCAGAGTGCTCGGATCGTCCTTGTCCGCGAGCAGTCCTGCAATATCGGTCATGACGATCAGGCTCTCGGCGCCGAGCACCGATGCAATTTTGGCAGCGGCGGTATCGGCGTTGATGTTATAGGCGTTGCCTTCGCCGTCAAAGCCGACGGTCGAAATGACGGGAATGTAGCCCGCATCGAGCAGATCGAGCACGGGACGGGGATCGACCTCGGTGATCTCCCCGACGTATCCGAGCTCGGGATCCTTCATTTCGGCACGGATCATGCCGCCGTCCTGTCCCGAAAGACCGATGGCGCGGCCGCCCTTGTTCTGAAGCATGGTAACGAGATTCTTATTCAGCTTTCCCGCAAGCACCATCTGCGCGATTTCAACCGTCTCGGCATCGGTCACGCGGAGTCCGTTTTTGAACACCGACTCCTTCCCGACGCGGCGGAGCATCTCGGAGATCTCGGGGCCTCCGCCGTGCACGAGCACGACCTGAACGCCGACCATCGAAAGGAGAACGAGGTCCTCCATCACGGCATCCTTGAGCTCCTCGCTCGTCATGGCGTTTCCGCCGTACTTCACGACGACGATCTTTCCGGCGTATTTCCGAATATGCGGCAGCGCGCTGACGAGCAGGCCCGCAATCTCGGCGTTATTAATCTGCATAGTCCAAAACCCCTTGTATCCGGCGCCCGTCAGCTACGGTAGTCGCCGTTGATTTTCACGTAATCGTAGGTCAGGTCGCAGCCCCATGCCGTTGCCGCGCCGTCCCCGTCGCCGAGAGAAATGAGAATCGCGATCTCCCTCTCGAGCAGAATCTTTTTGGCAAGCTCCTCGGAGAAGTCAACCCCCGCGCCGTTTTTGCAAACGAGGATCTCGCCCTTGGCGCTCTGAAACGAGACGTCAATGCGCGACACGTCGAGCTCGGCTCCGCTGTACCCGATAGCGCAAAGGACTCTGCCCCAGTTGGCGTCTGCTCCGAACATCGCCGCCTTGAGCAGCGACGAGCAAACGACCGATTTGGCAACGGTCTTGGCAACCGAGACGTCGGATGCGCCGCAAACACGGCACTCAAGCAGCTTGGTCGCGCCCTCGCCGTCTCCGACGATCGCACGGCAAAGCGACCGCGTCACAGCGGAAAGCGCCGCACAGAAGGCGTCGTAATCCGCGCCCTCGCCCGTGATCTCGGGTGCCCCCGAGGCGCCGTTGGCAAGCACCGTCACCATATCGTTGGTCGAGGTATCCCCGTCAACGCTGATCATGTTGAAGCTGTCCTCAATGTCTCGCGAAAGCGCCTTCCTGAGCATCTCGCGAGAGACGGCGGCGTCGGTAGTGATGATAACGAGCATCGTTGCCATGTTGGGATGGATCATGCCCGAGCCCTTGGCGATGCCGCCGATGCGGCACTCCTTGCCGCCGATCGAGAAGGAGAAGGCAAGCTCCTTACGGACGGTATCGGTCGTCATAATGCCCTCTGCGGCGAAATCCGAATGCATGCCGAGCCCCTTTACCAGGCTTGCCATGCCGTTTTCAATCGGCGTGATATCCAGCGGCTGACCGATAACACCGGTCGATGCCACGACAACGTCGGTCTGAGGGATCCCAAGCTCGTTTGCGACGAGCTCGCACATCCTCTCGGCGGTTGCCTCGCCGTTTGCGTTACAGGTGTTGGCGTTTCCGCTGTTGCAGATCACGGCGCTTGCATAGCCGTCTGCAAGATGGCGCTTGGTAACGGCAAGCGGCGCTCCCTTAACGAGGTTGCGCGTATAGACCGCCGCAGCGGCGGCACGCGTATCGCTCACGATCAGCGCAATATCGCGCTTCGAGCGGTTCCGTCTGATTCCGCAATGAATCCCGTTCGCGCGAAAGCCCTTTGCCGCGCAAACTCCCCCTGCAATCTGAATCATAGTCGTCTTCCCTTTCTTCGTTTGAAATCGCTTGCCCTGTCAGGCGAGCACAAGCCCCGTCTTGGCATCGACGCCAAGCAGGACGTTGAGGCACTCCACGGCGGCGCCCGATGCGCCCTTGCCGAGGTTGTCATATCTTGCCGTAAGCAGAATGCGGTCGTCACAGCCGAACACCGAGATCTCCATCGAGTCGAGCCCCGAGAAGCGCCCCGCAGAGAGGAAGCCCCCCTCGTCGGTCCCCTCGGCATAGCGTACGATCTCGCCCGTATAGAGCGCGGCATATACGCCTTTGATCTCCTCAATCCCGAAGCCGGGATTGAGCTGGGCGCGGTGAAGCGGCACGGTCACCTCCATGCCCGAATAGAAATCCGAAACGATCGGAGAAAAGACGGGGGCGGTCAACAGTCCCGTCAGCGCCTTCATCTCGGGCAGGTGCTTATGCCCCTGCGAGATGCCGTACTGTCTCGGCGCGTCGTAAAGCGGGTCGCGCGCGGCATCGCCGTACGCGGCGATCATCTTCTTGCCGCCGCCGCTGTACCCGGTCAGGGAATGACAGGCAACGAGCGCATCCTTCGGCACAATCCCCGCATCAATCAGCGGCCGCACCAGCGCGATAAAGCCGCTGGCGTGACAGCCCGGAACGGCAACGCGCATCGCAGAGGGCAGAGCCGCCCGAAGCTCCTCCGAGATCTCGGGAAAGCCGTAGGTCCAGCCCTGTGCCGTGCGGTGCGCCGTTGAGGCGTCGATGATTCGGGTATGGGGGTTGCTGACCATGCCGACCGCCTCAACGGCGGCAGCATCGGGGAGACAGAGAATGGCAACGTCGGCGGCGTTGAGCATCTCGGCGCGCGCGGCGCTGTCCTTCCGAAGCTCCTCGGGAAGCGTCAGAAGGGAAATATCCGAACGGCCAAGAAGGCGCTCGGTAATGCGAAGTCCGGTCGTTCCCTCGCGACCGTCGATAAACAGCTTAAACATCCTTTAAAAACTCCCGTACGTAGGCGACCTGAGAGAGCACCGAGGCAGGCGAGGTTCCTCCCTCGCTCGTGCGGCGGCCAACGCAGGTCTCAAGCTTGATCTCGTCGTAGAGATCGGCTTCAAAGACGTCCGAATACTCGCGGTAAACCGCAAGCGGAAGGCTCTCAAGCTCGCTTGCATCGGCGATACAGCGAGCGACGAGCTGCCCCGTGATCTTATAGGCGGTGCGGAAGGGCAGTCCCTTTTTCACAAGGTAATCGGCAACGCCGGTGGCGTTGATAAAGCCCTTTGCCGCCGCCTCGCGCATCACCTCGGGGCGCACGCGCATGGTTTTCAGCATCGGCGTCATGATCTCAAGGCAGGCGGCAAGCGTATCCACGCTGTCAAAGATCGCCTCCTTATCCTCCTGCATATCCTTGTTGTACGCAAGAGGAAGCCCCTTCATCACGGTAAAAAGCGCCATCATATTGCCGTAGACGCGCCCCGTCTTGCCGCGGATCAGCTCCGCCATATCGGGGTTCTTCTTCTGCGGCATGATGCTCGAGCCGGTGCTGTAGGCATCGTCAAGCTCAATGAAGCGAAACTCCCAGGACGACCAGAGGATCAGCTCCTCGGACAGCCTTGAAAGATGCATCATACAGATCGAGAAGGCGGATGCCAGCTCTAGACAAAAGTCACGGTCGGAAACGGCGTCAAGGCTGTTTTGCACCACCCCGTCAAAGCCGAGCGCAGCGGCAACGTCGCCGCGATCGGTCGGGTAGGTCGTCCCCGCAAGCGCGCAGGCGCCAAGGGGCGAATAGTTCATGCGCGTGACGGCGTCAACGATCCGCTCCACGTCGCGCATCAGCATCATGGCATACGCCATCAGATGATGCCCGAGGGTGATCGGCTGGGCTCTCTGCAGGTGCGTATAGCCCGGCATGATGACCCCCGCGTGCTCCTCGGCAAGATCGGTCAGGGTCGAGAGCAGCTCCCGCAGCCTTTCGATCATTTTCATCGACTCGTCGCGCAGATAGAGCCGCACGTCGAGCGCAACCTGATCGTTGCGGCTTCTCGCCGTATGCAGTCTGCGCCCGACGTCGCCGATGCGCTCGGTCAGCTCGGCCTCAACGAACATATGCACGTCCTCGCCGCCCGCCTCAAAGGTCAGTCTGCCGTTTTTCAGATCGTCAAGAATCTCGCCGAGCGTTCGAATAATCGTTTCGGCATCCTCTCTTGAGATAATTCCCTTCCGTCCGAGCATCCCGGCGTGTGCGATTGAGCCGCGAATGTCCTGTGCGTACATCCGCGAGTCTACGCGAAGGGAGGAATTGAAATCGTCCGCAGCGGCGTCGGTTGCTCCCGACGCGCGTCCCGCCCACATTTTACTCATGGTCTATCCTTTCCGGAAAAAGACAGTCCGGGGCTGTGCTTTTAGGGCAGCCCCGAATCGTCGATCATTTGCCGTTCTTTTCCTTCAGCATTGCCTTCACCTGAATCGGAAGGCCGAAGAGGTTGATGAAGCCCGCGCTGTCCTTCTGGTCGTACACGTGGTCCTCGGCGAAGGTTGCGATGTCCTCGTCGTAGAGCGAGTAGGGCGAGGTAACGCCGGCGTTGATCATATTGCCCTTGTAGAGCTTCAGAGTCACGTCACCGGTCACGGTCTCCTGGGTCTTGTCCACGAATGCCGAGAGCGCCTCGCGCAGGGGCGTGAACCACTGTCCGAAGTAAACCAGCTCGGCGAACTTCGCGGCAACGAGCTCCTTGTAATGCTGCGTGTCGCGGTCAAGGCAGAGCGTCTCAAGCACCTGATGCGCGCGGTAAAGGATCGATCCGCCGGGCGTCTCGTATACGCCGCGGCTCTTCATGCCGACGAGACGGTTCTCGACGATATCGGCAAGACCGATGCCGTTGGCACCGCCGATCTCGTTGAGCTTATAAATGAGCGAAACGCCGTCCATCTTCACGCCGTCGAGCGCAACCGGAACGCCCTTCTCAAAGGAGATCTTGACATAGGTAGGCGTATCGGGTGCCTGCTCGGGAGCAACGCCCATCTCAAGGAAGCCGGGCTTCGTGTACTCAGGCTCGTTTGCGGGGTCCTCCAGATCAAGGCCCTCGTGCGAGAGATGCCAGAGGTTCTTGTCCTTCGAGTAGTTGGTCTCGCGGTTGATCTTCAGGGGAATATCGTGCGCCTCGGCGTAGTCAATCTCCTCGTCGCGCGACTTGATGTCCCACTCGCGCCAGGGAGCGATGATCGCCATGTGCGGCGCAAACGCCTTGATGGTCAGCTCAAAGCGAACCTGATCGTTGCCCTTGCCGGTACAACCGTGGCAGATGGCGTCGGCGCCCTCTGCAAGCGCAATCTCAACGATTCTCTTGACAATCACGGGACGGGCAAAGGAGGTACCGAGCAGATAATCGCTCTCGTACTTCGCGCCTGCCTTCAGGGTCGGGAAAACGTAATTCTCGACGAACTCCTTTTTCAGGTCCTCCACATAGAGCTTCGAGGCACCGGTCTTCTTCGCCTTCTCCTCAAGTCCGTCAAGCTCGGTTCCCTGCCCGACGTCACCCGAAACGGCAATGACCTCGCAGTTATTGTAGTTCTCCTTCAACCACGGAATGATGATCGAGGTGTCCAGCCCGCCCGAATACGCAAGAACAACCTTTTTGATTTTCGACTTATCCAGCATTTCATACTCCTTTGCGCTCTTTGGCGCGTTTTTATTTTCTGCGTATAATTATGCACGATCTCGCTCGGTTTGTCAAGACCTTTTTCGTATTTTAGGCAAAAACCGATGAATTGCACATTTTCCTACGCTTTTCATACCGATTTTTTTGGGTAACTTTTCAATTTTAATGAATATTTATTCGGAATATTCTGAATAAAGTGAATATTTAGCCGTTCCCAAGCGGCAAAGCGCCGTTATCGATCGTTGCACGCGAGACGAGAAGCTCGGCAACCGCCGCATAAATCGCCTCGTCGTAAACGATGTCCGCTCCCCAGTCGCGGATGATCTCGGCGGCATCGGCACGGTATTCGTCGGCGAGCTCGGCAAGCACCTCGAAAAAGCGCGCCTCGGAGATCACGATTCCCTCGTTCTCGGCGATCGCGTAGAGAAAAAGCGTTTTCCTGACGTTTTCGGCGGCGAGACGGTCAAGCTCGGCAGACCAGTCTTCGCCGTCCTCAAGCCCGAGGTACCAAAGCACGCACTCCTCAAGCGAAGCGAATGCGTCAACACCGTAATACGCGTTATACAGGTAATTGTAGTATTCAAAATTGTATTCGATGTCGTCCAGGATGAGCTCGCGCTGACGGGCAAGCTCGGTCTCGGGCAGTCGGATAACCGACAGCGCCCCGTAAACGAGCTCAAGCAGCTTTTTTTCAAGAATCGCGTCGTACTCCTTGACGATCTCGGCACGCAGACCGGCCAGAACCTCGGAACGGTAGGCGGCAACGGCGTCGCTCTCCTCCGTCTCAAAGCCGAGCTCGGCAAGGAACTCGGGAGTCAGCTCGGTTCGCTGCTCGTAGCCTTCAATGATCGAAACGATCTGCACCTCGAACCTCGCCGCCTTCCCCGCAAGATCCGCAGCGTGATAATCGCTCGGGAAGGTAACGTCGATGTAGGTTCTTTCCGACAGCGTTTCTTCGGGAATCAGCCCGACAAGTGCCTCCTCGAAGCCGGCAATAAAGCTCCCTGAGCCGATCTCAAGCCCGTACGGTTCGTCGTCCTCCATATTCGAGCCGCCCGAAAAGAGCACGCCGTCGATGCTTCCCTCGTAGTAGAGATAGATCGCGTCGCCCACCTCGACGGGACGGTCGGTTACGGTTAATTCAATGGGATGCTCGGCGAGAAGCGCGGCAATATAGTCGTCAACGTCCCCCTCGGTCGCGTCCATCGCCACCGAAAGCGAAGCATACGCATCGGCAGAAATGCTCGCATACTCCGAGATCTCGGCGTCATGATAGGGGAAGCCGATATAGGCAGCCGGATACTCGGGCGACATCGCCTGGGGCGGCGTCGTTTGGAGCGGCGTCGTTTCTCCCGGGGCCTTACCGCCGCAGGAAACGATGCCGAGCAGGCAGAGCAGGCAGAGCAGGCAGAGCGAGAGCGCAAGGAATCGTTTTTTCATCGAAATCGGGGGTTCCTTTCCAAAAAGATACATCATATTATATCGCGCGCGAGCAAAAATGTCAAGCAGGGGAAGCGAAGTTTCGACCGCGCATCGACCTTTTCGACGAAAAAAGAGGGCGGCGGACGATTTTTCAGCCCCCGATCCGCTCCATTTTCCCAAAAAGTCTTGCAATTATTTTCCACACTGTGGTATAATACCATAATAAACAGTCCGTAAACGAGAGAACGCATACAGCGATTGAGGGTTTTCAACTTGAACGATTACAGCTACATGGAGAGAAATCTGCGCTCGGTCAGAGAGCGTCTTGCGGCGGCGGCCGCTCGCGGAGGGCATGCCGTGCCCGAGCTGATCGGCGTGACGAAAAGCGCCGCGCCGGACGAGGTGCTCGCTCTGGCGGGTCTCGGGCTTGCCAACCTGGCGGAAAACCGCGTGCAGCTTCTGCGCGAGAGGCTCGCGCTCGTCTCGGAGCTCAAGGCGCCCCCCGTCTTCGATTTGATCGGCTCGCTTCAGACCAACAAATGCAAATACGTCGTCGGCGCGGTACGGCTCGTGCAGTCGCTCGACAGTCTCCGTCTTGCCGCCGAGCTCGACCGCATCGGCCGCGCCCGCGGCACCGTCACGCGAGCCCTGATCGAGGTCAACTCGGCGCGCGAGACGGCAAAGGGCGGATTTCTGCCCGATCAGGTGCTTGATTTTGCCGCCGAGCTCTCGGCGTTCCCCGCCCTTTCGGTCGTCGGACTGATGACGATGGGACCCGCCACCCGCGAGTCGGGCGCTCTGCGCGAATGCTTCTGCGAAACGCGCGCGCTCTGGCAGGAGCTCGTCCGCCTCGGAAGATTTGACAAAAACGCCGCGCCCGTGCTCTCGATGGGCATGAGCGAAAGCTTTGAAATTGCCGCCGAGGTGGGCGCAACGACGGTTCGCGTCGGACGCGCGCTCTTTGAGCGTTAACCGTGAAGAACATCAAAAAACTCCCGGAAAAGGAAGGAAATGCAAATGAGTCTGTTTAAGAAAACCAACGTTTCGACCTTCTCGGCAAACGATTATTACGATGCAGAGCCGGTTCCGACGCCCTCTGCCGTCGTTTTGCCCGAGGACGCTCCCGAAAAGGAGCCCGGCTCGACCCTGAACATCGGCGGCGGAAGCATGGAGCTGAAGGTGATCTATCCGAAGTCCTTTTCCGAGGTCGCGCAGATTGCCGATCATCTGCTCGCGGGCAGAACGGTGTTTCTCAACCTTGAGGCAACCGAGCCGGCGCTCTGCCGACGTCTGATGGATTTCGTCAGCGGCGTTGCCTACTGCATCAAGGGCAACATCAAGCGCGTGTCGGGTACCACCTATATCGTCTCCCCGAGCAGCGTTGACGTCAGCGAAACCCATCGCGGCATCGGCGGTGCCGATCCCGAATTCTGAAAAGAGGTCAAAACCGTCTTGGAAACCGTAGCAATCATTCTTTCGCGGACCGTTCTGCTCGCGCTCGGAACCGTGCAGCTCGCCATGCTCCTGCGCATGATCCTGTCGCTTCTCGGCTTTGACGAGGAGGGGGGGATCGGTGCGTTTCTGCTCCTTCTGACCGAGCCTGTGATTTTGCCGATGCGCATTCTCCTCTCTCGCTTCCGCGCGCTGGAGGGGCTGCCGCTCGATCTGTCCTTTATGGCGACCTACCTGCTCATTACGCTGGTAACCTACTCTCTGCCAATCATCGGGTGACCTATGAAAAAACAAACGATCTGCAAGCTTTTATTTGCCTCCGTTGTCACCGTTGGAATCGTGCTCGATCAGCTGACGAAGCTGCTTGCCGTACGTCATCTGAAGCCCATCGTCTCTTTCCCGCTCTGGCGGGGGGTTCTGCACCTGACCTACGTTGAGAACCGCGGTGCCGCCTTCGGAATGCTCGCCGACAGCCGCTGGGTCTTTATGGGAGTCTCGACCGCGGCGCTCTCGGCTCTGCTCGTCTATTTCTTCTTTTTTGCCAAGCGGTACACCTATCTCGGCACCGTCGCCCTCGGCATGATCGTCTCGGGCGGCATCGGCAACATGATCGACCGCACGGCGCTCGGATACGTCGTTGACTTCATCGACTTCACGCTGATCAACTTCGCCGTATTCAATTTTGCCGATTCGCTCGTCTGCGTCGGCGCGGGACTGCTCGTCCTTGCAATCCTCGCCGAGCCAAAAAAAAAGGAGCTCGAAAATGACTCTTCTCTGTGACGAGCGTGCCGACGGCGCACGCCTTGACAGCTATCTCGCCACGGCGGCGGGGCTCTCGCGCTCGGCGGCGGCCCGTCTGATCGAGCAGGGCGCGGTTTTGCTTAACGGAAAGCCCGCGCAGAAGAAAACCCCCCTCTCCGACGGGGATCGGATCGACCTTGAGCTCCCCGAGCCCGAGGAGATTGACGCAATCCCCGAGCCGATTCCGCTCGACGTCGTCTACGAGGACGGCGACCTTCTCGTCATCAATAAGCCAAGCGGCATGGTCGTTCACCCCGCCCAAGGCAACCCGAACGGAACGCTCGTGAACGCCCTGCTCTATCATTGCAGAGGCGAGCTCTCCGGAATCGGCGGCAAGCTCCGCCCCGGGATCGTGCACCGCATTGACAAGCTCACGAGCGGACTGCTCGTCGTCGCCAAAAACGACGAGACACACAGGGCGCTTGCCGGGGCGCTGGAGCGGCACGAGATCGTGCGCGAGTACCACGCGCTCGCCCTGGGCGGCTTTTCTGCCGATACGGGAACGGTCGATCTTCCGATCGGGCGGCATCCGACCGATCGCAAGAGGATGGCGGTTATCCGCGACGGGCAAAACGCGCGCCGCGCCGTGACGCATTACAGGGTCGCCGAGCGCTTCGGTCAGATCACCTATCTGATTCTTCGGCTCGAAACGGGGCGCACCCATCAGATCCGCGTACATCTGTCAACGCTCGGGCATCCCCTCGTCGGGGATACCGTTTACGGCGGTGGCACCACCCCCTTTGAAAAACGGCACGCGCAGCTCATCGACGGGCAGTGCCTGCACGCCAAAAGGCTCACCTTTACACACCCGAGGACCGGGCTCGAAATGACGTTCGAGGTGCCCCTGCCATCGGAATTCGAGGCGCTTGTTCGGATTCTGAGAGAGGCACACACATGATCGCAAGGAAAAAGGAAACGGCATGATTATTCTCAGCACCTCAGAGCTGTCGCTCTCCTTCGGGGGAACGACGGTGCTCTCGGGCGTCACCTTCGGCGTCAACGAGGGCGACGCCGTCGGCGTGATCGGCGTCAACGGCGCGGGCAAGACCTCGCTCTTTTGCCTGCTCACGGGGAAATACACCCCCGACAGCGGCTCGGTGACGGTGATGCACGGAAAAACGGTCGGTATGCTCGAGCAGAATACCGATCTCTCGCCGCTTGGCGAGACGACGGTTCTCGAATATATGTACTCGGCATTCCCCGAGCTGCTCGACGTCGAATGCGAGATCGCCGAGCTTGAGTCGCAGCTTCCGCTGCTTGATACCGAGCAGGCACTTGCCGCAGGAGCGCGGCTTGAGCGCCTGCATCGCAGCTTCTCTGAAGGGGGCGGTCTTGAATTTCGCGGAAGATGCCGAAGCACGCTTCTTCGCCTCGGCTTTTGCGAGGAGCTGCTTTCCGCTCCCGTGTCAAAATTGAGCGGCGGTCAGCACACCCGCCTTGCTCTCGCAAGACTGCTGGCAAGAGAGCCGGATATTCTCCTGCTCGACGAGCCGACCAACCATCTCGATATCGACGCGCTCACCTGGCTCGAGGAGTACCTGCAGGGATACAAGAAAACGCTCCTCGTCATCTCCCACGACCGATACTTTCTCGACCGCACGACGAAAAGAACCCTGTCGATCGAGCACCGCCGCGCGATGCTCTACGAGGGGAGCTACTCGGCGGCAAAGGCGCAGGCACAGCGCGACCGCGCTTCGCTTGCGCACCGATACAAGGAGCAGCAAAAGGAAATCGCCAAAATAGAGGCAAACATCGAATTCCAGCGCCGCTGCGGTCAGGAGCACAACTTCGTGACCATCCGTTCCAAGCAAAAGCAGCTTGACCGCATGGAAAGGATAGAGCTCGCACCTCCGCCGCCACGCGAAATCCGTATGTCCTTTACGGCAGACGGCGCCAAGGCAAACGACGTGATCGGTGCTCGGAAGCTTACGTTCTCCTACACGGGGGCGCCGCTTCTTTCGGGCGTCAGCTTCCGCGTTCGCCGCGGCGAGCGCGTGCTCCTGCTCGGGGCAAACGGTTGCGGAAAATCGACTCTTGTGAAGCTTCTCGCAGGGAGACTGACTCCCAACGCGGGATTCGTTGACCTCGGGCATGGGATTACGGTCGGGTATTACGACCAGGAAAACCGCGATCTCTCCGACTCGAAAACCGTTTTTTCCGAGCTGCGCGATGCCTATCCATCAAAAACCGACGGCGAGATCCGAGGGATCCTTGCCCTCTTCCTGTTCTGCGGAGAGGACGTCTTCAAGCAGATCTCGACCCTCTCGGGAGGGGAGCGCGCGCGCCTGACGCTTGCCAAGCTTATGCTCCGCCGCGTCTCGCTTCTGATTCTCGACGAGCCGACCAACCATCTTGACGTCGGCTCGCGCGAGGCGCTTGAGAGCGCAATCGCCGCCTTTGACGGAACGGTGATCGCCGTTTCGCACGACCGCTATTTCATCGACCGCACGGCAACGCGCATCATTGAGCTCGACCGCGCCGCCGAGGGCGGACTCGTCGATTATTCGCTTCTCGAAAGCGACTCGGCGTACGGCGAATATCTCCGCCTGCGCGCCGCCGCAAGACCGACGGCGGCGCACGAGGAAAAGCTTGAAAGCGACGCCAAGCTCCTTTACGAGCAGAAAAAGCGCGAGAACGCCGAGCGCCGCGCCGCCGAGCGGCGGCGCGAGCGTGCCGAGCGGCGCGTCGCCGAGCTCGAGGACGAGCTTGCCGCACTCGAGACCGAGCTTTACAGCTCTGCCGCGCAGAACTATGTCCGAGCCGCCGAAATCGACACGCGCAAAAACGAAATCGAAGAGGAGCTGCTTTCGCTCTACGAGCTGACGATGGGTTAAACCGTTTCGCTTGGAATGATCGCCACGCCGTTATAAAGCGAATCGAAGCAATCCTCCGTGCTCTCAACGCGAAGACGCACGCCGTCGACCTTGAGATACCTTGCAAAGTCGTAGGTATAGGTGTCGAGCGGACGGTCGAGGGCATCGTCACTCTGTGCCGCAATGAGCGGAACCCCCTCGGCAAAGCCGACGACGAGCAGGGTGTGGTAATAGCCGCTCTCGGTTCTGCCGAGCTGAATGACGTCGCCGACCTCCACCTCGTCGGGACCGACCTCGCGCCCAAACGGCCCGACGCCTTGATTTTCTGTCAAAAAATTGTAGAAAAACTGCACGCCGGACCAGGATGCCGTCCGTTCGGTGTCGGATAGGTAATACCATCCGAAAATCGGGGTATAATTCATCGTGCAGGAGCCTGCGTACAGGCTTTGTGAGACAAAGTTGGTGCAATTTCCGCCGATCCCCGTGTAATCGTTGAACAGGGGGTTGCGCGAAAACGCCCATTTTCTCGCATACTCGACGGCGCGCTCGCGGTTGTAGGGTTTAGTGACAAGCATAGTCTTCCTCCTTTTCTCTTTAGAGGATATGCCGCTGCCGATTGCTCCGTGCAAGTAAAAAAAATCGAAAAAAACGATAAATTTTTTCGAAAAAAATATTGCCGTTTGCCCGGCCTTGTGCTAAAATATATACCATTAAAAGACCCGTATGCTCGGGCACTGCCGAGCAGTTGATTTCAAACGGACGGAGGAAAACAAAATGGATCCCAATAAGCGCCCCGAAACCATGCAAAGAATTACGACCAAGGCCCTTGCCGACGCCTTCATCAACGAGCAGGTGTCCGCTGTTCAAAAGCAGGTCGGAGACAAAAAGGTACTGCTTGCCCTCTCGGGCGGCGTTGACTCCTCGGTGGTTGCCGCGCTGCTCATCAAGGCAATCGGCAAGCAGCTCGTCTGCGTGCACGTCAATCACGGTCTGATGCGCAAGGGCGAATCCGAGGCAGTCCTCGAGATCTTCGGCAAAACGCTTGACGCCAACCTTGTTTACGTGGATGCAACCGACCGCTTCCTCGATCTTCTTGCAGGCGTATCCGATCCCGAGAAGAAGAGAAAGATCATCGGACGGGAGTTCATCGAGGTCTTTGCCGACGAGGCAAGACGTCTTGAGGGCGTTGAGTTTCTGGCACAGGGAACGATCTACCCCGATATCCTCGAGAGCGTCAAGCAAGCAGAGGGCAAGAGGGCAGTCAAGTCGCACCACAACGTCGGCGGTCTGCCCGAGGATCTGAAGTTTGAGCTCGTTGAGCCCCTCAAGTTGCTCTTTAAGGACGAGGTGCGCGTCGTCGGCGAGGCGCTCGGTCTTCCCCACGCAATGGTTTACCGTCAGCCGTTCCCCGGCCCCGGACTTGGCGTGCGTTGCCTTGGCGCGATCACGCGCGACCGTCTTGCAGCGCTTCGCGAGGCAGACGCCATTCTGCGCGACGAGTTTGACAAATCGGGGCTTGCGGAGCGCGTTTGGCAGTTCTTCGTCGTCGTGCCCGACATGAAGAGCGTCGGTGTCAAGGACGACTCGAGATACGAGGGCTGGCCCGCCATCATCCGCGCCGTCAATACCAAGGATGCCATGACCGCCTCCATCGAGGAGATCCCCTACCCGGTTCTTTCGAAGATCACGAGCCGCATCACGGCAGAGGTCGAGGGCATCAACCGCGTGCTGTACGATCTCACCCCGAAGCCTACCGGAACGATTGAATGGGAATAATAAACGCAAGTCGAAAAAGCCTTATATATCAAGGGATTTCGGCACTTCAAACGGATTTTTGATACCGTTTTGATACCAAAGAGAATAATAAACAACGGCAGGAATGTGAAAATTTTTGTCGTTGATTTATTGAAAATATCCATTTGTATTGACAAAACAGCAGAAAAAGGATATAATATAAATGTGGGTGTATCTCAGCCCTAAGTGAGAAACTTACTAAGCGAACTTCTCTTGGTTCTTTCAAGAAAGTTACAAGTGAGTGTTTCGCTACTCAGAATGCGAAAGTTATGTGATGAGGGCAAGGCACACTTGCCCTCATTTGCTTTTTAGGGGGACGTGGTGGACAATCTTAAGCTTTACGAAATTAACACAAGCTATATTACATATCTCTCTGCATATGCTCCGCATCTCTTTCAGAACAAGAAATCCGGGCAAAAGAACGAGCGAAAATATATCGGTATCGTTTTACAAATCAACGGCTTTGATTACTTCGCTCCGCTTTCTTCATTTAAGAACAAGCACAAGCTGATGAAGGAAGGACTTGATTTTATTAAGATCAAGGACTATGCCGTTATCAACCTTAACAATATGTTTCCGGTGCCGCTGAGCGAAGCCAAGTACGTTGACATCAGAAATGAGCGAGATCCGAACTACCGCGCTTTGCTTCTCGCCGAGTACCGTTATATCAAGTCAATCCAAGAGAAGATTCGGAAGAACGCGCAGAACGTATATAAGATTAAAATCAAGGACGGCGATGCTTCATTTCTCGCCAAGCGCTGCAACGATTTTCTTCTTCTTGAGAAGGCGTGCGAAGATTACAGATAAAGGGGGCCAATATGAAAAACACAGCTGCAAAAAAAGCGATTGCCTCATACTATATTTTATCCCTTCTTCTAACGCTTCCGTTGCTGATACCGATTTGGCTTATCAAAGAATCTCTTTGGGTGATAGTCTGTTTTGTATGCTTCCTGATATATATGAGAATAGCGATCAACTTTGCCGTACGAGCAACGGTTATGTCTTCACTGTGGAAAGAACTTGATGCCGAGAAATATGCCGCTATCATCAATGCAAAACCGTTTTTTGTTCATTATTCCTATAAGCTGAATTTGTATTTTGCGATTGGTAATTATCAAGCTGCATACAATATCATTTCTTCTATTCTGATGCAGCACAAAAATGTTCGGCAAAGAGTTTTCGGTCATCTGTTTCTCTGCCGCATTTGCTTTGAACGTGGAGATTATGAAGGATTAAAGGAGTCTCTTGATCAAATTGATAACTATTTTAAGTACAACCCAAACATAAAACTTTCAAAGCAAAATAAAGAGGCGTACAAATTTTATCGTAAATTTTCTGATGCTGACTATGTGTCGGTCTGCGCTCTCTTGGAAGAAAGCATTGAAAAATATTCTGAAAAGAAAAGCAGAACATATTTTGCTCTCATACGTCAATATCAATTAGCTGTCACAAAACGAACGAAGGGTGACATCGATGAAGCCGTTGTACTTTTTGAAAGTATTAAGGAAAAAGCACCAAAGCTTGTTCTTTCAGTACTTGCTCAAAAACAGCTTGAATATATTAACGGAACCCTTGAAGAAACAGCGCCCGAACGGTTAGAGGTCACGGAAAATCATCATGTGAAATCTAATCGCAAAGTAAAAATTTCCGTGCGTATTGCTTATTGCGTAGGTATCCTTCTTATACTTGTGGGAATAATCCTTACTCAATTAGATTCTCCTAAGCAAAAAGACAAGGATTTGAACTATGTTGCTCAAATAGAAAAAACGATTGAAGACGAATACGAAGAATATCAAGTTTTGGGATATTTTTATATTTATTCTGATTATGCAGACGAAACCTATATGATGACCATAGATTCGCTATTTTTGGTAGAGGCAGATGGGAAACTTGATTTGCATACTCTCTACCAATTAAACGGAGAATATCACAACAATTTGAATGTGACGGATATTCAAGTCGATAAGCTTTATGAATACGAGATATATTTTGCACCTCGGGAGGTAGGGTTCGTTTTAACAGAAAAGAAGCGCGATATTCCTGAGAATACATTATATTATTATGAAATTGATGGATATTATTTCTGCGTAATTAGCATATCAGATTGATAATTCTTCTTATATATGATATTTGCAAAACCTCTTGTATTTATTCTGATTTTATGGTATAATGAATAACGTAAAAAAGCCGTGCTTTCCGGACGATATCGTTGATACCAATTTGATCCCGTTTTTGCAGAGACTCCATAGACGAAGCGGAAAAAGGCAGTCAAATCCCCAGAAAAACTATGTTAAAAGACCTAAATTCACTCCATATAATGCTAATTTAAGCGAGTGGGAATGAGCCTGTTATCACCGCAAAAACAAATTATCGCAAAAAAGGTAAATTCGTTTA
>JAZNFP010000056.1:0-4632 GCA_045576095.1 Eubacteriales bacterium
CCCTTGCAAGCGAGCTTGCAGATGCGCTTCACTCGATTTTCGGGACTCTCCGCCTTCGGCGGTGAGTCCTCGGCGAGACACCCCAAAAGAAAAAGCACCCACGAGGGGTGCTTTTTCTGTTGGTGGGCCATCGGGGACTCGAACCCGGGACCAACCGGTTATGAGCCGGGAGCTCTAACCAACTGAGCTAATGGCCCGTATCGATCCTCTGATCGACTGCTATAGTATAGCAGGTAAATATGAACAATTCATGTACGAAAGCAAAGAAGCTCCCAAGAATCGCAGAATTGCTTTTTACCTCTTGGCAAAGACGGGCTAACGCCGTTCGTTTTCACTTTCGCGCAGCCGTCTCTCGACCTCGGATATGACCTCGCTCATGTTGACCCCGAGCGCACAGCAGATGCGGTACAGGGTTTCAAGCGTCGGCTTTCTCTCTCCCCGCTCGATCGCGCTCAGGTGCGTTCTGCCGATATCGGCAAGTCCGCTGAGCACCTCCTGAGAGACCCTCTTCTTTCTCCGGTAATACGCGATAGCCTCTCCCACAACGATCGGATCCAAATATTCTTGCGTCATACGATCACCTCAAGAGTATTGTATAACGGGATTCTCGTATTATTGAATACATATGTTGACAATTGAATGCATTTGTGTTACAATCAAAGGTGGGAAATTTCATCTGACAATTTGGTTTTGGAACAAAAATGCGCCGCGAAAAATACACGCACCCTTTAAAAAAGAAAAGGAGAAGCATATGGGACTTCCGCCTCCGATCGGTTGAGATCATCTCAAAAACAAAAAGCTTCGCTTCAAATGCAAGTGAATTTGAAGCGGAGCTTTTCATTCGGTTATGTCGGCTTACTCCTCGAAGAAGACCGTACCGACGCTCCACGCCGAAAGCGAGGGCATCGCAAGCACGCCGTCCTTGCCAACCGTCAGCTCTGCCGTCCGTCCGTACTGGGTCATATAGTGCGCCGTCTTGCCCTCGGGAGCCGAGGTGCGAAGTCGGTATTCCCCGCTCTCTCCGGGCGTGCAGTTGACAACGCTGACCGAGGCGAGGCTGCCGTTCGGGTAAGTGCGCGGCAAAACGAGCGATGAAAAGCCGTCGATCATCACGGCGTCAATCTCCTTGCCGCCGATATACGAAGCGATGCTGAATATCTGATTCCGTCTTGCGATGCTGACGGTGCGGTTCCAGAGATCAAAGCCGAACACCGCCCACTTGGCGCCAAGCTCCGTAGTAAAGACCACCGTCGCAAGCGCTCCTGCATCCTCCGAGGCGCCGATATATGTTCCGATCGCCTCAACGCTATCGCTTTTGGCAATCATCCGATAGCCCTCTCGCTTGCCCGCAAAGCGCCCCGACCAGACGCGGTTACGCTCGGGAACGCCGCGATTGACGGTATGATCGGTGGCAATCTCGTTTAAGCGGAGCGTGTCAATCCGCTCAACCGAGATATCGAAGGTATAACCCCGCGCCGTGAGCTTTTCGATCGTTTCGGCATCGGTAAGCAGCGGCTTTCCCAGCAGCTCCCGGACCGTCTCGTCCGAGATGCGGTCGGCATCGCTGCCGTGCAAAAGCTGCACGCCGTCAGAGGTGCGCCGATAGGAGATCGGAAGCCCGATATATCGCAAAACGCTCTCCTCGGCGCGGTCGCTCTCGGCATAGAAGAAGGGAGTCTGCGAGCGAACCGCCCATCTGCCGTCGGGGTAAACGGCGTTGATACCGCACTGCACGCTTTTTGCATTGACAGAGGCAAGCGTCTCCCAATACCGACGATGCAGCGAAAAGAGCTCAAGCTCCCGACGGTAGAATCCGTCCTCCTCGTTCGCATCCATCATCATGGCATATGTCATTCCGCTCGCGCCGAGCGCAAGATACAGCGTGGTTTCAAAGCATGTGCCGGTTGCGCTCTTGCCATAGGCAACATAGGGCAGGTTCTCAATCTCGGGAAGGAAATCTACGGTCTCGGGAGGACACTCACGGATCTGCCTTTCAATCTCATTGCCCTTTCGGATAAAGGCGAGAGGATCGTGATCGGTATAGGCGCCGCCGCCCGGACGGGAAAGCGCCGGATGCCCCGTCACGCGGTAGATGGTCTCGTACAAGTAGTAGTTGCCAGAATTTCCGACGAAGCCCCCCATCGTCCCCTGCTGAAGCCCGACGCGCGTGTCGGGAAGCTCCCGATGAATGAGCTCACAGCACTCGCGCATAAAGTCGGCAAGCCCTCTCTTGGTGAACTCAATGAAGGCGCGGCGGACCGAAAGATCGCCCTCGTTCAGCTCGCGTACCAGCTCCTTTCGCGTAAAGGTCCTTCCCTGCTCCCGCCCGAACTCAGAGATACAGTCGTCGCAAAAGCAGCCGAAGGTGATGGGAGAATGGTGGTTGGGGCGGAAATCGTCGTCAAACCAGATAACGTCGGGCTTCAGCGGAACATACGCCCGAATCGACTCCAAAATGTAGTCCTTGAAGAAGCGATCGCGCCAGCAAAAGCAATGCCCCGCCTTCGTTCCATCCCAGCTGACGAGCGTGCGAACAGGTGAGTTCGGGTACACAAGCCCCGTGCAATCGCGCTTGGAGATATACTCGCCGTGCCCGACCGTGTTACTGATCTGAAGCGAGATGCGAATCCCCGCGCTCCTGAATTTCTCTGCCGACAAAAGCATCTTTTCCGCCAGCTCCCGATGCTTTTCAATCCCGGGATATCCGTACAGGCTCGCAAACCACACCTCGTCGCACGAGCCGGGGTTGTCGCGAACCATCGACAAAAACGAGTCGACGTACCGTTCGGCGACCTGCCCTCTTCCCGCAATTCTTTGTACCAACATCTGTGAATCCCCCTTACTGTACTCCAAAAGCCTTTTATATGCTTTTCCTTTTATACGGAACGATCGCCCGAGACCGAGGCTCAGTCGTGCCGAACGCGCACGTCCAGCTGCTCGAAGGGAACCTCGATCCCCTCGGCGTCAAAGCGTGCAAGAACCGACTCAAGCAGGTCATGCTTGACGGTATGATAATCGACGCTCTTGACCCAAACGCGGGCGGCAATATTGATCGAGGATGCCGCGTGCTCGCTGACTCGAACAAAGGGAGCGGGGTCCTTCAAAACGAGGGGGTGGGCTTCATAAAGCTCAAGCAGAATCTGCTTTGCCCTTTGGAAATCGCTCGAATAGGAAACCGAAAAGACCTCGTCCACGCGCCGAGTATCCTTCATCGAGTAATTAACGACGGTGGTTGCGGACAGAAGGCCGTTCGGAATAAAGATCACCTTGTTGTCCGAGGTGCGAAGCTTGGTATTGGTCAGGTGAATATCCTCAACGGTTCCCGAATATCCCTCCGCCTCAATATAATCGTCGATGCGGAAGGGACGGGTCAGAATGATCAAGACGCCGCCCGCAAGATTGGAGAGCGCACCGTTGACCGCAAGACCGATGCAGACGCCGAGCGAGGTAATCAGCGCTGTCAGTCCGCTGGTGTCAATCCCGACGTATCCGACAAGGCAAACGAGAATCACGATCTTCATGCCGACCTTGAAAACGTACGCCGCGGTCCGCATGATGGTCTTGTCGGCATTCTCGCGGTTGCCCGAGCGCTCGATTCTTCTTGCGATGCGGTTGACAATCTTAAAGGTAATAAACAGTACAGCAAGAGCGATGAGCAGTCTCACGCCTGCCGTCGTTCCCCACGCGACAAGAGAGTCTAAAATTGCTTGCCAATCCATTTTTACATTTCTCCTTTTCTTCGGGTCCTTGGGCTTATGATAGCACAGAATCCGACGAAAATCAAGCATTCGGGCGAAAAACTCGGGCAAGGGTATTGCATTTGCCGTCCTTTTGATGTATCATGTAAACAGCACCTATGAAAGCGAGAGGCAAGCCGTGACGTACGAGATCAAGGAAAAGCTTTTGCGTGAATACCCCTATAAAACCGAGCTGCACGCGCATACCTATCCGATCAGCCCCTGCAGCGAGTTCTCCCCTGCACAACTCGTTGAGACCTACCGAAGCATCGGCGTTCACGCGATTGTCCTGACCAATCATTTCACCCCCGAGCATCTCACCGTCGAGTCGTCCGAGGCGTTTGCCGACGCCTATGCAAAGGCGTTTTGTGAGTTCCGATTCCATGCCGAGGCGGCAGGGATCCGGGCAATCCTCGGCGCCGAGATCCGTTTTGCCGAAAACGCCAACGACTATCTTCTTTTCGGAATCGACGAGGACGATCTTTTGGGGATCTGCGAGGCTCTTCCGCTCGGTCTTGCGCGCTTTTCAAGCGAATACAAGCAAAAAGGAATGCTTCTGATCCAGGCACATCCGAAGCGAAACCGCATGACCGATATGCCGCTCTGTCTCCTTGACGGCATCGAGGTCTTTAATCTGCATCCCGGGCACAATTCGCGCGTTGCACTTGCCGCGCGCATGGCAAGCGAAGCCCCCCTGCTCGTCACGGGCGGCACCGATTTTCACCATCCGGGGCACGAGGGATGCTGCCTTCTGCGAAGCCGCGAGCTGCCCTGCGACTCGCACGCGCTCGCCGCGCTTCTCCGCTCGCGTGACTACGCCCTTGACGTCTTTGGCTCGATCGTTCTGCCGTAAGGCGCCCCGCCCGTCAATCCTCTTTCCATCAAAAGCAAGCGG
>JAZNFP010000057.1:0-7624 GCA_045576095.1 Eubacteriales bacterium
TCCATATAGTCCCCCGCGTTCGGACGGCGCGTACGGAGATCGTAGGTGTAAACGTCGCCGTCGACGCGCGAGAGATAAACGCCGGGGGTAATGTAGTCGTGATCGACCGAAAAGGATGCGATCCTTCGAGGCGCTCCCTCTGCTTTCGTCTGCATCTTCTTCCCCTCCCTTTCATCTTCCCTTGTATTATAGCACAGAAGAGGCGAGTTTGAAAGAGCTTTTTGTAAAATTTCAATCTTGCCGAATGCGCAGCCATGGCGCGGCAGATTTCGGGAGAGAAGCGCCGTTTGCGACCCGAAGCCGTATCTGTATACCGCGAGAGGGTGCAAACGGCGGTAGAAAAAATCCGAGATAAAATAAAGAAATCCGAAGGATTTCAACCTTAAAAGCTTACCTAAAGTGAGATTTTTGCTTTGTATAAGCTTTTTAGGATGTGCTCCCTCGGATTTTTTCGGTCTCGCCAAAGATGCAAGCCACACAAAAAAGGCGGCTCGGACAGTATTGCCCGAGCCGCCGCCCTTTTCGGGGGGATTATGCGTAGAAATCTCCGAGCTTCTTCAGACGCTCGTACTTCGCCTTGGCATTCGCCTCTGCCTTTGCAAAGAGCTCCTTGGCTCTCTCGGGGAATGCCTGAGCAAGGCGTGCATAGCGAGCCTCACCCATGATGAATGCCTGGTAGTCCGCCGTCGGCTCCTTGCTGTCGAGCGAGAAGGGATTTTTGCCCTCTGCCTTCAGTGCGGGGTTGAAGCGGAACATCTGCCAGTAGCCTGCCTCGACCGCCTTCTTCATCTCTGCCTGGCAGTTTGCCATACCGCCCTTGATGCTGTGCATCTCACAGGGAGCGTAGCCGATGATGAGCGAGGGTCCGGGATAAGCCTCTGCCTCTGCAATTGCCTTAACGGTCTGAGCGGGATCAGCGCCCATTGCGATTTGTGCAACATAAACGTAGCCGTAGGACATGGCGATCTGTGCAAGATCCTTCTTGCCGATCGACTTACCTGCTGCCGCGAACTGTGCAACCTGACCGACGTTGGAGGCCTTCGATGCCTGACCGCCGGTGTTCGAGTAAACCTCGGTGTCAAAGACCATGACGTTCACGTCCTCGCCCGAAGCAAGCACGTGATCAAGGCCGCCGAAGCCGATATCGTATGCCCATCCGTCGCCGCCGAAGATCCAGACCGACTTCTTCGAGAGGTAGGACTTCTCGGCAAGAATCTTGTTCTTGAGCTCGCAGTCGCAATCGCAAGCCTCAAGCATTGCGACGAGCTTCTTGGTTGCCTCGCCGTTCTGCTTGCCGTTGTCCTTGGTTGCAAGGTACTCGTCAACGATTGCCTTCTTGTCAGCATCCTCAATCTTGGAAGCAAGCTCCTCAACGTAGCCGATCAGGCGGTTGCGAATCGTCTTCTGACCGAGGTAGATACCGAGGCCGTGCTCTGCGTTATCCTCGAAGAGCGAGTTGCCCCATGCGGGACCGAATCCGCTCTCACGGTTGACGGTGTAAGGAGTAGCGGGAGCCGAGCCGCCCCAGATGGACGAGCATCCGGTTGCGTTCGAAATATACATTCTCTCGCCGAAGAGCTGGGTGATCAGACGAGCGTACGAGGTCTCCGCACATCCTGCGCAGGAGCCCGAGAACTCGAGCAGCGGCTGCTCGAACTGGCTTCCCTTAACCGACTCAACGGCGAAGGGCAGCTCCTTCGAGGAAACGTTTGCAACGGCGTAATCGAAGACCTTCTGCTGGTCGAGCTGGCTCTCCTGGCTCGTCATCTCGATTGCGATCTTGCCGCTTCCGTCCTTGATTGCCTTTGCGGTCACAGGGCAAGCCTTGACGCAGAGGGTACAGCCCATACAGTCGAGCGGGCTGATCGCCATGGTGTACTTGAAGGACTCGCAGCCCTTACCGATCATCTTAGCGGTGAACTTGGTCTCAGCGGGAGCGTTTGCAGCCTCCTCGGCGTTCATCGCGAAGGGACGGATACAAGCGTGCGGGCAGACGTACGCACAGTTGTTACACTGAATACAGTTCTCTGCGTGCCATACGGGAACGTCAACGGCAACGCCGCGCTTCTCGTATGCAGCGGAGCCCTGCGGGAAGGTACCGTCAACGTACTTGGTGAATGCCGAAACGGGGAGCGAATCGCCCTGCATCTTTCCGACAGGGATAACGATGTCGTTGACGAAATCGACAAGGTCGGCACGGTTGCCGGTTGCCGTCTCCTTTTCGGCGCCGTCGGCGGCGGTAGCCCAATCGGCGGGAATCTTCACCTCGTGGATCGCATCCACGCCGGCGTCGATTGCCTTGTAGTTGAGCTCAACGACGTCCATACCCTTCTTCAGGTAGGACTTCTTCGCCATGTACTTCATGTAGTCAAGTGCCTCGGCGATCGGCATGATGTTTGCAAGCGCGAAGAACGCCGACTGAAGGATGGTATTGGTACGCTTGCCCATACCGATCTCCTTCGCCTTGTCGATGGCGTTGACGGTATAGAAGCGAATGTTGTTCTCGGCGATGTAGCGCTTGGTCTCGGCGGACAGGTGCTTCGAGAGCTCCTCGTCGCTCCACTGGCAGTTCAGAAGGAAGCTTCCGCCGGGCTTGACGTCGTTGACGATCTTGTAGCCCTTGAGCATGTACGAGGGGTTGTGGCAGGCAACGAAGTCTGCCTTGGTAATGTAGTAGGACGACTTGATCGGCTTGTCACCGAAGCGCAGGTGCGAGATGGTCACGCCGCCGGTCTTCTTCGAGTCGTACTGGAAGTATGCCTGAATGAACTTGTCGGTGTGGTCACCGATGATCTTGATCGAGTTCTTGTTTGCACCGACGGTGCCGTCGCCGCCAAGACCCCAGAACTTGCAAGCGATCGTTCCTGCGGGAGCAACGTCGGGAGCAGCCGTCTCGGGAAGTGAGAGTCCCGTAACGTCGTCAACGATACCGATCGTGAAGTTGTCCTTCGGAGCCTCAAGCGACAGGTTTGCAAAGACTGCAAAGATGCTTGCCGGAGTGGTATCCTTCGAGCCGAGACCGTAACGGCCGCCGACAACCGGGATGTCTCTGCCGACCTTGCGGAGAGCGGCAACGACGTCGAGGTACAGCGGCTCGCCAAGAGAGCCGGGCTCCTTGGTTCTGTCGAGAACGGCAATCTTCTTAACCGATGCGGGGATTGCCTCGGAAAGCTTCTCGGCAACGAACGGACGGTACAGACGAACCTTAACGAGACCGACCTTCTCGCCCTTGGCGGTCAGGTAGTCGATAACCTCCTCGGCAACGTCGCAAACCGAGCCCATCGCGATCATCACGCGGTCTGCATCGGGAGCGCCGTAATAGTTGAAGAGCTTATAATCGGTACCGATCTTCTCGTTGACACGGTTCATGTACTCCTCAACGATTGCCGGGAACTTATCGTAATACTCGTTGCAGGCCTCTCTGTGCTGGAAGAAGATATCGCCGTTCTCGGCAGAGCCGCGAAGAACGGGAGACTCGGGATTAAGCGCGCGTGCGCGGAATGCCGCAATCGCGTCGGTATCCACCATCTCCTTCAGATCGTCATAGTCCCAAGCCTCGATCTTCTGGATCTCGTGCGAGGTACGGAAGCCGTCAAAGAAGTTCAGAACCGGAACTCTGCCCTTGATGGTTGCAAGGTGAGCAACCGCGCCGAGGTCCATGATCTCCTGCGCGTTGGTCTCTGCCATCATGGCAAAGCCGGTCTGGCGGCAGGCGTAAACGTCGGAGTGATCGCCGAAGATGTTGAGTGCATGGGATGCAACGCAGCGCGCCGAAACGTGGATAACGCAGGGGAGAAGCTCGCCCGCGATCTTATACATGTTCGGGATCATGAGAAGCAGACCCTGCGATGCCGTGTAGGTCGTCGTCAGAGCACCTGCCGCAAGGCTTCCGTGAACGGTACCTGCCGCACCTGCCTCCGACTGCATCTCGGTTACCTTTACGGTATCGCCGAAAATGTTTTTACGTCCCTCAGCGGAAGCCCAGGTATCGGTAACCTCGGCCATCGGGCTGGAAGGCGTGATCGGGTAGATCGACGCAACTTCGGTGAACGCATACGAAACGTGCGCCGCAGAAGTGTTGCCGTCCATAGAAAGCTTTTTTCTTTCTACTGCCATTGTTTGATTCCTCCATAAAATATTTTCACTAAATTGTAGGCGTAATAAACCGCTTTATATTATAGCACGGAGCGTGTAAAATGTAAAGAGGTTTCGTTCGATTTTTAACAAATTTCAAAGCTCCTCTCCCATAAACGCCAAATTCTGCCCGAAGCCTTGACAATCTCGCCCGCGCGCGGTATAATTAGGTATTATTTCGAATCGTCGAGTGCCGCATCGCACGCCAAGGAGACACCATGAATTACGCTTTTTCCGACAACTTCAAAAGCCTCGCGCCCTCCGCGATCCGCGAGATTCTCAAGAATGCGGGGGATCCCTCGATCATCGCCTTTGCGGCGGGGAATCCGAACGCCGCGTCCTTCCCTCTCGCGGACATCCGACGCCTGACCGCCGACATTCTGGCAACCGGGGGTGCCGCCGCCCTGCAATACGGAACGACCGAGGGCTACGCGCCGCTCCGCGCATCGGTGCGCGACAGGCAGCGCGTGCGCTTTGGCATCGGCCGTGACTTTGACGATACGCTCATCACCAGCGGCGGTCAGCAGGGGCTGGAGCTTGCCTGCCGCGTGCTCTGCAATCCGGGAGATACCGTGCTCGCCGAGGATCCGAGCTTCATCGGCGCGCTCAACGCCTTCCGCGGCATCGGCGCGCGCGTGGTCGGCGTTCCGCTTGAGTCGGACGGCATGAACCTCGACGTTCTGAAGGCAAAGCTCGATAGCGAGCCGCGCGTCAAGCTGATCTATATCATCTCGAGCTTCCAGAATCCGAGCGGCATCTGCACCTCGCTTGAAAAGCGCCGCGAGATCTACCGTCTCGCCAAGGAAAGGGGCGTTCTGATCCTTGAGGACAACCCCTACGGCGAGCTTCGCTTCCGCGGAGAGGATCTCCCGACGATCAAGTCGTTTGACGAGGACGGCGCCGTCATTTACTGCTCGTCCTTCTCAAAGCTCCTGTCCGCAGGAATGCGCGTGGGATTTGTGATCGCGCCCTCGGAGATCGTCTCGAAGATGACGGTTGCCAAGCAAACCGAGGACGTGCATACCAATCTGCTTTTCCAGATGCTCTGCCACCGCTTTTTGACCGAATGCGATTTTGACGCACACGTCAGAGGGATTTGCGATCTTTACGGCAAAAAATGCAAAATCATGCTCGACGCGATGGAAAAGCACTTCCCCGAGGGTGCGACCTATACGAGGCCCGACGGCGGACTGTTCGTCTGGTGTACCCTGCCCCAAAAGTTCGAGCTTCTGCCCTTCGTCAAGGAGGCACTCGCGCGCGGTGTTGCCGTCGTGCCGGGTACCGCCTTTGCCACCGATACCAACCTTTATACCGAGCGTTCCTTCCGCGTGACCTACGCAACGCCGACCGACGGGCAGCTCGCTTGCGGCGTCGAGATCCTCGGCGAGATCATGCGGGAGAGCCTTTAAGGAGCAAAAAAATGAACGGAGATATGAAAACCGTCTTTTCGGGCGTTCAGCCGTCCGGAAATCTGACGATCGGAAACTACCTCGGCGCCATCCGTAACTTCACGACCTTCCCCGAGGACTATAAGCGCTTTTACTGTGTGGTGGATCTGCACGCGATCACCGTCCGACAGGTCCCCGCCGAGCTTCGCCGCCGTACCTACGAAACGCTGGCGCTGTATATCGCGTGCGGACTCGATCCCGAGAAAAACACGCTGTTCGTGCAGTCCCAGGTCCCCGCGCACGCCGAGCTCGCCTGGATGCTCAACTGCTATACCATGTTCGGAGAGCTTTCGCGCATGACGCAGTTCAAGGACAAGAGCGCCAAGCACGCCGACAACATCAACGCCGGGCTTTTCACCTACCCGACCCTGATGGCGGCGGATATCCTGCTCTATCAGACCGATATCGTTCCCGTCGGCATTGACCAGAAGCAGCATCTGGAGCTGACGCGCGATATTGCCGCGCGCTTTAACGCGGTCTACGGCGATACCTTCACGATGCCCGAGCCGTACATTCCCGAAACCGGCATGAAAATCATGTCGCTTGCCGAGCCGACCCAGAAGATGTCAAAATCGGATCCCAACCCGAACGCCGTTATCCGCATCCTCGACACCCCCGAGGAGATCATGAAAAAATGCAAGCGCGCCGTCACCGACTCGGATACCGAGGTGCGCTGCGGCGAGGGCAAGGACGGCATCAACAACCTCATCAGCATCTACCGTTGCTTTACGGGCAAGAGCGTCTCGGAGATCGAGCGTGAGTTTGAGGGCAGAGGCTACGGAGACTTCAAGGCTGCCGTCGGCGAGGCGATCGTCGAGGGGCTGCGCCCCGTGCAGAGCGAGTTTTCCAGACTCATGGCAGACAAGGCGTACCTTGAGGAGGTCATGAAAAAGGGTGCCGCCGATGCCGCCTACTTTGCAAGAAAAACGATGTCGAAGGTTCGCCGCAAGCTGGGCTTCGTCGGATAAAGCACCGAAAATCACCTCGGCGCATAGACTTTTGGTGAGAGTTCACCCGAAAGGAATTGCCGCACATGAAAATCGTGATTTTCCGCTCCCCGAGGCTTCTGCGCCCCCTTCTCCGCCGCGTGTTCGGCGTCAGACGGGCAAAATAAAAGGACTGCCTCAAATGCATTTTTTGCACTTGAGGCAGTCCTTCTTGTTAATCTCCGAGCAATTTCTTGAACACCGCCTGATACCGCTCGTGATACTCCAGCATCCCCTCCCGATCCCAGATGTTGACCGAGGTCGCACGGCGGATGACGACGAGGGTGTCGTCGGGAAGCACGTCAAAGGCAGGGTTGTCGGCAAGCACCGTTGCCGAGAGATAGAGCGCCGAGTCGTCGTAAAGCGCCGAGTCGGGAGCATTTGGCAGATAGCCCCTGACGTCGAGGAAGCCCGCGCTCTTGTGCATCCCGTACCACGCGGGGTCGATCAAAAAGATCAGCGCCTCGCCCGCCATCACCTCGTCGCCGAACACCTCGGCGTTGTTGTTCACCAGCGCTTGATTGACCTCCTGCCCCTTTGGCTTGAGCTCGGCGTTTGCCGCCTCAATCTGTTCGGGAGTCATCAGAAAATAGGCGTTAAAGCCCACCATGGGAGAGGGGAACTCGCCCCCCGTCGAAAGCTCCTCGAGCGCCTCGCGGATCGCCTCGCTTTCCTCGTGCGAAAGCTCGGCGGGACCTGCATAGAGGTACCTGAAATCGTACTCCTTGCGCTGACAGAACTGCAACGTACAGACCAGCACGATGACCAGAGTGACGGCAACGAAGATCGTCGGCCATTTGTAGTGATACCAGAAGTTGTCGAGCTTGGCAAGCGCGCCGCTGCGGAAGCGAAGCTCGCCCCCACTCAGCTTATCGTTTCTATTTTCCATACTGCTCCTCATTCCGAAGGTCGTTTACTACTCGTATGATACCACATCCGAGAGACAAAAGCAAGGCGCAGATGAAAACAAATCGTAACCTTCTGTAAATAAATGCCGAAACGCACCCTGCCGTTTGCATTTTGCAACGCGGGCTTGGTGGAAAAATCGGCTCGGAC
>JAZNFP010000058.1:0-6662 GCA_045576095.1 Eubacteriales bacterium
GTTTTGCCAGCTCTCGTTCCTTTATCTGTTGTCCGTAAGCGTTTCTATCGCAATCTGCATACCAAGCCTAAAGGCATACTCGAAGATGGCTGCTTCGGCGAGGCTCATGTATTCGCTCCAGCAATCGTGGAACTTTTCGAATGTTTCCTTCTGCTCGTCTGTGAAGCTCTTTTCGAGTTCCTCGTGATGCCTTGACATATAGCCGAGGAGTTCCTTCATCTCCTTGGAGTTGGTTCGGCTATCTTCTTGTGGGATTATGTTTCCGTGCCACAGTTCGTTTATCATACTTTTCATAGGTTGCACCTCCTGTTAGCACAACAACATACCACAGAAGATAGAGGAAGTCCAGCACTTTTTCAAAAATAAACCAAACTTTTTTCACGGGCCTTTTCTTTGACTACTGCGATGCAAATTTTGAGTGTTGAGAGAAGGCGCTTGACTAATTCTTGATAGTATGCTATACTAACGGCAGAAAGAAACTCGACACGGGTAAACCGTTTAATCACCTGACGGTATGAGTTTGCTAAAATCGCGGCTCGGTTTTTGGATGAGAATTCGGCTTGACCACATCTTTGACCATCTACGGCTTCGGACTACGTGGAAACAGTGTGACGGGGAGCACCCGAAAGCACCGATTTCGGACTAAAAAGCACCGAAAAGCCCCCGAAATCAAGGAAAAAACTATCATCTTACGCTTTGGGACTTCGATGCCGTCGGTTCGAATCCGGCCACTCCGACCAAAAGCAGGGGGAATGCATCCGCATTCGCCCTGCTTTTTCTTGCGGTCGGAGCGGTAGGCGAAAGAGTGCCGAACCTTTCGACGGAAGAAGCGAATTTCCCCTTCAAGGGTGCTTATCGTCGGTAGCGGGACCGTCGATTAGCTTCCCCGATTCGGTAAAGCGCGAGCCGTGGCAGGGGCAATCCCAGGTGTGCTCTGCACGGTTGTACCGAAGTGCGCAGCCGAGATGCGGACAACGCGGTACGGTGGGAGTCAGAAGTCCAATCGCAGAGTCAAAGGCGTTGACAGCGAGCTGAGGACGGAGCATGGAGCGAGAAGGGGAGAAAAGGGCGGCTGCGGGATGGCTCTTGCCCGAAATGAGAGCTGAGAGGATCTCGGATGCGACCATCGCATTCGTCATGCCCCATTTCCCGAAGCCGGTTGCCACGTAGACGTTCGGGGTGCTTTTCGCGTACTGCCCGATATAGGGGATGCCGTCGAGAGTTATGCAATCCTGCGTTGCCCATTTTGCGACCGCCTCGGCGCCTTTGTAGTGCTCGCCGGCGAACGCCTCAAGCTCCGCCCAGCATCCGCCGCGCTTTCCGGTTCGGTGTCCTCCGCCGCCAAGAAGCAGCAGATCCCCGTAGCGACGGAAGGAGAGCCCTCGGTCGTTCTCATCGACGTAGGCATCCCGTGGGGGCCGTGCGCCGCCGAGGGCAAGCACGTAGGAGCGGTGCTGATAGAGCTTCAGGGGATAGAGACCGTGCTTGTTGAGAATCGGAAAATGCGTGGCGATGACCAGGCGCCTGAAGGAGATCTCGCCGCCGTCGATCACGGCGGCGCCGGGCTTTAGCTCCTTTACCTTGGTATGCTCGAAGATCGGCTGATCCTTTGCAATCGAAAACAGGAATTTAAGAGGGTGAAACTGCGCCTGGTTGGCGACGCACACAGCACCGTCTACGCAGAACGGAAGCGCAGGGGCATTTGAAAATTCCGCCTTGACGCCAAGACGGCGAAGCGCCTTGACTTCCCTTTCCACCCTCTTCCTTCCGTTCAGCGAATATACGTAGGAATCGGCAAGCTCATAGTCGCAGCGAATTCCTCGGCAGAGCGAGGCGTATCTCTCACATGCGCGATGCTGTGCCTCAAGATACTGCCGCGCCCCCTCTTCACCGAAGCGGCGGATGAGCTTATCGTAAAGAAGTCCATGGGTGAGGGTGATTTTGGCGGTGGTATTTTTCGTCGTTGCACCGCATATCTCATCCGCCTCAACGACCATCGTGTCAACCCCCGTCTCCTTGAGGGCATAGGCGCACAAAATCCCCGCAATGCCGCCGCCGACGATCAGAACGTCGGTTTTGGCATTTCCCCGAAGCGCCCCGAATCGCGGACGCGAGGGCTCCTTTTCCCAAATTGAGTCCATTTTAATCCTCCGAGCTTTTTTGAGTAGTTTTTTCGCTTTGAGCGCGGATATACACACACCCTGCCAATGAACGCGTTGAATCTTTCTAAAAAAAAGAAAAATGGCTTCGGAATCTTGCATTTTGCAGTCTTTTCGTATATAATGGAGACATGAAATGAAAGGAGCTACATATCATGGCAAAGACCCAAAAGACAAAAAAGGCAAGCAAGGCGGGGCTCTCTGCGGCACTGCTTTATCTTCTCGTCGGACTGACGCTGGTGATCTTCCGCACCCAGGCAATCGGCTGGGCAATGACGATCGCGGGGGCGTTCTTCATCGTTTCCGGCGTCCTTGAGCTTCTCGGCGGAAACGCAGTCGGCGGCGCGGTCTCGCTCATTATCGGCATTGCGATCATCGTTCTCGGCTGGACGCTGATGGGGATCGTTCTGCTCGTTCTCGGCATTCTGATCGCCCTCAAGGGTCTGCTTAGCCTCAACGACGAGCTGAGAAGGAAGAAACAGAGCCTTCTTGGCATTCTCTGTGCGATCCTGACGGTTGTTTTCGGTCTGCTTCTCGCATTCGGAAACGGCTTTGACATCGTTCTTCTTATCGTCGGAGTCTTCTTCATTGCCGACGGCATTCTCGGACTCGTCGCAGCGCTGAAATAAACCTCAACGAAAAAACGCGCGATTCTTTCCGGAATTGCGCGTTTTTTCGTTCTGCGTTGACTTTCGAGTCTCGGAGTGCTATAATTTTTCGTTGTACGAAATTTCTTGAACGGGAGATCCGACCTTGAAACGAATATCCAAGAATTTTACAGACGGCTCGATCTGGCGGCAGCTCCTGCTCTTCGCGCTGCCCTTCATGGCATCCAACGCCCTGCAGGTGTTTTACAGCACGATTGACATGATCGTCGTCGGGCATTACGTTGGCACACCCGGGCTTTCCGCCGTTGCGCAGAGCAGCCAGATTGTCAACTTTGCAACGATGGTCTGCCTCGGATTTTCGAACGCCGGTCAGGTGCTGCTTGCCCAGGCGCTCGGTGCGGGAAAGCGCAAGGAGATGAACGACGTCATCGGTACGCTCTCTTCCTTCATCTCGATTCTGGCGCTGGTCCTTTCCGGGACGATGCTCGCGTTGCAGCTTCCGATCCTTTGGGCGATCAAGATGCCGAGCGAATCGTTTGAAATGTCAAGAGAGTATCTCGTCATCTGTGCCGCAGGACTGATCTTCACGGCAGGATACAATCTCGTCTCCGCCGTGCTTCGCGGTATGGGAGATGCAAAGCGCCCCTTCCTTTTCATCGGAATCGCCTCGGCGGTCAATCTGGTGCTCGACCTGCTCTTTGTCGGCGGTCTCGGTATGGGCGTTGCGGGTGCTGCCTATGCAACCGTGATCGGGCAGGCGGTTTCCTTCCTCTTTTCGATCTACTATCTCTATCGCCACCGCACGGACTTCGGCTTTGATTTTCAGCGCAAGAGCTTCCGACCGAACCGACGGTACGTCTCGATGATCGCCACGCTCGGTACGCCGATGGCGATTCAATCGGGCTTTATCAATCTTTCGATGCTGGTCGTCAACGCCATGATTAACAGCATCGGCGTCGTTGCATCGGCAACCTTCGGCGCAGGCGTTCGTATTGACGATATCATCAACAAGATCTCACAGGGCATCCAGTACGCCGCCGTTCCGATGATCAGTCAGAACATCGGTGCAAGGAATCCCGAGCGTGCAAAAAGGGTGGTTTACTCGGCTTGGGTCTTCTCCTTCGTCCTGACCGCGATCTTTCTCCTGCTCTATATCACGCTCGGACGCGAGCTCTTCATGCTCTTTTCCGATGATCCGCTCGTGCACGATGCGTCGAGCAAGTTCATTTCGGCGATCCTTTATATGTTCCCTGCTTTTTCGATTATGCGCGGAAGCGGCGCCTTCGTTCAGGGAATCGGAAACGCCAAGCTCGGGATGGTGCTTGCGATGCTCGACGGAGTCGTGCTTCGTATCGGTCTTTCCTGGTTTTTCGGAATCTTCCTCGGCTTTGGCTTCTTCGGCTTCGTGCTCGGGTACGGGCTTGCACCCTACGGATACGCCATTCCGTCGATGATCTATTTCCTTGCCGGAAAATGGGAAAAACGAAGTGCGCTTGCCGAGAAAATTTAACGAAAAGGCGGCAGTCTCGCATGAGACTGCCGCCTTTTTCCTGCGGTATAGGTTTCCTGAAAGATTAACGGCTCAATCCAGCATTCGGAGCAAAAGCCGCTCTGCCGCGGCGTTGTCGGAAAGGACAAAGAGCACAACCGTCTCGTTTACGAGTAGGACACGAGAGGAAGCACCCACGCTTGACCTCAGCAGCTCCGAGCGCGCAGCGCAGAGCGCGGCAACCTCGCGTGCAGAGTCTCTGCCGTGACATCGAAAAATGAGCATCTCTCGGTGCTCGTTGCCCGCGGCACCGAGATAAAGCACCGCCGAGGCGATATCTTCCCCGTCAAAGGAGCCGTCCGAGCGACGAAGAAGCGTTGCCAAAAGCAGCGGATCCAGATAGGCGGCATCGGTTTTCGGGGCTTCGCTGTCGTAAAGCACGCCCGCCTCAAGCGGATAGGAAGCCGAAAAACGGTCGTATATTTCTCGCGGCGAGAGGTCGGCGCCCCCACATCCCGAAAGCGAAAGCAGAAGAATGAGCAGAATCAGAAGCCGACGAAGCACGAAAATCTCCCTCCCTCAAGGTCCTTTGTAGACGATATGAGAGAAAGGGGGGAGAATATGCGTCGGAGTCCTTGCCAGACAAGGGGCGCAGTGTTAAAATGAACGCAAGGACACGCCATGGCTAAACCGAAAGGAGCCGCACCGTGAAAAAGGAAATCATGTCCGAAAACGACCTTCAAAATATGCTTGCCGAGGAGCTTCTCCTCTACCCTGCCGAGTATCAGATCAACGACAACCGACTGAACACGCTCGATCGCGCGCTCGCTCTCTATTCGCTGGTTCTCTACGAGCATGAGAACGAAACGGGTGGGGACTGCGCCGCGCGTGCGGTTCTGCATCTTGCCTCGGCAACCAAGGCGGGGCAGGCGCCCGCCTTTGATGCCACCTGCCTTTGGAACTACGCCGTTCTCTCGGCATCAATCGCGCTTGCAAAGCAAACGCCGACGGTCTGGTCGCTTCTTTCGACCGAGCTTGTAAGCAAGCTCGATTTCATGATGGAGCTGTACGCCTACCTTGAATCGTTTGCAACCTCGGATGAAAACGTTTACCGAACCGGTCCCGGTCTTTCGGGCAACTATCACAAGGGGTGGAATCCGAATTTCCGTCTCGCCAACGTTCCCGTGATGCTTTTCGTAACGCATTATTTCGGGGACGGCGATATGACGCTCGGCGCAAAGCGCGTCAACGATTTGCTTCACGGCTTTAACGAGGCAAAGTACGACGAGGTGATTTCCGGGCTTGATGCGCTCGGCTGGCACCGCGCGAAGGCGGTTTGGACGACTCCCGCAAGAGTACACGAGGACGGCACCTGTGGCACCGATGCACGGCACGTTCTGCTTTACGGCGGCGAGACCTACAGCCTTGACTACACGCATACCCACGTGATGAAGGACGGCGGCAACGGTGCGGGCGTTACGGGCGGCGGAAAGGATTACGCCTATCACGGTCATACGCTCACAGAGGCTGACAAGATCATTGAGGATCTGCTCGCCTACAACTATTCGGGCGGCGAGGTCAAAAGCGATCATCACCACGACGTTGATCACGACGGAGTCGCCGAACGGATCGCCTGGATCGTTGACGAGTCCCATTCCCCCTACGAGGGGCAGCTTGGTATGATGCTGGAATTTGCCTCGGGCAACCGCTCGTCAACCGCCTACTGTGCACACGATTTCGTTCTAACGACCGTTCTGATCTCCGCGGTGCTTGTCCTCGGCATCCACGACGTGAGGAAAAACGATGCGCTATGGCGTATGATTACAGTTGGAAACGAGGATTTTCTCTATAAGAACGAGCGCGGATACCAGTGCTTTGCCACCGGCTCCTACGGTACGTCAACGAAATCGCATTCCGAGGAGAACGAGCGAGCGCCCTACTTTGCGATGAAGTCGCTTTGGAAAACCTCCTTGAAATAAGACTTGGAAACCAAAAAAGCAGGCAAAACGCCTGCTTTTTTGGTTTCTCTTTTATCCGATTGTCATCTCGCGGACGGCTTCTCCTTCCGCAAAGATCAGGAGCGTTCCCTGTCGAACAGAGATCACAGCGCCCCGCCCGATGAAGGAATTGGACACCCCCAAGGGTGCTGTCGGCAAAAGATCTGCATTTTCAAGCCCGTACTTCGCCCCCCGGATCGTAACGCCCGCAGCCACTCCGCCGACGGCAAACACCGAGAGCGTTCCGACGGCTTTTTCCGAAAAGCAAACGGCACCCCCGTGCAGGGCGTAGGCAACGAAGCCGTCTCCGACGAGATACGGACGTCCGCCGCGCTCGGCGACGGCAGCAAGCAGCTGCTGGGCCGCCAAGGTATGGTCCGGGCGGCCGCCCGTACAGCCGAGAAGAACG
>JAZNFP010000059.1:0-77069 GCA_045576095.1 Eubacteriales bacterium
TTGGCTCACAGAACGACATGGCTACGATCCGACTTAGCGCGGCTAAGAGTCGCCGTGCTGACGTCCTGATCATAGATACCGCAGGTCGCCTCCATAATAAGAAGAATCTGATGGACGAGCTTGCAAAGATCAACCGCGTGATTGACCGCGAGCTTCCCGGTGCGTCGCGTGAGACACTTCTCGTGCTTGATGCTACAACCGGACAGAACGCTGTCGTTCAGGCAAGGGAATTTTGCGAGGCGGCGAAAATTACCGGGATCGTTCTCACCAAGCTTGACGGAACCGCGAAGGGCGGCGCGATCCTATCCATCAAGCGAGTATTGGATATTCCCGTAAAATTCGTTGGTGTCGGTGAGGGGATTGATGATATGAAGCCTTTTGATCCCGACGAATTTGCTCGTGCACTGTTTGAATAAGGAGGTGCCCGATGAAGCTCGTTCTGGCAACTCATAATCCCAACAAAATTCGAGAAATGTCCGAGATCCTTGCGAAAAACGCCGGGGAAATCGGAGAATTCGAGATTTTGACGCTTGACGATATCGGTTTGGTCGAAGACGTCGAGGAAACCGGCGCCACCTTTGAGGAAAACGCCTTGATCAAGGCACGAGTCGCTGCCTCTCGCGGATATCTTTCGGTTGCAGACGACTCAGGCCTTGAGGTCGATGCACTTGGCGGAGAGCCCGGAGTTTATTCGGCGCGCTACAGCGGAGAGCACGGAGACGACGAGGCTAACAACCGCCTCGTTCTTGAAAGGCTTTCCGGGGTACCGACCGAGAAGCGAAGCGCACGCTTTGTCGCTGCAATTGCCTGCGTTTTCCCGGACGGACGCTCCTTCACGGTTCGCGGAACGGTTGAGGGAAGAATCCTTGAGTCTCCGGTGGGGAAAAACGGATTCGGATACGATCCGATTTTTTACAGCAACGAGGCGGCGTGCAGCTTTGGTGTATATCCGCCCGAGGAAAAAAATAAAATCAGCCACAGAGCACGCGCGCTTCGCCTGTTCTGTGATCGTCTGAACGACTATCTTGGGGAAGTAAAATGCTAACAAGTAAACAAAGAGCTTACCTTCGCGGTATGGCAAACCGACTCGATCCTGTTTTTCAGCTCGGGAAGGGCGGAATTACCGACGAATACTGTCTGCAAATTGATCACGTGCTTGAGGCGCGTGAGCTGATCAAAATCCACGTTCTTGAGAGTAGTGCTTATACGGCGAGAGAAGCCGCAGAGAGGATTGCCGAGGCCGTTGAAGCCGACGTCGTTGCCGTTATCGGCTCAAAGCTTGTTCTTTACCGTCATTCCGAGTTAAGGGAAAGGGACGGCAAGGAAACGATCGTACTGCCGTGACGAGACTCGGTATTTACGGTGGGACCTTTTCTCCGCCGCATCTCGGACACGTTTGGGCGGCAAAGGCGTTCTTGCAAGAGGTTGCTCTGGATCGTCTTCTGATCGTTCCGACGGCAATTCCGCCTCATAAGGATCTCGACGGATACGTGAGTGACGAGCATCGGCTGACCCTGTGCAAGCTGGCATTCGCCGAAGTTAGCGGGGCAGAGGTCTCGGATCTTGAGCTTCGACGCGGCGGAAGAAGCTACTCTTATCTGACGCTTCGTGAGCTTTCAGGACCTGACCGCAAGCTGTTTTTTCTTTGCGGAACCGATATGCTCTTGTCCCTTGATAGCTGGAAAAACGCCGAAGAGGTGATGCGCTTGGCCGAATTTACCGTGATCTCGCGCGAAAGGAATCCGATGATTCTGCGCCTCATGCAGGACAAAAAGGAGGAGCTTTCAAGGCGCTTCGGTGCACAGATCAGAATTCTCAACGCCCCTGCACATCCTGCCTCCTCTACCGAAATCAGAAAGGCGATTGTCAACCGCGAAAGCATCGAGGGGCTTGTTCCGGATGCGGTTGACGCATATATTCGAAAATGGAATCTCTACCGCTCTTGACAGAGCAATCGCTTACAGAGCTTCGTCAAAGTGTCCGTGAAAGCGAGTCACCCTCGCGCTTTGCGCATACGTGCTCGGTGGAAGCTGAGGTCGAGCGAATCGCAAAGCTTCTCTTGCCCGAAAAGGTCCTTCCTCTTCGTGCCGCCGCCTTGCTTCACGATTTGACAAAGGAGCTGCCCCTGAAGGAGCATCTTCGGATTTGCTCCCGGCATGAAATTTCGTGTTCCGCCGAGGCGGCATCCTCCGTTGCCGTTCTACACGGTCTGACTGCGGCGGAGGTGATCCGAGAGCGCTTTCCTCTTTTTGCAAGCGAGGAAATCCTCTCTGCCGTCCGAAAGCACACGGTTGGAGCTGCGGAGATGTCGGCCTTTGACAAGATTCTGTTTTTAGCCGACTATATTGAGAGTACGAGGTCTTATCCCGACTGTATTGCGCTTCGAGAGTCCTTTTGGAGATCGATCGTATCCTGCGATGACAATGCCAGGTCCTCGGTTCTTGATTTCGCCGTTTATACCGAAATTAAGCAAACGCTTTCAAATTTGCTTCAAAGGGGAGCCGTCATTGCTCCCGAGTCTCTTCCGCTCTATAACCGATATGCGGCAAGGAAGGATTGGCAGGGATAGCTTTTGCCTACACGCTTCATACTGACTTTAGATTTGATTTGGAGTGCAGTTATGAAACGGATTCTTTCTCTCTCGCTTGCCTTTGCAATATTTCTGATGCCGTCGCTTCGCGCAAGAGCCGCCTCGCCCTCAGAGTCGGTTGAGAGGTATCTTGTCGTCGGCTTTGATTTGGCAGCGGAGAACACGGACGTCATCGCCGTCGTCACCTATCAGCATTCGATGCATCGCTTAACGCTGTTACAGATTCCGCGAGATACCTACTACGACTTTGGCGGAGGGCAAAACAAGCTTAATCAGCTTTATCCTTACGTTCTTGCAGGCCGTGACGGAAAAGCGGCAAGGGAAGAGGCGATGCGCGCACTTCGGGATGCGGTCTCCTCTATGCTCGGCGTGCCGATAGATCGCTTCGTTGGCGTTTCAGTTGATGATTTTGCCCACATGATCGATCACATCGGCGGTGTACCCGTGACCCTTGACCGTGAGATTGCTTACCGCGATGAGGAAGACGGCGTTCTGCATTCTCTTGGACCGGGACGGCATCTTTTGACGGGGAAGCAGGCAGAGGCCTTCGTTCGCTACCGTATCGGATATCCAACGGGAGATCTTGGGCGAATCGATGCGCAAAAGGCTTTTATCTCCGCTCTTTTTCAAAAGTTCGGGAACGGACTGACCGTCCGGAGCATCTTCTCAATTCTCTCGGAATTTCGGGGCAAAACCGTTACCGATCTTCCGCTGTCGCTTGCTCTTCGTTGCGGCCTGCGATTCGTCACCTCCTATAAAAAAACCGACATCCGCTATCTGACCCTTCCGGGAGAGCCGTGTGTGCATCGCGGAATCTCGTATTACGTTGCAAGCCGTGCGTCCTGTGAAGCGGCGATTGAAAAATGGGTTTGCTTTTCGGGGGCACGCCAGACCTTTGACGGCGCTGAAAGGCTCAATCTGCCCTCCGCCCCTCAAATTTCTGAAATTTATAACCGCAGCTCGGTCTCCTACCGTGTCTATACCGACGCCGAGCTTCATCTCGGCTCGTGATCATAAAATCTTTTGAAAGGAAAAACAAATGGAAGTAAAAAAGTATACCGATCTTTCGGGTGCCGATGCCCTCGTGATCGCAAGACAAGCAGCGCTTGAGCTTTTGAAAAAGCAGGGAAAAGCCGTCAAGCTCTTTTGTGTGAAGGATACGACCGTGATCGCCGATTATTATCTGGTTGCAAGCGGTCGCTCATCGACGCACGTTAAGGCGCTTGCCGACGAACTTTCCGAGAAAATGTCGCTGCACGCTGTTTCAACCGACCGAATTGAGGGACGTGATGGCGGTGCCTGGGTGCTCGTTGATTTCGGCGCTGTGATTGCTCATATTTTCGACCGCGAATCAAGAGAATATTACAATCTCGAGCGTCTTCTTCGCGCAGAGGACGAGCTTTCCATCGAGGATCTTGAGCCCCTTGCCGACGAGGCGGTCGAGAACCTCTGATACTTAACTCACATTGATCAAACGACGAAAGGATCAGCAATATGAAGTACGATTACAAATCCATTGAAGCCAAGTGGCAAAAGAAATGGGACGAGGAAAACGCCTTTGCGGCGCATAACGACTATTCGAAGCCGAAGTTCTTTGCCTTGGTCGAGTTTCCGTATCCGTCGGGCAACGGGCTGCACGTCGGGCATCCTCGCCCCTATACGGCTCTTGATATCGTTTCGAGAAAGAAGCGTATGCAGGGCTATAACGTCCTTTTCCCGATGGGTTGGGATGCGTTCGGTCTGCCTACCGAGAACTTCGCCATCAAGAATCATATTCATCCGCGCATCGTTACCGAGAGAAACGTCGCGCGCTTTAAGGGACAGCTTAAGGCTCTCGGACTTTCCTTTGACTGGAACCGCGAGATTAACACGACCGATCCGAGCTATTACAAGTGGACCCAATGGATTTTCCTGCAGCTCTTTAAGCGCGGACTTGCGTACAAAAAGAAGATGTCGGTGAACTTCTGCACCTCCTGTAAGGTCGTTCTTGCCAACGAGGAGGTTGTAAACGGAGTTTGTGAGCGATGCGGAAGCGAGGTTATTCATAAGGTTAAGGAGCAGTGGATGCTCAAGATCACCGAGTACGCCGACCGCTTGATTGACGACCTTACCGATCTCGACTTTATCGAAAAGGTCAAGACCCAGCAGATCAACTGGATCGGCCGCTCTACGGGCGCAGAGGTTGATTTCAAGACGACTGCGGGTGATACGCTCCGCATATATACAACCCGCGCCGATACCCTTTACGGAGCAACCTATATGGTTATCGCTCCCGAGCATGAGTACATCGAGCGTTGGAAGGGAAGTCTCAGCAACTACGATGAGATTCTGGCATACCGCGATGCAGCGGCAAAGAAATCTGATTTTGAGCGTACCGAGCTCGTAAAAGAAAAGACGGGCGTTTGTCTTGACGGCGTTCGCGCCATCAACCCCATCACCGGTCTTGAAATTCCGATCTTCGTTTCGGACTACGTTCTTGCAGGCTACGGAACCGGAGCCATTATGGCAGTGCCCGCACACGACGAAAGAGACTGGGAGTTCTCAAAGAAATTTGATCTTCCGATCATTGAGGTTATCGAGGGCGGAGACGTTCAGAATGCGGCGTTTACCGACGTCGAGACCGGCACCCTCGTCAACTCCGGCTTCCTGAACGGGCTTTCGGTTGCCGAAGCGAAGGAGAAGATGATCGCTTATCTCAGCGAAAACGGTATCGGTGAAAAGAAGACCAACTATAAGCTCCGCGACTGGGTATTCTCTCGCCAGAGATACTGGGGCGAGCCGATTCCGCTCGTGTTCTGTGAACAGTGCGGTTGGGTTGCGATCCCTGAGGAGCAGCTTCCTTTGACGCTTCCTGACGTCGAATCCTATGAGCCGACCTCCACGGGTGAGTCACCGCTCTCTGCCATGACCGATTGGGTAAACTGCACCTGTCCAAAGTGCGGTGCCGCCGCAAAGCGCGAAACCGATACCATGCCGCAGTGGGCGGGCTCGTCCTGGTACTTCCTGCGCTATTGCGATCCCTCGAACGATACGGCACTTGCCGCGAAGGAAGCGCTTGATTATTGGATGCCGGTTGACTGGTACAATGGCGGTATGGAGCACACCACGCTTCATCTTCTGTATTCGCGCTTCTGGGCAAAGGTGCTGTACGATATCGGTATCCTGAAGGAGAAGGAGCCGTATCTGAAGAGAACCTCGCACGGTATGATTCTCGGCGAGAACGGCGAGAAGATGTCAAAGTCAAGAGGCAACGTCGTCAATCCGGACGACATTGTCAACGAGTACGGCGCCGATACGATGCGTTTGTACGAGATGTTCATCGGCGACTTTGAGAAGTCCGCGCCCTGGAATCCCCAATCCATCAAGGGCTGTAAGCGTTTTCTTGATCGCTTTGCCGCGCTGATTGATTTGGCGAAGGGAAGCGGCGTGAGCGAAAAGCTTGAGCGCTCAATGCATAAGCTCATCAAGAAGGTTACGTCGGATATTGACGAAATGAAGTTCAATACGGCGATTGCCGCCATGATGGCGTTCCAAAACGAGGTCTATGAGCTTGGCTGCATCACCAAGGACGAGCTCTCGACCTTTGCAAAGCTGCTTTCTCCCTTCGCGCCGCACCTTGCCGAAGAGGTCTGGGAGCAGATGGGCAATCGCGGCTTGGTTTCTCTTTCCGGGTGGCCGGGATATGACGAGGCCAAGACGAAGGACGATACCGTGGAAATGCCGGTTCAGATCAACGGAAAGGTTAAGAGCACCGTTTCTCTGCCCGTTGCCGCTGACAAGGAAACCGTTCTTGCCACGGCAAAAGCCGACGAGAGGATTGCCGCAGCTATTTCAGGCAAGACGATCGTTAAGGAAGTCTTCGTTCCCGGTAAAATCATCAATATCGTCGTTCGATAATCAAACGCAGCCGAGGCAAAGGCTTCTCGGAAGTCTTTGCCTCGGCCTATTTGATCGAGAAATGAAAGCAAACAAAAAAGCACCTCAAAAGAGGTGCTTTAATGGCGCGCCCTGCAGGATTCGAACCTGCGACCTACCGGTTCGTAGCCGGGCACTCTATCCACTGAGCTAAGGGCGCATACGATGAAATTGTTGGAGCGGGTGATGGGAATCGAACCCACGCGGCCAGCTTGGAAGGCTGGAATTCTACCATTGAACTACACCCGCACGTCGTCCGTCGCTGACTACTGTATTATATAATATCCGTTTCAAAAAGTCAATACTATTTTCAAAAAAAATCAAGAAAATTTCTTGCCTTTGTCGCATTTATATGTTAAAATGATAAGGATAAAGGATTAGTTCGAAAAAATGGAGAAAACTGGATGCTTCGACGCTATTTTTGCCCTGACGTATACCTGAAAAGCTTTCGACTTGTGACCCCCGAATTTCTCGCGCAGCATAAAATTAAAGCCTTGCTTCTCGATATTGACAATACCTTGGCTCCCTATGAGCTTCCCGAGCCAACCGAGGAAATCCTTGATTGGTTCCGTGCGCTTTCACAGGCGGGGATTAAAGCCGCCTTCGTCTCAAACAACCACGGCGGAAGAGTTGCACGCTTCAACGAGCAGATCGGCATTCTTGCATTCTTCCGCGCCAAAAAGCCTCTTCGGTGCGGTACCAAGCGCGCCATGAAAGCCCTCGGTGTCTCAAGGGACGAGACGGCGATTATGGGAGATCAGGTGTTTACCGACGTCTGGGCAGGTCGTCGCATGAGGATTCGAACCATTCTCGTTCCGCCGATTCGGGATCGCCGCGATATTTTTACGGCAGGGAAGCGGCTTCTTGAGCGCCCGATTCTGAAATACTACATGAAGACGATGAAAAAGGAAGAGCCGTTCAATGATTAATCTTGCAAAATTCGGGCCCGGAGGAAACAGCGAGGCGTTTTACGCCGCAGGCTATAAGTCCTCTGCCGACGCTCCCGCTTGGCTGAAATCTATTGGTCTCGATGCATATGAGTATCAGGCAGGAAACGGTCTGACTGCCGGTCCAAAGGCGCTGCTTGCAATTGGAGAAGCGGCAAAGCAAGCCGGAATCCAAATGTCGATTCACGCTCCTTATTTTATCTCGCTTTCGGGCGTCGTTCCCGAAAAACGCCTCGGAAGCATCCGCTACATCCGGGACAGTCTGACCGCAGGGGAGCTTCTTGATGCATATCTCGTTGTCGTGCACACCGGAAGTGCGGCAAAAATTTCGCGCCGCGAGGCGGTAGAGCTTGCAAAGGATACGCTTTCTCACCTGCTTCTTGAGATTCCCGACAACGGTATTCTCATCGGTCTCGAGACAATGGGAAAGATCAATCAGCTCGGAACGCTGGACGAAGTCATTGAGCTCTGTTCGCTTTCTCCACGATTCGTCCCCGTCGTGGATTTCGGACATTTGAATGCCCGTGAATGCGGCGGCGTTTTCCCTGACGCAGACGCATATCGCCGTGTGTTCGATCGGATTGGCAACGCTCTTGGCGACGGTGTCGCCCGGAATCTTCATTGCCATTTTTCAAAGATTGAATGGACGGCGGCAGGCGGTGAAAAGAAGCACCTGACCTTCGCCGACGAGACCTTTGGTCCGGACTACGAGCCTCTTATGGAAGCGATCGCGAAGGAAAAGCTTTCTCCAACCCTGATCTCGGAATCTGCCGGCACGATGTCGGATGATGCCCTTACCATGAAACGCTATTACGAAAGGATAATCAGATCATGACGAGAACCGACAAGCTTCGCTCGAAGCTCAAGGAAAAAGGAATTGACGCCCTTTTGGTGACGAGCGAGCTCAACCAACGCTATCTCTGCGGCTATCCCTTTACCGACGGTGTTTTGCTGATCACCCCGGCGCGCGCCATTATGGTAACCGATTTCCGTTACTATGAGGAAGCGCAGAAAATGGCTTTCCCGGAGTTTGAGATCACGATGCCCGAGATGCGGCTCGCTTTTATCACCGAGGCACTGAAAGACGAGGACGTTCGGGTTCTCGGTTATGAAAACGAAACGCTTTCCTGTGCAGATTTTAAGCGCTATAGCGAGAAGCTGTCGGATTTTACGTTTGCGGCGATTGACGATATGCTCGAGACCATCCGTGAAATCAAGGATGAAAACGAGCTTCAGCTGATGGCAAAGGCACAGAGCATCGCCGACGCTGCCCTTTCAAATCTTCTTCAGATGATCCATCCGAACATGACGGAGATTGACGTGGCGCTTGAGCTGGAGTTCCAGATGCGCCGCGGTGGTGCTGAAAACGTCAGCTTCGAAACGATCGCCGTATCGGGTGATGCGAGTGCGCTTCCGCACGGGAAGCCGAGAAACGTCAAGCTTCAAAAGGGATTTTTGACAATGGATTTTGGCGCACTCTACGGCGGCTATTGCTCAGATATGACCCGTACCGTTTCGATCGGTCGGGCGGATGCTGAAATGAAGCGTCTTTACAATACCGTACTGAAGGCGCAGCTCGCCGGTCTTGAATCGGTAAGACCCGGCGCCGACTGCGCTGACTGTGACAGAGTGGCACGAGACATCATTGACGGTACAAAAGGATTTGCAGGCTGCTTCGGTCATTCCCTTGGGCATGGTGTTGGGCTTTTCATCCATGAATCTCCCCGTCTCTCCAAGGCCGGGAAGGGAACACCGCTCGTACCGGGGCACGTCGTGACGGTTGAGCCGGGGATTTACGTCTTCGGTAAGTACGGCTGCCGTATCGAGGATATGGTTGCCGTTACCGAGGACGGCTACCGAAACTTTGCAAGCAGCACGAAGGAGCTTATCGAGCTTTTCTGACCGATCCTTTTTCAAGAAAAATGAAAAAAAAATGCTTCACCTCTTGCAAAAAAACTTTTTTTAGTGTAAAATATATGTGATTAAGGTGTGTAAACCCTTCTGAGAGAGCCGATCAGTCAGCGGTTGATCGGGATGACTCTTTCGACAATATCATCTTTCCGCTGAGGATCACGAAAATGGCAACCATTACTGCAGGCGATTTCAGAAACGGCGTAACCTTTGAGTATGAGGGAAACCTCATGCAGGTTGTGGAGTTCCAGCACGTGAAGCCCGGAAAGGGCGCAGCCTTCGTCAGAACCAAGATGAAGAACGTCATCTCCGGCGGTGTAACCGAGACTTCCTTTAACCCCACGGCGAAGTTTGAGCAGGCATTCATCGAGCGCAAGGAGATGCAGTATCTGTACAATGACGGCGATCTCTACTACTTCATGGATATGGAGACCTACGATCAGACCCCCATCGCGAAGGAGAAGCTTGATGACAACTTCCGCTTCGTGAAGGAAGAGACTCTTTGCAAGATTCTCTCTTGGAAGGGCGACGTTTTTTCGGTCGAGCCTCCCGTGTTCGTCGAGCTTCTGATCACCGAGTGTGAGCCCGGTGTGAAGGGGAATACCGCAACCAACGTTCAGAAGACCGCAACCGTTGAGACCGGTGCAACGATCCGCGTTCCGATCTTCATCAACGAGGGAGATAAGATCCGTATTGATACCAGAGACGGCGGTTCCTACCTCGAGCGCGCATAAGCCTTACGCTTATCGTGTATCATAGTAACTTGAAAGGAAGGTGCGTCTATGAAAACCACTGAAAAGGCAGCATACGTAAAGGGACTCTACAAGGGAAGAGATATCAGCGATAACGAGATCGTTAAGGAGCTGATTGAGCTCGTTTCTCAGATGGCCGAGCAGATTGACGTTCTTTCCAATGAGTGCAAGGAGCTTCGTGAGTATATCGAGGAGATCGACGAGGATCTTGATGCCGTTGAGGAAGAAATCTACGGTGACGAGGATGAGGACGACGAAGAGGATGACGACGATGAGTTTGACTTCGACGAGGATGATGAGGATGCCAATTTCTATGAGGCAACCTGCCCCTCCTGCGGCGAGGTAGTCTGCTTCGACGACACACTCGATCCTGAGGACATCACCTGTCCCGCTTGTGGCGAAAAATTCAGCTGCGTTTGTGACGGCGATTGCGAGGGCTGCTCCGATTGCTGCGACGAGGACGAGACCGAATAATTTTTCCGGTTTACCAAAAAAGGGAGCGCAATATGTTCGTGCCCCTTATCGATTTTAATTGAACCAATCAGAAAGCTCGACTTTTAGTAAGTCGAGCTTTCTTTTATCACGTAAAACAAAAGGAAAGACGGCACGCAGATTGCGTACCGTCTTTTATACGATCAATTAACCAAGCTTGGAATAGTTGATCTTGACGCCGGGGCCCATCGTCGAAGCGATGACGCAGGACTTGACGTACTGACCCTTTGCGGAAGCGGGACGAGCCTTGATAACGGCACCGACAAGTGCGTTAAAGTTCTCACCAAGCTTCTCGGGACCGAACGAAGCCTTACCGATGGGGCAGTGGATGATGTTGGTCTTATCGAGACGGTACTCGATCTTACCTGCCTTTGCCTCCTTAACAGCACGGGCAACGTCGGGAGTAACGGTTCCTGCCTTGGGGTTCGGCATCAGTCCCTTCGGACCGAGAACCTTACCGAGACGACCGATGACACCCATCATATCGGGGGAAGCGATGACGACATCGAAGTCGAACCATCCGCCCTGAATCTTGGTTACGAGCTCCTCAGCACCGACGTAATCAGCGCCTGCAGCCTCAGCTGCGGCAGCCTTGTCACCTCTTGCAAAAACAAGGGTCTTCACGGACTTACCGGTACCGTTCGGAAGAACGATTGCGCCTCTGACCTGCTGGTCAGCGTGACGGGAGTCAACGCCGAGGCGGATATGAATCTCAATGGTCTCGTCAAACTTTGCCTTAGCGGTCTGGCAAACGAGTGCGAGTGCCTCAGCGGGATCATAGAGCTTGCTACGCTCAATCAGCTTGGAGCTTTCAGTATATTTCTTTCCCATTTTCATCTTACAATCTTCCTCCTAAATTAGTCGTCGGCAACCGTGATGCCCATGCTGCGGGCAGTGCCGGCGATCATGCTCATTGCAGCCTCAACAGAAGCAGCATTGAGGTCGGGCATCTTCTGCTCGGCGATCTTGCGAACCTGATCCTTGGTCAGCTGAGCAACTTTGGTCTTGTTCGGAGCAGCGGAAGCAGTCTCGATGCCGCAAGCCTTCTTGATCAGGACAGGGGCGGGAGGAGTCTTGGTGATGAAGGAGAAGGAACGGTCAGCGTAAACCGTAATGACAACGGGGATAATCAGACCCATGTCGTTCTTGGTTCTCTCGTTGAACTCCTTGGTGAAGTTCGGGATCGAAACACCGTACTGACCGAGTGCGGGACCTACGGGGGGAGCAGGAGTTGCCTTACCTGCGGGCAGCTGAAGCTTAATATATCCGGAAATCTTTTTAGCCATAATAAACCTCCAAATGTGGTATGATACGGGAGAAGCAAATATTTTCTCCCTCCCACGGATGCGCGTTAGCGCCGGGAAAGCGAAAAATCAGACAGCAATCAGTCGGTGACTCGAATATCCTTCGAATCAACGATGATCGGAATGTCTCGCGTTTCGGTCGAGGCGAGAACCGTGACGGTCTTCTTATCGTCACTGATCTCACGGACTGTGCCGTGATAGCCCTCGAACATACCCGAAACGATCGAAACCTTGTCGCCAATCGAGAACGCAACGCTCTCGGTACGCATCTCGATGTTGAAGGCCTCAACCTCCTCATCGGTCAGCGGGACAGGTCTTGATCCGGGACCCACAAATCCGGTAACACCCGTGATGTTGCGGATCACGTGCCAGCTCTCGTCGTTCATCGTCATCTTCACGAGAACGTAACAGGGAAACACCTTCGTTTCAACTTCCTTCTGCTCGCCCTTCTCGTTTGTAGTGACCGAAATTTCAACGGGGATCTTCACGTCATAGATCAGATGACCGAGGCCTCTGTTCTCGACGATCTTTTCAATGCTGGCCTTCACCTTGTTCTCGTAGCCCGAGAACGTGTGAGCTACATACCATCTGGGACCGAGATTCATCTCATTGATGTCACTCATGATACACTCAAATTAACCGATCAGACCGGCAATACCGCCGATCACCTCGGAGAAGATAAAATCAACGAAGCCGATTGCAACACCCATCGACACGACCATCGCGCAAACGAGAACGGTGCTCTTCTTGACGTCCTTGCCGGACATCCAGACGACCTTCTTCATTTCGCTGATATAATCGCGCCAGACCTTCGCAATACGACGACCGATTCGAGCGAAAAAGCCGGGCTTCTTCTGAGAAGCGGACTTTTCCTTCTTTGCAGAAGCTGCAGACTTGGTTTCGGTGGTCCGCAGATCGTTATCGTGCTCAGCCATAATCGTACCTCGTCTCCTTACTTCGCTTCCTTATGAAGCGTGTGCTTGCGGCAGAAGCGGCAGTACTTGTTTTTTTCAAGTCTGTCCGGATCGTTCTTCTTGTTCTTTTTTGTGTCATAATTTCTCTGCTTGCACTCCGTGCATGCGAGCGTAATTTTGACTCTCATAACGGCACCTCCTAATCGAAAATTATACCTCCCTCATGGCGACGGTTCGTGTCCTTCGTCCCAGAAAAAGACACGAAAAAAACACCTCGCAACAGAGGTAAGCCCATTTTACCACATTTTGAGGTGCTTGTCAATAGCAATATTCAATAAATTTCAAATATATTATATATTAAGTTTTGTTGGTACAATGGAATGGCGAGAATTCGGCAGTAGGCCGTGGAGCTTTAAGCCCCACGGCCGGATTATCGTCATTTAAGAATTTCGGCGTTGTCTCGGTCGGTAACCTTCATAAAACCGATATAGGAGCTTCCGCGATTGACAGTCAGCGGATTTCCGTCGGCATCAAAGAAGGAGAGCGTTCCGTTGTCATAGGTCCACATGATCTCACGTGCCGTTCCGTCGGTAACGTAGGTTCCGCTGCCGCTGCCGAGCATCAGCGAAAACGAGCTGCCGTTTGCCGTTTCGTAGGTCGCGCTGTCAGAGAAAAGAACCAGAAGATTCTTAAAGGATACGGCACCGGCGGTATTTGCATCGAGATGCGTCTCACCGAGCTGATACCGAGTGTATTCTCCGGTTGCTGCATCGTAAACGAACTTCGCGTTGTGGCTCGGGGAATAGGTAAGCATCAGCTGCGTGCAGGTGCGATCGCCCGAGAGCACCGATTCGCCGTACTCAACGAAGCGATAAGGAAGTGCGAGCGACTCGGAAATCTCCCGACGGTAGCCGAGACGGACGATCTCCGAAGCAGTAAGAGCTCCCGTCGTCATCAGATTATGAGGCATCACGCGAGAGGTATCGCGGTAGCAAAGCGACTGCAGATTCTGGGTCAGATAGTCAAGCGTATCGTACTGCGGAAAGAGAACCGACGACGTTTGATCGCTTGTCCCCGCATAAAGCTGGATTGCGTCAAATGCGCCGACGATATCAGCGATGTAATCTCTTGTCGAACGAATCGGACCGATTTTTTCGATCGTCTCATAATCCGTCGTCAGCATCACGAGTCGAGTAGCCCCGTTTTCAATCGGAAATTCGAGCAAAACGTCGGACGAACCGATGCCAAACTGGGGAAGTGAATAGGCCGTATTGCCAAGACAGAAGGCAACAGGTCTCGAAATCGACAGTGCTTCCGTCGTTTCAAGACCTGTAAGCGGGTTAAAGTAGCGGACGACCGGCACAGGCGGCTCTTCGGGAACGGTCGTCGTGGGGGGCGTCGTTACGGGCGGAGTTTGAACCTGATTGTTGTTGCTTCCCGGATCCTTCAAAACAGGAATCAGAGAAGCCATCTCGCATCCGGCAAAGCTCACCGTAATCAGCAGAGTTAAAATCAATGCGGCAATAGCCGTCAGAGACGACGTTCCGTGTCTCTTTGGGGATTTCATATCGTACCTCCTTAAGTTCCGAAATCAAGATGCTAAAGCTCTTTCCAGCCAGGCGCATCCGAGATCGAAGGCCTCAAAAAGGCTTTTATCGACCATTTTTTGCTTGAGAATCGAATTGTCAGCAGAGGAGATCACCTGCACCAGAATCTTGTCCGGAAGCTTTACGCTGTTCTTCTCGGTCTCGGACATGATCATCATAAACAGATAGCACTTGTCCGAAAGATCGCCGTAGTAGATCTCGTTACCGTGACGGACAAGGGGCTTTCCGTTGTAGGTAAGGTATTTTCCTTTGATTCCGATTTCTTTCATTTTCAAACTCCTTTCTTTTAGATTTTTGCGCCCGATCTGTCGATGACATGATACCGAATCAGGTAAAATTTGTCAATGGAATCGACAAAAACAGAACCTCAAAATCGGTCGGGCAAAATCGCCAAAATCCATTATTCGGCGCGTTCCGAGAGGATTTGACGGGGTGTGCCGCGATATGCGTCGGAGGCAGGGCGCGGCCGAGGCATTGCCATAAAGCAAAAGCGATCGGCCGAAAGCGCACGCTGCGCCTGACGGGCGGCAAGCTCGGGGAGGGAAGCATAATCCGCCGTCTTCGTCAGAAGAGAGACGGAGCCATTCCTCTTGGCGATTCGAAGAATCGTGCGACCGCGCTCGGAAAACCCGAGAACGCGCGTGTACGCAGGCCTTGTGCGAAGCTCGGAGGAGGTAACGCCGAGAAAGGTTCGCAAAAGAACGCGGCGGACGTACGCATCGGTATAAGACCGTGCGGAGACACGACGAAGCAGATCGTCAAGATCAAGCGAATCCCGAGCGGCGACAGAAAGCCGACGGACGAGATCCTCCTCAGCTTCATCACAGACGCAAAGCGACGGTGCGGGAGCCTCGGAGAGTGCTATGAAAAATGCCAAAACGGCATCGGAAAGCCTACGGGAAAGACGAACCGGAGCATATCCGTTCTCCAGATCCCGAAGAATCGGCTTCAGGGCTTCTGCCCCGATATATGGTATTATTTTTTCTATATTTTCGAGCTGTAAAAGTGGTCGAATTGCGCCGGCAGAGGTGGTTGTCGGATGCCTTGGAGTCAGGCTTTCGAAGCCGTCGCCGACACGCGGAATCGCTAAAGGCTCTAACTTTGCTCCCTGTCTTTGAATGGCACGAAGATACTCAACGGCAAGCGTCACGTTGGGTGGCATCTCAAGAGTCGGATCTCCTGAAAGCTCACGCATTGCTTCTCTTGCCAGGGCGGCGTAACCGAGTTTCCGACCTTGCTCGGTCAGACGAAGCTTCTGAATCGTAGCGTCAAACGCATCGCTCGCGCGAAGCTCGGCAAGGCGAAGCAGCGACCGCAGCTCCTTGGTTTCGCAGCCGAATGCAAGCGTGTCAAAGCATGCAAGCCGATCGGCAATTGAAACACCGGCGTCGGCAAAATCCGCCGCGCTTGAAATTGAATAGGGAAAGGGAAGCTCAAGAACCAGATCAAAGCCGGCTCGTAGGGCGGATTCGGCTCGTGTATAGGGATTGGCGATTGCGACGTCCCCTCTTTGAACGTACCATCCGCTCATGATTGCGGTAACGGCAGTATCCTCGCCGCAAGCCCGCCGTATCTCGGAAAGAAGGTGAGCGTGCCCGTTATGAAAGGGGTTGAATTCTGAAATTACGGCAACCGATTTCAATTTAGCCGCCCCCTTTCAAAGTATTTTTCTCGAATTTCGCTTTTGATATTGAAAAAAGTTCTGAACTGTTATATAATAGAGCGTAATAAATTTACTTTGGAGGAAAAACATGAACGTACTCGTTATCAACGCAGGCAGCAGCTCTTTGAAGTATCAGCTTTTCGATACCTCAACGAACGAGGTTAAGGCCAAGGGAAACTGTGAGAGAATCGGCATCGACGGCCGTATCGTCCACAAGGTTCCCGGGAAAGATGAATATGCAGCGGATCTTCCGATGCCCAACCACTCCGAGGCAACCAAGATTCTGGTCGCAACTCTGACCGATCCCGTGTACGGCTGCATCGGAAGCATGAACGAGATCGAGGCTGTCGGGCACCGCATCGTCCACGGCGGTCCTTACTTTTCCGAGTCTGTGATCGTTGACGACGAGGTTCTCGCAAATCTCGAGCTTTGCCGCGATCTTGCTCCGCTTCACACCGTTCCGCATCTGATGGGCATCAGAGGCTGCATGGATGCAATGCCCGGCATCCCTCAGATTCTCGTATTCGATACGGCATTCCATCAGACCATGCCTGAGGAGGCGTACACCTACGCAATTCCGAAGGAGCTGGTCGAAAAGCACAAGATCCGTCGCTACGGCTTTCACGGAACCTCGCACAGATACGTCAGCGGCGAGATGCTGAAGCTTTTGGACAAGCCCGTCGAGGAGACCAAGATCGTAACCTGCCACCTTGGAAACGGCTCGTCGATTTCCGCCGTGAAGGGAGGAAAGGTTATGGATACCACCATGGGCTTTACGCCTCTTGCCGGTACCATCATGGGTACCCGTTGCGGAAGCATCGACCCGGCGATTGTTCCCTTCCTGATGGAGAAGGAAAACATTCCGGTATCCGAGATGAGCAATTTCATGAACAAGAAGTGCGGCTTCCTCGGTGTGTCGGGAGTTTCGTCCGACTGCCGCGATATTGCCGCCGCAAGAGATGCCGGTAACAAGGATGCGGCGCTTGCCATGAAGATCCTTTGCTACCAGATCAAGAAATACATCGGTTCGTTCGCGGCCGCAATGGGCGGACTTGACGCCGTCGTATTTACTGCCGGAATCGGCGAGAACACGCCCGAGATCCGCGAAGGCGGAACCAAGGGACTTGAGTTCCTCGGTATCGAGATTGATACCGAGATCAATAACAATATCCCGCGACCGATCGCAACCACCTGCATCTCCAAGCCGAGCTCGAAGGTCAAGGTATACGTCATTCCGACCAACGAAGAGCTGGTCATCGCTCGCGATGCCGAGCGACTTGCTTCGAAGAAGTAAGCCGTGCTGTCCGAGCAATCGGATATGCTATTATACCACGAGCCGAGCGCTTTGTCAACGATTCCTCGACGGAAGCTTGTGCGTCGTGATGAATTTTTCGATTGGAGGATGCCCCATATGATCACGATCGGTCTTGCCGGAGGCAGCGGAAGCGGCAAGGGGTGCGTCTGCAGACAGCTCCTTGCCGAGGGCATCCCCTCCTTTGATTGCGATGCGGTTTATCATGAGATGATCTCGCAGGATTCCGGGGTCAGTCGGGAGCTGATTTTAGCCTTTGGCCCCTCGGTCGGCAAGCATAACGGAGGAATTGACCGCGCCGCCCTTCGCACCGTCGTTTTCGCCGACGGCGACAAATCCGCTCTCCAAGCGCTTAACGAGATTACGCACAAACACATCCGCGCGGCTTGTCTTACGTGGCTTCGTGAAATGCGTGAAAAGCGAATGCTTGCTGCAATCGTTGACGCTCCGCTTCTTTTTGAATCGGGCTTTGATGCCTTTTGCGATTTGAAGGTTTCGGTTGTTGCAAGCGAAGAAATCCGCGTTAATCGCATCATGCTGAGAGATTCGCTCACGAAGGCAGAGGCTCTTCGGCGCATACGTCTGCAAATGACCGAGCAGGAGCTGAGACGTCGTTCGGATTTTGTAATTGTCAACGACGGGGATGCTCTGACCCTGGTCCGACAGATCGGGCAACTAATGAATCTGATAAGGAGTATATAAGTCATGTGTAACGAAGTTTCATCGGCAAAGGAGCTTGCCGAGCGTCTTCTGCTGAAGAAGCGCAACATTTTTGAAGAGAGCGAGCCCTCCAAAATCAAAACGATGTTCGAATACGCCGAGGGCTACAAGCACTTTCTTGATGCTGCAAAAACCGAGCGTGAAGCCGTTACCGAGCTGATTGCCATGGCAGAGAAGGCCGGCTATCTGCCTTATGAGCTCGGCATGGAGCTCAAGGTCGGAGGAACCTACTACTACAACAACCGTGCAAAAAACCTTTTTCTCTTCAGAATCGGCTCCGCGCCTCTCGAGAGCGACGGCATCCGCATTATGGCGGCACACATCGACTCGCCCCGTATCGACCTGAAGCAGGTTCCGCTTTACGAGGACAGTGGGATGTGCTTTCTCAAAACGCATTACTACGGCGGAATCAAGAAGTATCAGTGGACCGCAATTCCTCTTGCACTGCACGGCATCGTCGTGCTTGCCGACGGAAGTGAGGTTTCGGTTACGGTCGGCGAGGATGAGAACGACCCTGTCTTCTATATTAACGATCTTCTTCCGCATCTCGGTGCCGAGCAGGCGCAGAAGCCCCTTGGAAGCGCAATTCCCGGAGAGAAGCTCAATATTCTTATCGGCGGTCTCCCTTATCCCGACAAGGACGTTGACGGCAAAATCAAGCTGAACGTTCTCGCGATTCTCAACGAGAAATACGGGATTACGGAAGAGGACTTCATCAGTGCCGAAATCAGCGCTGTTCCCGCCTTCAAGGCAAAGGATATCGGCTTTGACCGCGCGTTTATCGGTGCTTACGGGCATGACGATCGCGTTTGCGCTTACCCGATCGCCACGGCACTCTTTGACACGGATGACACCGAGCATACCGTCGTTGTCATCCTTGCCGATAAGGAAGAGACGGGAAGCGACGGAAATACCGGCATGAACTCGATCATTCTGAAGGATATGATCGATTCGATTTCGGCATCCTTCGGAGCCGATCCGATCCGCGTGCGTGCGGCGTCTATGTGTCTTTCTGCCGACGTAAACGCGGCATACGATCCCAATTTCGCCGACGTTTACGAGATTAAGAACAGCGCTATGATTTCCTGCGGCACAACGATGTCCAAGTATACCGGGGCCAGAGGCAAATCCTCTACCAACGACGCTTCTGCTGAATTCGTCGGAAAAATTCGTCGGATTTTTGCACAAAACGGTGTCAAGTGGCAGACCTCGGAGCTCGGCAAGGTTGACATCGGGGGCGGCGGAACGGTTGCGAAATATATTTCCGCAATCAATATTGATACGGTTGACCTCGGCGTGCCGGTCATTTCGATGCACGCTCCTTACGAGGTCATCTCAAAGGCCGATCTCTATTCCACCTACGAAGCCTTCGTCGCCTTCTGTAAGTAAGCTCGATGCTTTCACAGATCGAAAAGGCTGATCAAAGATTTCGGGAGATTGACATCCTGCTGTCGTCTCCCGAAATTCATAGCGATCGCGAGCAAGTCTCGCGACTGCTGAAGGAGAGAAAGCAGCTTCTTCCAATTTCAGAAAAATACCAGGAATATATCAAGGCAGAAGAAACAATTGCCGATGCCTGCACCTTGCTTTCCACCGAAGACGATGCAGAGCTTCGCTCGCTTGCCGAGGCCGAAATTCGAGATGCAAAGGCGGATCGGGAGCGCGTTCTCGGAGAGATTCGCTTGCTCCTTTTAGCGAGCGATCCGAGCGACGAGCGGAATGTCATTTTGGAAATTCGCGCCGGTGCCGGCGGCGATGAGGCCGCGCTCTTTGCGGCGGATCTCTTTCGTATGTATACGATGTACGCGGAGCGGCGGGGATTTAGCGTTGAGCTGCTTGAGGCAAACGGCACGGAGCTCGGAGGCTTTCGCCAGGTCTCGTTCCTCGTATCGGGAGACTCGGTGTTCGGAACGCTCAAATTCGAAAGCGGCGTGCATCGGGTCCAGCGTGTTCCCAAAACGGAATCCCAAGGAAGAATACAGACCTCCACCGTGACGGTAGCCGTGCTTCCCGAGGTTGAGGCGGTTGAAGTTGAAATTTTGCCGTCCGATCTTCGCTTCGAATCCTGCAAGAGCAGTGGAGCGGGCGGACAACATATTAATAAAACCGAATCTGCCGTACGACTCACGCATATTCCGAGCGGTATCGTCATCGAATGCCAGGAGGAGAGAAGTCAATTTAAAAACCGAGATAAGGCAATGAAGCTTCTGATGGCGAAGCTGTTTGAGATCAAGCAACGGGAGCAGAGCGACTCAATCGCCGAGCAGAGGCGCACGCAGGTTGGCACGGGAGACAGAAGCGAGCGTATCCGCACCTATAATTTTCCGCAAGGGCGTGTGACCGACCACCGTATAGGACTGACCGTTCATAAGCTGGATGCCTTTATGGATGGAGATATTTCCGAGATTCTCGATGCTCTGCGTTCGCGAGAGCTTGCCGAAAAACTAAAAACGCAATCCGAACGAGGAACCATCTTATGAAAACGACCGAATATATCCTTCAAAAGGACCTAATCGGCTCTGAGCGAACCGTCAAGCTTTCGCGCGCCGCCGACTGTATCAGACGCGGCGGACTCGTCGTTTTCCCAACCGAAACCGTTTACGGACTTGGCGCAAATGCGCTTGATCCGAATGCTGCCGCCGCGATCTATGCGGCGAAAGGCAGACCCTCGGATAATCCGTTAATTATTCATATTGCCGAGCCGTGCGACGCCGAACGATACACCGAGACAACGCCGCTCTTTTGGAGACTTGCCGAGCGGTTTATGCCGGGACCTTTAACCGTCGTGCTCCGCGCGAAAAGTATCATTCCAAAAACCGTTACGGCAGGACTTCCGACGGTTGCCGTCAGATGTCCGTCTCATCCGGTCGCACACGATCTGATCTCGCTGGCAGGAGTCCCGATTGCCGCCCCCTCTGCCAATCTTTCCGGAAGCCCCTCTCCGACCTGCTTCCGACACGTATTGGATGACATGGATGGGCGAGTTGACATGATTGTTGATGGCGGAGACTCTTCGATAGGCTTAGAATCCACGATCATTCAGCTTTCGGAAAGCGGGGAAGCCACGCTTCTCCGCCCAGGACGAATCACCCCAAGCGAGTTGCGTCAGGTGCTTCCGGAGCTCAAGATTTCAAACGCTGTTACCGAGGCGTTGAAAGAGGGGGAGACCGTCCTCTCGCCCGGCATGAAATACCGTCATTATGCCCCCGAATCGCCTTTGGTTTTGATAAAATCGAGTGAAAAAGCGCGGCAGAAGTACATATCAGAAAAAAGCGGCCGACTTGCCGTGCTTTCCTATTCCGAATACGTAAGCGACTACAAGAATCTCGTGTCTCAACCGACCGTGTACGATCTCGGTCCTCTCGGAGACCCCGAACTGCAGGCCCACAGATTGTTTTATTTGCTTCGCGAGATTGACAAAATCGGTTATGACTGCATCTATGCCCCTCTTCCGTCAGGAGACGGCGTTGAGCTCGCGCTCTACAACCGGATGATCCGTGCAGCAGCGTATACCATCGTGGAGATCAAAGAATAACGTTTGAAGGATTACAGCATGGCAAAGAAGAAAAGATCAAGCGGACTTCCGGCATTTTCGGCGATGGCGGAGGTAACGCCCCAGCCGATCACCGAAACGATTGAAACCAACTATATGCCGTACGTCATGAGCGTCATCGTCTCGCGAGCAATTCCCGAGATCGACGGCTTCAAGCCCGCTCATCGCAAGCTTCTCTATACTATGTACAAGATGGGACTGCTTTCCGGACCAAGGCAGAAGAGTGCCAACGTTGTCGGTCAAACGATGCGCCTTAATCCCCACGGGGATGCATCTATCTACGAAACGTTGGTGCGCCTTACCCGAGGGCACGATGCGCTTTTGCACCCTTTTATTGATTCGAAGGGCTCTTTTGGAAAGCAGTACAGCAGAGATATGGCATACGCGGCCTCGCGCTATACCGAGGTGCGACTCGATCCGATCTGCAACGAGCTTTTTTCGGGAATCGAGAAGGGAAGCGTCGAGCTTGTTCCGAACTATGACAACACGACCACCGAGCCGAAGCTTTTGCCGACGACCTTCCCGAACATTCTCGTTTCCCCGAATCTCGGAATTGCGGTCGGTATGGCATGCTCGATCTGCTCGTTCAACCTTGCCGAGGTTTGCGACGGCACGATCGCCCTTCTGAAAAATCCGAACGTTACGCTCGAGAGAATTCTGGATCTGATTAAGGCGCCCGACTTTTCCGGCGGAGGGATTTTGATTTACGACCGCGAGCAAATGCGCGATATTTATGCGAATGGCGTCGGCTCCATCCGTCTGCGTGCACGCTACCGCTACGATAAGGACGAAAACGCGATCGACATACTGCAAATCCCATACTCCACGAGCATCGAAGCCATCATTAAGAAGATTACGGATCTGATCAAGGAAGGGAAGCTCCGGGAGATTACGGATATCCGAGATGCAATTGATCTGAGCGGCTTTAGGCTGACGATTGATCTGCGGCGCGGAACCGACCCCGATCGCTTGATGGAGAAGCTCTACTGTCTGACGCCGCTCGAAGATACCTTTGATTGCAACTTCAATATTCTCGTAAACGGCACGCCGCGTCAGCTCGGCGTTCTCGATATTCTCAAGGAATGGGTTTCGTTCCGTATCGACTGCATTCGCCGCGAGCTTCGTTACGATCTGAACAAGAAGCAGGATAAGCTTCATCTGCTCCTCGGACTCGGTTCCATCCTTCTCGATATTGATAAGGCGATTCGTATCATCCGCAACACCGAAGACGAAAAGCTGGTTGTCCCCAACCTGATGAGCTCGTTCTCGTTATCCGAAAAGCAGGCGGAATATATTGCTGACATCAAGCTACGCCACCTGAACCGCGAGTATATCCGAAACCGCGTTGAGGAAATTGCCGGACTGGAAAAGGAGATCGCCGAGCTTGACGAGATTATCCGAGATGATTTGAAAATTCGCGCAAGGATTGCCTCAGATCTTCAGGCTATTAAAAAGCGTTATCCGTCCGCCAGGCGAACCCAAATCATATCCGCCGATGAAATTCAAGAAACCGATCGCGCTCTTTTGGTCGATGACTATCCGGTTCGTGTCCTGATGACGAGGCAGGGATATTTCAAAAAGCTCTCTCTGCAGGCGGGGCGTTCCGATGAGCAAAAGCTCAAGGACGGCGACGAAATTCTATCGGTTACGGATGCAAGCAACGCGGATTCGGTTGTGTTTTTGACCGACCGTGCCCGACTTTACACCGCAAGGCTTGCCGATTTTGACACCTCGCGTCCGTCGCTTCTTGGAGATTATCTGTGTGCCAAGCTCACAATGGAAAAAGCGGAAAAGCCGATTGCCTATGCGATTCTCGGGGCTAAAGCCGAGGATACCGACGCCGTCGTCGCTTTTGCTGACGGAAGTGCTGTCAAGTATTCTCTTGACAACGTTCGAGCGCAGGTGAAACGGATGAAGCTTCTTCCGGCGGTCAAGCTACCGCCGTTGCCGGTTTCGATCGTGACGGTCGGAAAGGATGCCGACGACCTCTTCTTCACGACAAGTGAGCAACGCTACGCCCGGATCTCGTCGAGCTTGATCGATCGATCCGACGCATCACATCTGAATATTGCCGATATACTTCAGCTCAAACGCGGAGTAACGGTTCTTAGCGCACTTCGTGAGGTGCCGGCGGAAATCTCCGATCCGGAGCTCTATCGCAGGAGAACGCTTCCGGCGCTTCCCATCTCCAAAAAGAAATGAAAAAGAGATACCGCACACATCGGTTGCGGTATCTCTTTTTTGATCAAAACAGTTATATCAGCTTCATCCAAAGCGCAACGAGCGGCATGGTTCCAACCGAGAGAATCGTTGAGACCGATACCAGCTTTGCTGCATAACGGGCGTTGCCGCCGAACTTTTCGGCGAACATAGAGGTTGCCGTGGCTCCCGGTGTCGAAGCGCAGATAAAGAGAGCCGATGCCGCAACGGGATCCCGGAAGCCGAAAAGGGCTGCAAGCTTCAGGATTGCAAAGCAAGCGCTCGGAATCATGAGCATCCGAATGATCAGAAACTCATACAGATAAAGATCGCGGAAAAAGCCCTTGAGGTTCAGATCAGCCAAGCCGAAGCCGATGATGAACATCGAAAGCGGCGCGACAAGATTGTTCATCAGCGTGAGAAAATTGATGGGAAGTGCCGGAAGATAGCGGCTGACCGAAGTCACAAGGCAGAGGAATCCAACGGCGATAGAAATGGTCGCGGGGTTTAAAAACGCCTTGCGAAGCGAAATGTAGCTGCGGTCGTGCGTGAAAATATAGCAACCGAGAGTCCAGACGAAAATATTGAAGAACACGACGTAAAAGGTTGCAAAGATTACTGCCTCGTCTCCGAAAAGTGCCTGAATCAAAGGGATCCCCATGTATCCCGCATTGGTGAAAACGGTTGAAAAACGAAGAACTCTTTGAACATCCGTCCTCGCGCGGCGATAGAGAACCAGCGACAGCAAAAAATACAGGACGTGAAACAAAAGGCAAAAGAGTGCAACGACGGCGGCACGAAGCATGAGCTTCGCATCAAACTCCCGCAAAAAGGAAAGCACGATCATGGCGGGGGTTGCAACGTAAAGAACGATATTGGAAAGTCCAACGCCGAAATCGCCACCTACGAGCCGCGTTTTTTTCAAAAGCACGCCGGGAATCACGCACAAAACCAGAAGCAGCACCTGCTGAAATAAAACGAGTATGTCGATCAAGATTACGCCTCCAAGCTGATTTTCAAAACGGATACATTATACATTCTTTTTCGCGAATATGCAATAGGGAATCGCAAAAAACGTGCAATTTTCTTTTTTACATTTTTTGCGAATTCTGATAAAAAACTATTGACAATTCACCGACTGTCATGCTATAATATTTCGACGCTTGCGAAAGGCTTAAGTGCATATGCCGCCTTATGCAGCGATTTTAAAAGGAAAGAGAGGTGCTTTTCGTGTTCGCAATTTTTGAAACGGGTGGAAAGCAGTACAAGGTATCTGAAGGCGACGTCATTAAGGTTGAGAAACTCGCAGTCGTTGCCGGTGAGACGATTACGTTCTCTAAGGTACTCGCAGTCGGTGCCGACAGCGTTACTGTCGGGGCTCCTTACGTTGACGGAGCATCGGTTGTCGCCGACGTAGTCGAGTGCGGCAAGTCGAAGAAGATCTATGTCTTCCGTTATAAGGCAAAGAAGAACGAGAAGAAGAAGATCGGCCACAGACAGAGCTACACCAAGGTACAGATCAAGAAGATCGAGTGCTGAAATGACCAAGGTTATCTTTTATAAGTCCAACGGAATCTTCTACGGATTCGAGGAGCAGGGACATACCGGGTACGGCGAAGAGGGAAACGACGTCCTTTGTGCCGCACTTTCATCCATGACGATGCTCCTGATTAACGCGATCGAGGTCTCGTATGCGTGTGACGTGAGCTACACGATCCATGAGGAGACCACGGATATTCGCGTAATCGCGCGTTCGGCTCTGCCGTCCTATGAAAAGGACGAGAAAAAGCAGTTCGCAGTTTCTGGACTTATCTCCGCTTACTATTTCCAGCTCATGGAGCTGCTGGAGGAATATTATGATTTCCTCGACGTAGAAGCAGTGGAACGTGATCCGGAGGCGTAAGCATCCAATGATTTATGGAGGTAAAAAAATGCTCAAGCTCAGTTTACAGTTCTTTGCTCATAAGAAGGGCGTTGGCTCTACGAGAAACGGCCGTGACAGCGAGTCCAGGCGTCTCGGTGTTAAGAGAGCAGATGGGCAGGCGGTTGTCGCCGGTAACATCCTTGTCAGACAGCGCGGGACTAAGATTCATCCCGGTGTTAACGTCGGACGCGGATCGGACGATACTCTGTTTGCTCTGACCGACGGTTTCGTCAAATTCGAGACCTCGAGAGATCGCAAGCGGGTCAGCGTTTACGCTGAGAAGTAAAAAATTACCGTTGTGTTCATTGGGGTGCCGATGAACACAACGTCTTTTTCTAATATCATTTAAGGAGTTTCGTGCTATGGCAGTTCTCGTAACCGGCGGAACCGGATATATTGGATCGCACACGACGGTTGAGCTGATCAAATCGGGCTATGATGTTGTCGTGGTTGACAATCTTATCAACAGTAAGGCAAGTTCTCTTCTTCGCATTGAGGAGATCACCGGAAAACGTCCGGAATTTTACGAAATCGATATGCTCGACCGAGACGCGCTTTTTTCGGTTTTCAGACAAAATAAAATCGATGCCGTCATACACTTTGCAGGACTCAAGGCTGTTGGCGAATCAGTCTCGGCTCCTTTGCTGTACTATCAAAACAACCTGCAAAGCACGCTGAATCTCCTTGATGCGATGATTGCCTTTTCATGCAACCGTATCGTTTTCAGTAGCTCTGCAACGGTATACGGCCGTCCCGAAACCGTTCCGATCCGCGAGGATTTTCCGCTTTCGGCTACCAATCCTTACGGTCAAACCAAGCTCATGATTGAGCAGATCCTTCGGGATACCGCACATGCCAACCCGCAGCTTTCGGTTTCGATTCTTCGCTACTTCAACCCTATCGGCGCTCATGAAAGCGGACTGATCGGCGAGGATCCCAAGGGCATTCCGAACAACCTTGTCCCATACGTTGCAAAGGTTGCCGCAGGTCAGCTGAAGTGCCTGCACGTTTTCGGTGATGACTATCCGACGCCCGACGGCACGGGAGTTCGCGACTACATTCACGTCGTTGATCTTGCACGCGCACATATTGCAGCGCTTCGCCGCGTCGAGAAGGTAAACGGAGCAGAGTGCTTCAATATCGGTACCGGAAACGGATATTCGGTTCTGGAAATCGTCAAGGCGTATGAGCAGGCGTCGGGCGTCAGGATTCCGTATCAAATCGATCTTCGCCGTCCCGGTGATATTGCAATCTGCTATGCCGATCCGAGCAAGGCACGCGAGGTGCTTGGCTGGGAAGCCGAGTATGATCTCAAGAAAATGTGCGAGGATACCTACCATTGGCAAAGCATGAATCCCGAGGGGCTTCCCTCCGTGTATCCCGAAAATTTCCCACCGAAAAAAGCATAAAATCAGGAGCCGAAAGCAACGCTTTCGGCTCCTTTTATCTTAAGATTTTGCAAAGCGCCGTATAAAGGGAATCCAGCTCCTTTTCGGTGTTGGTAATACCAAAGCTGATGCGAAGCGCGCCGCCGGATACTCCGACCTGAGATGCATGTGCAAGCGGAGCGCAGTGAAAACCGCCACGTACGCAAATTCCGTAGCCGTCAAGTTCATCCGCAAGGTACTCCGATGGCAAATCCTCGTGTGAAAAGGAAAGCAGACTTCCTAGGCCGTCCTCACGACAATAGATGCGAATTTTGGAAAACTTCGACAGAATCTCACGGCAACGGCAGACCAATCCGCTCTCATGCGCTTCGATCTCTTCAAGTCCGATTTTACGCACATATTCGATTCCGGCGCGAAGCGATACGATCGCGGGGGTTGAGAGCGTTCCTGCCTCAAATCGCTCGGGGGCCTTTTCGGGCATGCCTCGACTTTGCGATTCGGTTCCGCTTCCGCCGTATAGGAAGGGGGGGAGTTCTCCGGCATTTTTTAAATAGACGAAGCCGCTGCCTTGAATTCCGTACAGCCCCTTGTGTCCTGGAGCGCAAATTGCATCTGCCTCGGCGATCTCGGGCGGTACGGCGTGATGACCGAGCCATTGAGAGGCATCAAGAATCAGATACAGGCCTTTTCGCCTTGCAACCGAAAGCAACGCCTGCACGGGAACGGTATTCCCGGTAACGTTTGAGGTGAGATTGCATACGAGAATATCTGTCGTCGGGTGCAAGCAACGCTCAATCGCCTCGGCATTACACCGAGCTGCCGAGAAAAAATCATATTCGATCAATCCCTCATCCCGAAGTGCGTATACGACCCTAAGGGTTGCGTTGTGCTCCTGATCGCTGAGCAAAATCCGAGTACCCTTCCTTGCGCGCGTTCGTATTGCCAGATTCAGCGCCATGGTTGCATTTTGCGTAAACACAATCTGCTCGGGCATAACATAGAGAAGCCTTGCAATTTCTTCTCTGCATTCGTATACTGCCTCGGATGCTCGGAGCGAAAGCTGATGACCGCCTCTCCCGGGGTTTCCACAGAAGCTTCGAATGCAGTCTGTCAGAGCTTCAACGACGCTTTCCGGTTTCGGAAAGCTCGTTGCTGCATGGTCAAAATAGATCATCTCCGATCGGACTTCCGTTGATAGGAAATTCCGAGCTCGTCAAGATAGGAGTAGATGCGGAACCGTTCGCTTGCCTCAATCTCAATGGCGTAGGTGCATCCCGTTGATTGCTTTTGCGATGCTTTGACAACCCGCGTTCGGACTCCTTTCTGTCCGAGCTCCTTCTTCGCCTTCATGGCGTAGGTTACGGAGCCGATAACGATCTTTTCCTTCATTGTCTCCTCCTTTTCTTTCCTTGCAAACTCATTAACAGGCTATGCCTAAATCGTCTCTTTTGATATTCTTTTTTAAGAATATCGGTAGACAAAAGACTCGTTTTGTGCTATAATAAATCAATAATGACAAAAAAGGCGCTCAAACGGGAAGGGAAGTGGGGATTTGACCGTAAAAAGCATCTGTAGCATGGGACTTGCCTCAAATTGCTACGTCGTCCTCGATGATTCTCTGCGAAACGCCGTCGTCGTCGATCCGTCAGTCTCCTATGAGTGCGTCGTTGCATCACTTGGATTTGAGCCCGTCTTTTGCGGTATCCTTTTAACGCACGGGCACGCCGATCATCTCCTTGCTCTTGACGACTGGAAAAGAAAAACGCGAGCGCCCGTTATGATCGGGCAGTGCGATGCCTATGCGCTCAATCATCCCGAGGCAAGCTGTGCGAATCTGCTTGGACTCGGCGATCTTCGCTTTGGGGAGCCCGACGTCATCCTCTCGGACGGTGACCTGATTGACGTAGGGAACGCCCGGCTTCGTGCCATTTCGACACCCGGGCATAGCTGTGGCTCATTCTGCTTTTATTCCGAGGGGCATCTTCTTTCGGGAGATACGCTTTTTGCCGGCGGCGGCATCGGACGAGCGGATCTTTTCGGAGGTGATGAGAGCGCTCTTTTGTCGTCGGTTGCGGCGCTCGTCACTCTTGCGCCGGATACGGTTGTCTATCCCGGTCACGGACCGCAAACGTCGATCGGTGCCGAGGCGCATTTTCATAAAAATTACCGTTGAACATTATTCTTTTTTGAAGAGGAGCTTACACCTGCTTTATGGAAGAAACGAAGAACCATTTTATTCATGACATTATTGACGAGGATCTGAAGGAGAATCCCTCTCTGAAGATTCATACGCGCTTCCCGCCGGAGCCGAACGGATATCTGCATATCGGAAGTGCGAAAGCGATCTGGATTAACAGCCAGACCGCAAAGAAATACGGCGGGCTTTTCAATCTCCGTTACGACGATACCAATCCCGCCAAGGAAGGGGACGAGTTTGTCCGTTCCATCTATGAGGATCTCACGTGGCTTGGCGCAACCCCGACCGGAGGTGTTTTTTACGGATCGGATTATTTCGACAAATGCTATGAGTTCGCTCTCAAGCTGATCCGTCAGGGAGATGCGTACGTTTGCGATCTTTCGGCTGATGAGATGCGAGAATATCGAGGCACGCTCACCGAGCCGGGACGCCCGAGCCCCTACCGCGATCGCACGGTTGAGGAAAATCTTAAGCTGTTTGAGGCAATGAAAAACGGGGAATACCCCGACGGTGCAAAAACTCTTCGTGCAAAGATCGATATGGCATCGCCGAACATCAATCTCCGCGACCCGGCGATCTATCGCATCGTGCACACGCAGCATCACCGTCAAGGTGATAAGTGGTGCATCTATCCCCTGTACGACTACGCGCATCCGATCCAGGACGCGCTTGAGGGGATTACGCACTCGCTTTGCTCAATCGAGTTTGAAAACCACCGACCGCTGTACGATTGGGTCATCCGGCACGTCGGCTTTGATCTTCCGCCGCATCAGTACGAATTCGCAAGGCTGAACGTTACCCACACTGTCATGAGCAAGCGCTATCTGCGTCAGCTTGTCGAAACGGGACTCGTTGACGGATGGGACGATCCGCGCATGCCTACCATCTGCGGTCTTCGCAGACGCGGGTATACGCCCTCTGCAATTTTCGATTTCGTCGCCCGTGCAGGAGTTGCCAAAGCCTACAGCGTCGTCGATTACGAGCTTCTTGAGCACTGCATCCGCGAGGAGCTCAACGCAAGCGCTCCGAGACGAATTGCAGTTCTGAATCCGGTTAAGGTTACGGTCACCAACTATCCCGAGGACAAAACCGAGTACTTCCATCTTCCGAACAATCCGCAACACCCCGAGGAAGGTACGCGCGCCCTTCCGTTCTCGCGTACCCTTTGGATCGATGCAGACGATTTTGCGGAGGTTCCGCCGCCTAAGTTTCACCGCTTAAAGCCGGGCGGTGAGGTTCGTCTCATGGGTGCATATATTATCCGTTGCGACGAAATCAAAAAGAATCCCGACGGTTCGATCGCCGAGCTACTTTGCACGGCGGATCTTGAGACGGGCTCCGGCATGCCCGCCGACGGAAGGAAGATTAAAGGAACGATTCATTGGCTCAGCGCAAAAGAAGCAATTTCTGCTGACGTTAAGCTCTTTGACTATCTCTTTACGATCGAGAACGTCTCTGACATCCCCGAGGGAAAGGGATATGGCGACTATCTGAACACCGAGTCGGTAAATACGATTACGGGAGCGTACCTTGAACCGACGTTAAAGGATGCCGAACCGGGCGAGCGCTTCCAGTTCGTTCGAATCGGATATTTTGTCAAGGATACGAAGTACGACTCGACCTTCAACCGTATCGTCGGACTGAAGGACAGCTTTCCAAAATCCTAAAATTCACAACTCTCTCGAAGGAGCAGTGCCATGAAGATCAATACAAAATGCATTCAATCGGGTTATCAGCCGAAAAACGGGGAAGCGCGTATTCTTCCCATCTGGCAGTCAACGACCTATAAGTATGATTCGAGTACCGAGATGGGAATGCTCTTTGACCTTGAAAAGTCGGGATATTTTTACTCGCGTCTGCAGAATCCTACCTGTGACGCCGTAGCCGCAAAGATCTGCGATCTTGAGGGCGGAATTGCCGCAATGCTTACCTCTTCGGGGCAAGCCGCTAATTTCATCGCGCTCTTTAACATCTGTCCTGCAGGAAGCCATATCGTTGCTTCCTCGGCAATCTACGGCGGAACCTTCAATCTGCTTGGCGTTACCATGAAGAAGATGGGCATTGACGTCACCTTCGTTGATCCTGACGCCGATGAGCAGACGCTTTCTGCGGCGTTTCGTCCCGAAACCCGCGCCGTATTTGCCGAGTCGATCGCTAATCCCGCTCTGACGGTTCTTGATTTTGAAAAATTCGTCCGGCTCGCGCATCAAAACGGAGTCCCCGTCATCGTTGACAACACCTTCCCGACACCGATCAACTGCCGTCCCTTCGAATTCGGGGTTGATATCGTCACGCATTCGACGACAAAATACATGGACGGACACGCTATGACGGTCGGAGGTGCCATCGTTGACAGCGGTAGCTTTGACTTTTCGGCACATGCCGACAAGTACCCCGGGCTTTGCACGCCGGACGATTCCTATCACGGCATTATCTATACCGAGAAATTCGGGAAGCTCGCTTATATTCAAAAGGCAACGGCGCAGATGATGCGAGATCTCGGCTCAATCCAGTCGCCTCAGAATGCATTTCTTCTGAACGTCGGTCTCGAAACTCTCGCGCTTCGTATGCAAAGACACTGCGAGAATGCACAGAGAGTCGCCGAGTTTCTCGCATCGCATCCGAAGGTCACCTGGGTGAATTTCCCGGGGCTTGCAAGCAGTCCGTACTATGAGATTGCAAAGAAGTATATGCCGGGCGGCACCTGCGGCGTCGTTTCCTTCGGTGTCAAGGGCGGTAGGGAAGCCGCAACTCTGTTTATGGACTCGCTCAAGCTTGCGGCGATCGTTACGCACGTAGCCGACGCGCGCACCTGCATCCTTCATCCCGCCAGCACAACGCATCGTCAGCTGACCGACGAGCAGCTCGCCGAGTGTAAAACGCCCGCAGATCTTCTGCGTCTTTCGGTTGGTATCGAGGATTCCGACGATATCATCGCCGACCTCGCACAGGCACTTGATCTCCTCTGATGGCTCTGTTTTCAAACGCCGCCAAGAAGCTTAAGCGCTTGCTTGGCGGCGTTCTTCCTTTGCTGTATCCCGATGCGTGCGTTGGCTGTGGGGAGTTGCTTTTCACACACGAGGAGATCTTCTGCACTCGCTGTGAGCGTACCTACGTTGAGGCACTTGAGCGCGAATGCGGACGATGCTTTCGCCCCCGCTACCGCTGCATCTGCTCACGAAAATCCCTTGAGGAAGCGAAAATTCCGCGTCTCGTCAAGCTTTTCAGCTATCGGGCGAGACAGGTGGAGCTTCCGCAGAACCGGCTGATCTTTTCACTTAAGCACCATCATCGAACCGACGTGCGAAAATTCCTCTCTTCCGAGATCTGCGATGCCATCCGAGAGGGAATCCCGAAATACGGACAATTCGTCATAACCTATGCACCGCGCGGAAGCAGATCGGTCATTCTGGATGGATACGACCATATCCGTGAGCTTTCGCTTGAGATGTCAAGAGAGCTGAATCTACAGCACCTTTCGGTGATCGGCCGCCGCAGAGGCGGTAAAATTCAAAAGAAGCTCAACTATCAGGAGCGTCAAAAGAATATGGCCAATCGCTTTTATCTGAAAAGCGAGGCGGAGATAAAAGGGAGATCTGTCTTGCTTGTCGATGACGTTGTCACAAGCGGAGCAACGCTGATTGAGGCGTCACGCATCCTCTACCTTGGCGGAGCAAAAGAGGTTGTTGGAGTTGTAATCGCCGCAACCGGTCGTGATGAGCTTCGCAAGCCGCGCCGGTATTCAGTCAAATACCGAACGATGAAATAAAATAAGAGACTGCTTCAAACGAAACAGTCTCTTTCAATTTTTATAATTACTTCAGCTGTCCGAGAACGCGCTCGGTCCACTCAAGTACAGCCGTCTCCTCATCGGGCGTATACTTCTTTGCAAACTTGAAAGGAAGACCGCCATTGATGTACAGCACGTCCTCAATAACGTTGACACCGGTATTTTTGAGTGTCTGCAGGATCTGCGAGGCGTGCTCGGGCTTTCCGTCAACGATCAGCGCCACGTTCGTCGCCATCTCACGCGAAAGGCGGCTTCCGCAGAAGCGAGTAAAGGTTTCGGGCATGGATGCCTTTGCGGAGACGACAATGACGATCAGACGCTCACGCTCGCAGGGATAAGCCGGAGGGATCTGATCAACCTTGTAGGAGGATTCTGCCTTCTCGGCAACCTTTGCGGCAAGGCTCAAGAGCTTACCTTTGTTTGTCGCAGTAAGAACGCGCATTTTCATAGTGTATGTACTCCTTCGTTTTTAATCATCACGGAAGCTCGTCCGTGAGCTGTACGTAAATATTATATCATATGCGTGCGGAAAATGGAAGTCTTTTTTTGTTTTTGAAAAAAACTTTATACATAGGCTCCGCAAAGCAAAATATTCAATCCTTCAGCCAAATCCGATTCATTTATTCGTCTGCATCGCATTATCCGCTGATTTTTTCGTTTTTACCTTCCCTGAATTATATAAAATATGTATTATGTATAATTGTGTCAATTGCATTTGAGAAGGTAACCGGTGCATGACGTTTATTTAAAAATCGCTTGCACCGATTATTTTGCATTGGAATTCCCTGCGCGAACTTGCAAAAGGAATCCCGTCGTGATATAATGAATCAGGAAAGCGACAAGCAGTAAGCTCAAACCGCCTTTTCCCGACGTCTTTGCAAATATTTGATCCGCGTTGCTTCACCGCCACGCAGATGCCGCTCGGATTTGTTTTGATCGAGCACTTTTTTTACACGGTCGTACAGATCGGGATTGACCGTCATGAGCTTTGCGGTAACGTCCTTATGTACCGTGCTTTTACTGACCGCAAAAACGCGCGCCACGGCACGGACGGTACACTCTCTTTCGATCAGATATTCCGCTAGGATCTCACACCGTTCCTTTTGGCTCTGCTGATACATGACTATCCCTCCCCCGCTCCTTTTGAGCTTTCACCACATTATATGAAAGGCAAGGTCAGATTCATGATGAAAGAATCGGAGAAATTTTCGAACTCGTCTCTGCTCGAGGGGATGACTTCCCTACGTGCGGTACTCCGCGGTGTTGATCGGCAAATCAACGACCGTCGGGTGCTTCGAGTATTTTATGCGTCCGAGCGAAAAAGGAAGCTGCAGCGAGAGATCGCCTTTCTCAATTCCGCTCGTGAAAAGTACGGATTTTCTCTCATCGAAACCTCGCTTTCCGAAATTGAAGCCAGAACGCTCGGGTCAAGTCACGGCGGCGTTATCTCCGAGTGCTCCGAGCGTTCCTTTCCGCTTCTTTCAAATTTCACGGATCAACTTTCAAGTAACGGCTTTTACGTCATGCTCGAGGGAATCGAAGATCCCTATAATTTCGGTTACGCCCTCAGATCGCTTTATGCAACCGGGGTTGACGGGATCATTCTCGGTCCAAGGAACTGGATGAGTGCAGCAGGAGTTGTTGCCCGCGCCTCGGCGGGCGCATCCGAGCTCTTCCCTGTTTATATTGCCGAGCCGGGCGAGGCAGCTGAGCTGTTTCATCGCCTCGGTTATCAAATCGTTTGCGCCGACATCCGTACTGAGCATCTGCTGGAGGAGACCGATATTCCCTATCCCGTGCTCCTTGTTGTCGGGGGTGAAAAAAGAGGAATTTCACGAACCGTCCTTGATCTGGCGGATCTGAAGGTACGCATCTCTTACGGGAGAGAATTTCATGCTTCGCTTTCGGCGGCCTCCGCCGCAACGATTCTCTCCTATGAAATTTTCCGTCAGAACAGACATTCCAAAAAATAATCCTATTTGCAAACAAGAGCTCGGCGTGCCATACTTTTCGGCAAGTCGAGCTCTTTTGACGAAATCTGTCGCGTTTGTTAATAAAATTCATTGACAAGGCTTTTGAGATACGATATAATATATAATATATATATTATTATTTAATTACAAAAAGGTACGAAAATGAGTATAAAGAAAACCGACTGCTTTTTGACCGAACGAAAATCGAGAATTGCAGCATCCGCTCTTCTTGCTTTAACGGTTTCAATCATGATTTTTGTCGTCATACCCTTTGAAATTTACTGTAACAATCTTCCGGAACTGACCTTCTCAGTCTCCGACTTCATTGGGATACAGCTGCTTTTGGCGCTTGCTCTCTCACTTCTCATCTTTTCTCTGCTGTTTTTTTCACCGCATGTCGTTTATGAGTACGTCTATCCCGCGTTGGTAGGCGTTCTCCTGATGTTCTTTTTGCAGGGGAATTATCTTAACGTCGGTCTTTCCTCGCTTGACGGCGATGAGCTCGGCGGCGGTGTCCCCCCCTCAACGTACGTGTGGAATACGGCGGTTTGGTTGCTCGTTATCGGCGGCTCTGTCCTTGCTTACCGACTCATCAAGCAAAAGAGCACGGTGAAGCTCGCCGCCATCATCGTGTCGGTTGCCGTTTTGGCAACCCAGCTGATGAATTTTTCCGTCAGCTCACTGTCCACAGAGGGGGCGTACGATTCTGCGATTGACCGTGTTTATGGGAAATATGCGGAGAATCCGCGCTTCCTTACCAACAAGGGTATCGGAACGGTCGGCTCGCAGAAGAACGTGATTGTGATCTGTGTTGATCGCTTTGATACGCTGCTCTACGTAGAGCCTGCCATGCAGAAGTACCCTAAATCCTTTGAAGCGCTCGATGGCTTTACCTTCTACAGAGATGCCGTATCTCTTTACGGATACACCTTCCCCTCCGTTGCCTATATGATGTCCGCGATCGAATACGACCACTCGGGCGACCGCCTTGCGTACTTTGATCGCGTATATCAAGAGAATCAAACGATCTCGCGTCTTCACGAGCTTGGCTATTCGGTTCATCTTTTCAGCGAAGCCTACTACGACTATTCCAACGCCAACGAGCTTCCGAATTACGTCGAAAATGCGATTGAAACCGACCGCGAGTCGCTTGAGACCAAAAATCGCTTCCCCGATCGCTTCGCGCTTGCCATTACAAAGATGTCGTTGTACCGCATTTTTCCCTTCGTTTTGAAATCCACGGTTGGCGGTGTCAGCTCGGATACCTGCAACGAATATATCCTCTATACCAGCCGGGATCTTTCGGGATATCATGCATATTCCTATGATATGAAGGACGTATACAAGGATATTCTGCGCCGCCTCAAAGTCGGCTTTGAAGCGAAGGGAGAAAAAAACTTCACTTTTCTTCATATCAGCGGATGCCATAACGCAAAATACGACGAGAACTGGGAAAAATCCGGGCATAAGAAAGACGTTCTTGTGTCGGCAAAGAACAGCATGGAGCTGATATCCTCTTATTTAAACGGCATCAAGGCAATCTCCGAGGATCTTTATCGAGATTCCACCATCATCATTATGGGCGATCACGGTAAGGTTCTTCATCCGTTAAAGGACTTTTCCGCTCCCATGATGACGGCGTTTTTCGTCAAGCCCTCCGGAGAGGCCGGCACCGAGCTTCGGATCTCTGATGCCCCGGTTGCACAGGAGAACCTTTGGGCAACCATCTTTGAGTCCGAGGGCATTGACTACGATTCTACCGCCTTTGCTCCGTCGGTCTTTACGGTTGAACAGAATTTCCTGGAAAGCGGTGACTATCCCGAACGAAAATTTATCTGGACAGCGCGCAAGGTCGGCATGGCCTCTTACGATACCGTTGAATATAAGATTACGGGTCCCGCGCGCGACTTTTCAAGCTGGCATGTGGATGCACGGAACCACTACGACAATACGCTATTCCATTGATAGCGATACCGAAAAGAAGGATAGTATATGGATACGGTCATCAGTTATATCTGCATTCCGCTCGGACTGCTTATGAAGTGGTGTTGGCTTGCGGTCAAGGACTATGGACTTGCCATACTCCTTTTCACGCTGGCGACGAAGGTTGTTCTGCTTCCCCTTTCGATCTGGATCCAAAAGAACTCGATTCAGATGGTCAAGCTTCAGCCTGAGATTAATTTTCTCAAGGTCAAGAACCTCGGGAACGGAGATCTGATTGCGGAGGAGCAGGCAAAGCTCTTTAAGCGCGAGCATTATCATCCGATGCTCTCTCTCATTCCTCTGCTTCTTCAGATTCTGCTTCTGCTTGGAGTCGTTCAAATCATCTATCATCCTCTGACGTACCTCTTCGGCGTATCTGCAGCCGATGTCAAGCTGCTTGCAGAGGCAATCGGTGCGAATACCGCCGAGAGCTCGTTTCAGCTTGCCATCGTCGATGCATTCAAATCGGGCGAGCTTTCTTCGGCAACGGTAATTTCGGGTATAGATCCTGCCTATCTCGCTTCTCTTGCCGAGCGCGTTTCGGCATTTGATCTTGCATTTTTGGGACTCAATCTTTCGGTCGTTCCAATGGGGACCTGGGCAAAGTACACCTGGATTCCTCTGCTTGCCGGCCTCTCCTCCTGGATTCTCTGTCAAACGCAGAATATGTCAAACGTTCTGCAACACGAGCAGAGCCCCTGGAACAAGTACGGCATTATGATCTTCAGCGTCCTTCTCTCGCTCTATCTCGGCGTTTTCGTTCCGATCGGTATTGCGATTTACTGGATCCTAAGCAATCTCTTCTCGGTGATTCAGATGTATCTTCTGAATGTCCTAATCAACCCCAAAAAGCACGTTGACTACAAGGCGCTTGAGGAAAGCCGTGTTGCACTCGCAAATTTGAAGGCGTTTGGCGAGGAGGACAAAAAGAGTGAGGAGCACAGAATAAATCGCCAAAGAGAACGCGAGGACATCAAGCGCTTTAAGAAGATTGTCAATAAGCACGTCGTGTTCTATTCCGAACGTGGCGGCTTCTATAAATACTATAAGGATCTGATTGCCGAGCTGTTAAGGCGCTCCAACCTCTCGATCCATTACATCACAAACGATCCGGATGACTCGATCTTTGATATCGCAAAAACCGAGCCGAAAATCAAGCCGTACTACGTTTCGCTGAAGAAAACGGCAACCCTGATGATGCTCATGGAATGCGATATGTTCGTCATGACAACCCCCGATCTCAATAAATTCTACCTCAAGCGCTCCTTTATCAAATCCGATATTGAATACGTTTACGTACCGCACGATATGATGAGCGTACACATGAGCTTCCGTGAGGGTGCATTTGACGCCTTTGATACGGTGTTTTGCGTCGGGCCTCACGTTGAGCGAGAGCTGCGTGAAATAGAGCGCGTATACGGACTGAAGGAAAAGAAGCTCGTGCGGTTCGGATATCCTCTTGCCGACCTTCTTTCGGTCGAGGGGAAAAAGGCCGCTGACGAAAAGAAGGACTCGTCGGTTAAGGAAATTCTGATCGCGCCTTCCTGGCAGGAGGACAATCTTCTCGACAGCTGTATCGACGACATAATTTCGGCGCTTTACGGCACCGGGAATCATATCATCGTCCGTCCCCACCCCGAGTATGCAAAGCGCTTCCCAAACGCCCTTGCCGAGCTGACACAGCGTTACCGCGAGTATGACGAGAGCAAGCTGAGCTTTGAGTTCAACTTTTCGGTCAATCGCTCGATTTATGCATCCGACGTTTTAATTACCGACTGGTCGGGTGTTGCAACCGAGTTCTGCTTTGCTACGGGGCGTCCCGCCATCTTCATTAACACGAAGATGAAGTGTCCCAATCCCAACTACACGAAGATCCCTCTTACCCCCGTTGAAATTTCCCTTCGAAGCACCGTCGGTGTCGCGCTTGACAAGACCGAGCTATCCACCCTCCCCGAGGTCCTCAAGCAGCTTGGCGAGAGAGGTGATGAATATCGCACCGTCATCCGCGAAACCGAGTCCTCCCTGATCTTCAACCACGGCACAGCTGCAAAATGCGGCGCCGACTATATTCTCCGCTCGCTTTCTGCCCGTCAGAGCAAATCTAAAAACAAGTAAAACAAGAAGAAAGAGGTACCTGATTATGTATTTGAGCATGCTTTACATCGATCCTGCAGCAACCACCGCCCTCCTCTCCTCGGTTACGGCGATCGCCGTTGCCTGCGGCGCCACCTTTATTATCCTTTGGCGCAAGCTGAAAAAGGGCGCAAAGAACGTTCTTCATATTGATGAAAACGCCGGAAAAGAGGTTGAGTCCGAGCTCGTTATCATCGACGAGGAAACCGCAGAGCCTGCTGTCAAGGAAACCGTTGAAAGCAATTAAATCGCGCAAAACCAAGGGAGCTCCCATGCTGATCAGCACGGGAGCTCCCCTTATACTTTTAGTTTACTTCACAAATTCGGAATAGATACACTTGAGCGCATTGACGTAATCCCCCTCATCAACGCCGACGATGATGTTGAGCTCGCTCGAGCCCTGGTCGATCATCTTGATGTTGATCGAAGCATCGGCAAGCGCACGGAAGATTCTCGCGGCAGTTCCCTTAGCTTTAACCATCGAGCGTCCGACGATTGCAATCAAGGCAAGATTATCCTCAATATCAATGGCATCCGGCTCGGTCATGCGACAGATTTCGGTGAGAAGAAAATCACGCTTGCCGATGATATCGTTTGAATTAACGACGACCGACATCGTGTCGATTCCGGAGGGAAGATGCTCAAAGCAGACCTCGCATTTCTCAAGCGCCTCAAGGAGACGGCGACCGAAGCCAATCTCGGAATTCATCATGTCCTTTTCAACCGTTACGACAGAAAAGCCGCGCTTACCTGCAATTCCAGTGATGACGTGCTCCGAGATTGCATCGGTGGAATGCGCAACGATCATCGTTCCTCTATCCTCGGGACGGTTCGTATTGCGGATATTAATCGGGATCCCGGCGTAACGGACGGGGAAAATGGCATCCTCGTGCAGAACGGTTGCGCCCATGTATGAAAGCTCGCGCAGCTCCTTATAGGTAATGGTGTCAATAACGCGAGGATTCTCAATCAATCGGGGATCCGCCATTAAAAATCCCGAAACGTCGGTCCAGTTCTCGTATAGATCGGCATTCACCGCACGAGCAACAATCGAGCCAGTAATATCAGAGCCACCGCGCGAAAAGGTCTTGATCGTACCGTTCGGCATGCTGCCGTAGAACCCGGGAATAACTGCCTGATAATGCTCCTTTAAGATCGCCGATAGGATGATGTTGGTTTTCTCGGAATCAAAATTTCCATCCTCACGGAAGAAGATATACTTCTGAGGATCGATAAAATCAAAGCCGAGATAATTCGCAAGGATGATACCGTTCAAATACTCTCCGCGGCTTGCAATATAGTCACGGCCCGCACAGTGCAAAATAGCGGTGCGGATCGTTTCAAACTCCTTTTCCAGGGAAAGATCCAGCCCAAGCTCCTCGATGATCGAGCGGTAACGAGCCTCAATTTTAGAGAAGGTCTCATCGATCCCCTGGTCCGCAAGTGCGAGCTCAAAGCAACGGTACAAAAGATCCGTCACCTTCTCATCCTCGGAAAAACGCTTTCCGGGGGCTGACGGGATCACGTAACGGCGGCAGGACTCCGCACGGACGATCTCCCCGACTCTGCGAAAATGCTCGGCATCGGCAAGCGAGCTGCCTCCGAATTTCAAAACCTTAAGTTGCACAGCTTTAACCTCGATTCATAGTCATATATCAAAAATGAGTACCACCGGAGTGGTACTCAAATGGCGGAGAGAGTGAGATTCGAACTCACGGAACGGTATTAGCGTTCACACGATTTCCAGTCGTGCGCCTTAGACCAGCTCAGCCATCTCTCCAGCGACTTTTGTATTATAGCATACTTATTCAGAAAAATCAATACCTTTTCCGAAATTTCGCCTATTATTTTCTGAAAAGTAAGGGATAACGTGCGAGACCGTGCAAGCACGGTCTCGCAAAAAAATTACTTTCCGTTTCCGCAACCGCATCTTCCGGCAAGGTTGCTCAAGCCGGTTGCATTTGCACTTGAGGTCGAAAGAAGGGCTCTCGCGTTGCCGTTGCCGTTGCCGTTCTGGGCACAGTTCGTTCCGGCAAACTCTCCCGTCGGAAACGCCATCGTTCGGAAAAGGCTGCAGGGATCGTCCTGCTCGGCCGTAACGCTCTCCTTATCCGGAACGCTGTAGTCGCTTGCACTGATCAAAAGCTGCGCGGGGCGCTTTAAGCGAATGACCGAGAAGATACCGAGGGAAACGTACAGACGGTTACCGCAGTCGGGATCAACGAGCGGCCCGATCAAGGAAGAGCAAACCGCCTCGGGAATCTCGTCACAGCGACAGAAGCAACAGCCGCACTGAAGATTTCTCTCGCAGATCTTCACCGAGAGCGCGATCGGATCAACAACCTCGACAACGCCTACGGGGAGATTGGAGGCAGCCTCGGCGGGACTGAAGTCGCACAGCCCCGTATCGCTGCTGCTCGTAAAGATTTTGACACTTCCCTCGCCGCCGTACAGAACGGCACGCTTTTCAAGGACTGCGATTCCCGCAAAATCCTGACTTCTTCCGGTTGCAACGCACCCCTCAAAGGAAAGCTTGACGTAGTATCTCGCCGTAAGCTGATAGAAGCCGCAGTTGAAGGGAATGGGATCAACGCTGATCTGTGTCCAAACAACCTCGGCGCTGCGAACTCTTACCGTGCAGGTATTGTCAATAACCTCCTGACCAAGCGCTGTCAGATAGATTCTGACGTCCTCGTAGCAATCGCGATCGCGAGAGGAATCAAGGATACGGTAAGTATCAATGCAGACCGTCTCCCGTCCGCCAAGCGCACCGTTCCCCTGGGCACATCTGTTTTCTGCCATACAGAACATCTCCTATAACACAAAGTATCGAGGCTCCGCAGAACCTCGATACCATGATATGCACAGATATTTTTTTTGCTAAATCAAACGAGAGAGCGCATCTCCTCGGAGCAATCCTCAATCGGTGCAGAAACCGTCATAACGAAATTGAAGCCGTAGGTGTCCGAAAGCTTACGGACACGGGAAACGACCGATTCAACGCCCGCCATATCGTACTTACAAATCTTCAGTGCCGCATCTACGAAAATATCGGTAATATCGTGATCGCTTGCAGCAAGACCGGCAATAAAACCGTAAAGTGCATCTGCGCTCTCGATGCCGAACGCCGTCGTATCGACAAGTCGAGCCTTGTATGTAACGTCAAAATTCAGGGTGTTTCCATACTCGACACAAATGACCGAGCCCTTCGTCGCTGCCGCTGCAGCATTGACCTGCTCAATCAGATTCTTGGTTTTTCCGGAGCCTCTTGCGCCGATGATTAACTTAACCACTGTTTCTTCCTCCTGAAATCTGGATTTTGTACCCAAGTACATTATACACGATTCCCGCGAAAAAAACAATACCTTTTGCACAAAAAGTCGGGCTTATTTCATCCTTTTACGGAGAATTTTACCCTCTTCCTCGTAGCCGGGCTTGCCGAGAAGCGCAAACATATTCTTTTTGTAGGACTCGACACCGGGCTGATTAAAGGGATTGACGCCAAGCAGATAGCCGGAAACCGCGCAGGCGAGCTCAAAGAAGTAGATCAGATAACCGAGCGAATAGGGAGTGCGATCCTTGATCTCAATGAGATTGTTCGGAACGCCGCCGTCGTTGTGAGCAAAGAGCGTAGCGACCATCGCGGTTTTATTGACCTCGTCAAGCTCCTTTCCGGCAAGGAAATTCAGCCCGTCAACATTCGCATCGTCCTCGGGAATCACAAAGGATGCTCCCGGATTCTTCACGCAAAGCACCGTTTCAAAGAGGTCGCGTCTGCCCTGCTGAATATACTGACCGAGCGAATGAAGATCGGTCGAAAAAACCACCGAATCGGGCAGGATTCCCTTATTGTCCTTCCCCTCACTCTCACCGAACAGCTGTTTCCACCACTCGTTGAGCATCAGCATATACGGCTCATAGCCAACCATGATCTCGATGCTCTTGCCGCGACGGTATAGGATGTTTCTCGCCGCTGCATATTTCAAAACGTCGTTCTTAAAGAGATTCTCCGAAGCATAGGCAGCGCGCGCCTCCGAGGCACCGCGCATCAGCTCACGGATATCAATACCGGCAACTGCGATCGGAAGAAGACCGACGGCAGTGAGAACCGAGAAGCGACCGCCGACGTCGTCGGGAACCACGAAAGTCTCAAAGCCACACTGATCGGCGTACTTCTTGAGCGTTCCGCGCGAGCGATCGGTGGTAGCGAAGATGCGGCTCTTGGCGCCCTCGACACCGTAACGGTCGGTAAGAAGCTTCTTAAAGACGCGGAAGGCGATCGCCGTTTCGGTCGTTGTTCCGGACTTTGAGATGACGTTAACGCAAACATCCTTGCCCTCACAGATCGAAAGAAGCTCGGTCAAAGCAGTCGGGCTGATATTGTTACCCGCAAAATAGATGTCGGGCGTATCCTTCTTGAGATTATTGTAGAGCGGAGATTTTACGAACTCGATTGCAGCGCGTGCGCCAAGGTACGAGCCACCGATTCCGAGAACGACGAAAATATCGCAGGAACTCTTAATGCGCTCGGCTGCGGCCTCAATCCGAACGAACTCCTCGCGATCGTAATCATCGGGCAGGGATACCCAGCCGAGGAAATCGCTTCCTGCGCCGCTTCCCTTCTTCACCATACGAAGCGCCTCCTTGGCAAAGGGCGCCATTGACTTCCATTCTTCCTTTGAGATCACCTCGGAAAGAAAATCGGTATTATACTGAACAGCCATTGTTATCCTCCGTTTTTTTGTCGAATTTCCTCACAAATTGACAACATGAACATTATACATCCTAACAGCGATAAAAGCAAGGTCTTTTTTAAAATTCTCGTGAAAAAACGACCCTTTGTAAAAGTTTTATCACAACCTGCCAATAGTTCATCTTGCGGCTTTCGGTCGATGAGCGGATAGGAATCGCTCCAAGCTCTGTATTCCCAATTCGAAAGCGCGCAAAACCGATCTCGTCACCGATTGAAAGAGGAGCGGAAATCCGCTCGGGAATGGAAATCTCACAGACAACGCCGGAAAGCTCGCTCTTTTTTATAACCGCCGAAAAGCCATCGAGCGTTGCCTCGGCAAATTGCTCGGTTCCGCCGACAATCGGAATCGACGACCATTTTTTCGGCTCAGAGCGATAGAGTGCGTAGTTGGCAAACCCATAGTCGAGCAAGCGCCTCGCGGCATCGTTGCGAACGTCACGGGTCGGAGCACCCATAATCACCGCAATCAAGGTCATTCCGCCGCGAGTTGCAGTCGTGCTGATACAGAACTTCGCCTTTTCGGTTGAGCCGGTTTTGAGTCCCGTTGCGCCCTCGTAGTAACGGATGAGGCGGTTGGTATTCGTCAGAGTGAACGCCCCGTCCCGAATGCTGTCCATCCAAACCGAGCTGTATTTGAGGATCAGCTCGTGCTGAATCAGCTCACGCGACATTTTCGCAATATCGGCGGCGCTCGTAACGTGATTCTCGGTCGTATCGTCAAGCCCCGTCACATTTTCAAAATGGGAGCTCGTCATACCGAGCTCCGCCGCCCTGCGGTTCATGTCGGCAACGAACGCACTTTCACTCCCCGATACGAATTCCGCAAGTGCGACCGCCGCATCGTTCGCCGAAGCAATCACCGTGCATTTAATCATTTCTTCGACGGTCATAAGCTCACCTACCTCTAAAAAGACCTGTGAGCCTCCCATGGATGCTGCATGCTCGCTGACCGAAACTTTGTCGTTCAAGCCGATCTTTCCGCTTTCAAGCGCTTCCATGACAAGAAGCAGCGTCATAATTTTCGTCACCGACGCGGGAGAATACGCTGCATCCGCATTTTGCTCAAACAGAACCGTCCCCGTCTCCGCCTCCATGAGTATCGCGCCGCGAGCATCGACGGAAAATCCGTAATCGGTGCTTCCGGTCGGCTCACTTTCACCTGAATCGGAAGCAGAAACGGGATTTGCGAAAAGCATTGCAAAAAGCAAAAGGATCGAAATGAGGGCCATTTTCATACGTATCCGAGCGTTCATGGTAATCATCCTTTCATACCTTTTTCGCTCTATCCTATGACGGCCTTTTTTCTTCTATGACTTTTGTGCGTTACGGGATAAATTCCTCTGCAACAGCTCCGTAAACGGCAATCGTTTCGTATTTGCCATTTACAAGCAACGCATCCCGAAGGCTCCCCTCATACCGCATTCTGCATTTCTCCATGACGCGACGACTGGCAGCATGGCTCTCAAAGCATCGAGCCTCGACACGGTGAAGGTGCAGGTCTATGAACGCAAAGGACAACAGAAGCTCAAGCACCTCGGTTGCGTATCCCTTCCCCCAAAAATCGGGATGGAGAACGTATCCGACCTCAGCCGATCGGTTCAGCTCGGAAATCAAAGGGAATCCGCAGGTGCCGATCATTTTTCCGCTTGCTCTGTCAACGATCGCCCAATCGTAAAATTCGCCGTTCCGATAGAGCTTTTCGGCGTATGAAAGATATTGCCTCGTGTATTCCGGATTCGGATGCGGCAGCCAGAGAAGATACTGCGTAACCGACTCAAGGCGTGCATAATCGTACATATCCGCCGTGTCGCCTACACAAAGCCGCCGGAGCAACAACCGATCGCCATTCAGCTCGGGAATTTTTCTGAAAATTTTTCTTATCGAATTGCTCTTCAATGCGTACAGCCCCGTTTCTCATCTATCTTTAACAGTATATCACACTTTGATGCGAGGCGCAATTGTTTGTAAATATTTTGCAAATAGGTGCAGGCTCTTCACGAAACGTCTTGCATTTTTTGTTGAAATATGCTACACTTATTTTTGTAGCATACGAAAGGAGCTCTCTGCCTTGCAAGACCGCCAGAACCCCAAAAAAGGATTTCGTCTGTTCGACTCTCAACGTGAGGGAAAGGGCGTCGAAAAATCCGAAATCGACAAAAGCCCAACCTTAAAGCGCTTTTTTCGCTTGTATAAGGATAACCTTAACAAGCTTCTGTCCTTGAATATCATGATGGTGCTCGGGCTCTTCCCCGTCATTTTCCTGGTTCTCGGGCTCTCTAACGTTATGACAATTGATTTTCTTACCCCCACCTCGGACGTTTATTCGATGCTCCGTGCCATCCTTTTGACCAAGGATTCGCTCTCCCCCTCCGAGCTCATCTCTCTCGGAATCGACGGCCTGCAGATCGGAGAAAGCGCGCGCACCCTCTGGAACTATATTTTCCTCGGTCTTTCTCTTCTGACCTTCTTCACCTTCGGCTTTGTCAACGTCGGGGCGGCTTACGTAACGAGAAACATCTGCATGGGTGATCCCGTGTTCGTCTATTCCGATTTCATCTATGCGATTCGCCGAAACTGGAAGCAGGCTCTCCCGTTTGGAATGCTGGATCTCTTTCTTTCGGTTCTGATTTTCTTCAATCTTTTTACGATGCTTCAGTCCGGTGGCGGACTTTTTAACGGGATCCTTTTCTGGGCTAATCTGATTTTCGGCTTGATCTATCTGTTCATGAGAAATTATTTCTACGTTCAGATGGTAACCTTTGATCTCAAGGGATTTAAAATTATCAAAAACTCGCTCATCTTTGCGCTCATCGGATGGAAGCGAAACTTTCTTGCCTTCTTCGGATTACTTCTGCTTCTCTTCTTTAACCTGATCTTTGTCTTCGGCTTTGGCGGCGTTCTGCTTCCCATCGGTATCGCCTTTCCTCTCATCGCCCTGCTCTCGCATTCCACCTTCATGGGAACCTACGCCTCGTATTACAAGATCAAAGAGATAATGATTGATCCCTATTACGATGAGGACGGAAACGACCTGACGGAGAGCCTTGAGAGCATCAATGCCGAAGCATGACGTGAGCGTCTGAATTCTGATATCCGCATCAGCCTACAACAAAAACCGCCTCTAATCTGCAGAGGCGGTTTTGTTTTTTAGCTCTTCCACCGTAACGAAGCGATAGCCACGGTGCAAAAGCTCGGGGATCAGACGGTCAAGAGCTTGTATCGTGTTTCCGTTCGGACAGGTATAATCGTGGAAAAGTATAACGTCGTTACCGCGAACCGTGGAAAGCACGGACTGTACGATTCTATCGGGAGATTTTCCGCGCCAATCCTCCGAGTCAATCGTCCAAAAGACTGCCTCATAGCCAAGTGTGGCAAGAGCCTCGGAGAGCGCAGGCGGACATTTTCCCTCAGGCGGTCGAAAATAGCGCGGGCGCCGACCGGAAAGCGCATTAATCAGCCCTCCCGTTTTCTCGATTTCATCAGCAAGATCTGCGGCGCTTTTGTTGTTCGTCTTGTGATCAAAGGAGTGATTTTCAATTTCGTGCCCCTCTGAGATCGCACGCCGAAGCGGCTCCGGATAGTAGCCGACGTTGCAGCCGAGAACGAAAAAGGTCGCGTGAACGCCGTATTTTTTCAGTACGTCAAGGACTTTTCCCGTATTGCCCGGGTGGGGACCGTCGTCAAAGGTCAGGGCAATCATCTCCATCCCCTCGCCGACAACGTCAGACGTCTGCGCGCGCACCGAAAGCACGGGCGTCAGAGTCATCGCCGCAAGCACGAGCAGCGCACAAATCGAGCGCTTCACTTCTCCACCGCCGTCAGCTCGTCAAGCGTTCCAAAGGTATATCCGAGATCTCTCCAAGCGCGAATCAGCTCAGGGAGAATTTTTGCATTCGTTTCCGACGTCGGATGCAAAAGCAAGACCGCGCCCGGATGCGTATGCAAAAGGATCTTCTCTATGGCAGCCTTCGGATCCGGCTGATGCTTGTTGTCCCAATCGGCATAGGCGAAGCTCCAGAAAACCGTACGGTATCCCATCTCGCACGCCGTACGGAGATTGTCGATCGAAAAAGCTCCCTCGGGCGGTCGAAAATAACGAGCGATTTCGCACCCGACGGTATCTCTGTAAATCTTCTCCATCCGCTCAAGCTCCGCTTTAAATTCTGCGGCACTTGATCTTGAAAGATTTTTGTGGCTTGCCGTATGGTTACAAACGAGATGCCCCTCATCAAGCATTCGGCGGACGAGCGGCGTTTCTGCAGTCACCAGATGCTCTAAGATAAAGAATGCGCAAGGAACCTGCTCGGCCTTCAACACGTCGAGAATTTTCTCAATATTTCCGTTCTCATATCCTGCGTCAAAGGTCAGATACAGCTTTTTTTCAGGATTCGGGCGGATATCGCAGTACCATCCGCTATGCTCACTCAGAAAAGAGAATTCTCCGGGAAGAACCGGCGTTTTGTGCTCGTCGTTGCGCTTGACGTACCATCGGTAAGCACCTTCTCCCGAATGTGTGGGAGCGCTATCACAAATACCAAACGGCGCCGTACAAAAACAAGCGCAGGTCAATAACAAAGAAATAAGGGTCTTCACTTGACACCTCTTGCAGCAAGGATTACGGTCAGATAACCGCAATCTCATTTTGCACCGAGGTGCCGAAGCAAAAACCCGGAAATATTTTGGGGAAACGACACTATTCGGAAGAGGAAACAGCAAAAACAAGTGCGCGCATATTGTCGGTAATCTCGCCCCCGTCAACGTCAACCGTAATGTCAGCGTATCGCTCATAGAGCGGAACGCGCTCGCGGTAAAGATCGTCAATTGTCATACCGCTCGGCATAACAATTCCCCTTTGGCTGTAATCCTTGAGATTTTCCTTAATACGGGAGAGAGAGGAACGAAGATAAACGACCCGTCCGGTTTTGTAAAGATGCTCCATCGCGTCGGGATAATAGACGGCGCTCCCTCCTGTTGCAATCAAGGTCTCTGATGGCGACAGCGAGAGAAGAAGATTACGTTCAAGACGGCGAAAGGCAACAAGTCCCTTTTCTGCAATGATTTCCTGAAGCGGACTTCGGGCACTCTGCTGCAGGAGAATGTCGGTATCAAGAAATGACAGGCAAAGCACCTTTGCCGCAAGAATGCCGATCGTGCTTTTTCCGCAACCCGGCATCCCGATCAAAATGATATTTTTTGATTTCTCACTCATTTTCCCTTGCCTTTCGTTCGTTTGAGACCGTAAATACCGCAAACCCGTCCGGCTCAATCGCAATCGTCCGAAAATCCTTTCTGCCCCCGATCAAGTTTCGAATTTTTCCATTAAACGTCTGCTCGAAAGTGGAATCGGAGCGATTGATTATCAAAAATACGCGCTCATTTTCATCAGATCTCTCAAAAATCAAACCGTCACTGTCAAGGCGATGCACCGAAAGCTTGCCGCTCCTCAGCGCAGAGCGCTGACGGCGCCACTGTCCAATGGATTTATAAAAAGACAGCAACGAACGGTTCTCCTTTCCCCACGGAAACGGAAGCCGGTTAAAGGGATCCGAATACCCCTGCATACCCGCCTCATCACCGTAATAGATCATCGGAAGACCCGGCATAACCGAAAGGATCGCCATCGCCTGCTTCATGCGTTTGATCCCAAGCCGATATCGTTTTTCCGTCAGCCTTTTTGCAAAGAGCTCTGCGTTCGAATATCCCTCGGGGGAGTCGTCGACAAGCGCCGTGATAGCGCGCGGGGTATCGTGTGTCCCGATAAGATTCATTTGCACGTCAAGGATTCTGCGCGGCATATTCGGCATAACCTCGTCGAGCAGATAGTGCATCGGCAGAACATCGCCGCCTCGCAGATATTTGATCACAGCCTCTCGGAGCGGATAGTTCATCACGCCGTCAAGCTCTTTTCCGAGATAATAGCGCTTACGCTTGCCGTATGCGATCTTGTTCGACGCATCCTCCCAAACCTCGCCGTAAAGAAGCGACTGGGAATTCGTTTTCGCAAGGCGTTGCTTTATCCGTGCGATAAATTCGTCGGGGAGCTCGTCGGCAACGTCAAGACGCATTCCGACAATCCCAAACGACGCCCAGCGGTCAATGATTCCGCCCTCACCGACGAAATACTCAGCACAGCTCGGCTCCGTAAGACGGATGCGCGGAAGAATGTCAATATTCCACCAGCATTCGTAGGAATCGGGATAATCGTAGAAATGATACCAGGGATAGTAAGGGGACTCCGGGCTTTGCGCTGCGCCAAGCGACGGGAACCTTCCTTTGCAATTGAAATAAACGCTATCCGAGCCGGTATGATTGAATACACCGTCAAGAAGAATCCCGATTCCCCGCTGTGATGCCTCGTCAATCAGACGCTTGAGGGAGGCTTCATCACCGAAAAGAGGATCGATCGACTCATAATCAGCCGTATCGTATTTATGATTGGAGGGGGACGAAAAAATCGGCGTCAGATACAGAAGCGTAACACCAAGAGAAGCAAGATAGTCAAGGCGCTGTCGGATGCCATCCAGATTTCCACCGTAAACGATATTATTTTTCATCGGCGCGCCGGGATACTCGGGATACTCAAGACACAGCTCATTCCAATCCGAAACGAGCTCCATTCCGCTTGGCGTCACACGACTCTCACCGCGCGCAAAGCGATCAACGAAGATCTGATATACGACTCCGCCAAGGTGCTCGGTGGGCGCCGCATAGGCAAAGTCAGAGATCAAAAGCTGATATGCCCTGCCGCCGTCGCTCGCAGTGAGACGGAAGGCGTCGGGGGAAATTCGGTCGGAATACGCAAGTCCGATGGGTGTCACACAAACGACCGAAAAAAAGCAAAGACCTACCCCGATCGCCTCGGTATCGAGCGAAAGCTCATAAACGTCGCTTGAACCAATCGAACGACACCAAATGAACGGAATCTCGTGGGTGGCTCCCTCGGTTTCGTTATAAACGCGCAGCAGTGCAACCGAAACGCCGCATCTCCGAGGAATCTCGACCTTGAAGGATATGGGTTCGCCAAGCTCGGCAGCACGTCGGTCGGCATAGGCTTCATCACCTACGCGACCGACAATTCTGCAGCTTGGGTTAAAAATGGAATCCGCTGATATATGCTGCTCGTTGCTCATTTTCCGACCGGTTCCATACGCCAGATTTTATTTGCGTAGGTGCGAATGCTGACGTCTGAAGAGAATCTGCCCGATCTTGCAATGTTGATCAAAGAGCGACGGTTCCAATCCTCGTTCTGCTTGTAATCACCGAGTGCCTTTTCATATGCAAGGCAGTAGGAATCGAAATCGGCAAGGCACATGAATGGATCGGCAACGGTATAGCCGCCATTAAGGAGATAATCGGCAATCGACGAGAAATTCTCGCCGCCGATCGGATATCCGAGACGGTCAACCGTACGGCGCAGACGCTCGGAGTGATGATAGAATTCGCGTGCGATATAGCCGTGTCTCCAGAGCTCATCCACCTCATAGGTGTTGAGACCGAAGATATAAACGTTCGGGTCGCCTACCGCATCAAGAATCTCGACGTTGGCTCCGTCAAGAGTACCGAGCGTGAGCGCGCCGTTCATCATCAGCTTCATATTACCGGTACCGGAAGCTTCCTTACCGGCAAGCGAAATCTGCTCGCTGATGTCGGCGGACGGAATCAGAACCTCGGCAAGACTGACGTTGTAATCCTCCATGAACACAAGCTTAAGACGGTCGCGCGTCAAGGGGTTCGATTCGAGCTCGCGGCCCAGGAAATACAGGAATTTGATCAGCTTCTTTGCCATCTGATAGCCGGGAGCCGCTTTGGCGCCGAAAATAAAGGTTTGTGCGGGGATGTCGGCATTCGGATTCTCGCAAAGCTCCTGATACATGGAAAGGATTTTCAGACCGTTAAGCAGCTGACGCTTATATTCGTGCATTCTCTTTACCTGCACGTCAAAGATCGAGGACGAATCGAGGATACGGCCGGTTTTCTCAAGAACGTACTTGGCAAAGCGCTCCTTATTGGCGTGCTTGACCTCGCCTACCCTTTTCAGCATCTCGGAATCGTTCGTAAAGCGCTCAAGCTCCGCGAGCTTCTCGGGATTCTCAATAAAGCCGTCGCCAATGCTCTCGGTAATGAGCGAGGTGAGCCCGGGGTTGGCAGAGGCAAGCCAGCGACGGTGGAAAACGCCGTTGGTAACGTTTGTGAATTTCCAAGGCGTCATTTTGTAGAAGTCGTGAAAAACAGTCTTCTTAAGAATATCGCTGTGCAACGCCGAAACGCCGTTGACGGTATGAGAGCCGACGACCGAAAGGTTCGCCATTCTTACCTGACCGTAAGCGACGATCGCCATGCGGGAAATACGGTCCCAGTCACCCGGATACAGTTCCCAAAGATTCGCGCAGAAGCGGCGGTTGATCTCCTCAACAATCGTGAAGATACGCGGCAGACGAAGACGGAAAAGATCAACTCTCCAGCATTCCAGCGCCTCGGGAAGCACCGTATGGTTGGTGTAGCTGACCGTTTTCACAACGGTTTCCCAAGCATCCTCCCAGGAATAGGAGTACACGTCCATCAGAATCCGCATCAGCTCGGGAACGCAAAGTGCCGGATGCGTATCGTTGATGTGTATTGCAATCTTATCCGAGAAGCCTGCAAGCGATCCGTAGGTTGCGTAATAATCGCTGAAAATGCTCTGCAGCGATGCAGAAACGAGGAAATACTGCTGCGTCAGGCGCAGAAGCTTGCCTTCGTCATAGTTATCCGGCGGATAGAGCTGACGGGTAATTTCCTCCGCCTTGTTTTTCCCCTCAAGCGACTTGACGTAATCCCCCTGCGTCCCAAACGGGAGACCGGGAACCGATACGTCTTTTGCGCGCCAAAGGCGGAGCGTATTCACAGCATTGGTTTGGGTGCCCGGGATCATCAGATCGTACGCAACGGCACGAACCTCGTCGTACTCGGTATTTTCAACCGTCAGACGACCGTTTTTCCACTCCTCCTTGATCTGTCCGCCGAAACGAACGCTAACGCTCTTTTCGGGGCGCGGAACCAGCCAAGCGCCTCCCTTTTCGATCCACTCATCGGGAATCTCTACCTGCTCACCGTCTACCAGCTTCTGACGGAAGAGACCGTTTTCGTAAAGCAAGGAATATCCGCTTGCGAAATAGTCGAGCGCGGTCAGCGAATCCATAAAGCAGGCAGCAAGCCGACCGAGTCCGCCGTTCCCGAGTCCGGGGTCAATCTCACAGGCAAAGACCTCGTCAAAGGTGCGACCGTATTTGCCGAGAACCGTCTTTAGAGAATCGAACATACCGAGATTTCGAAGGTTGTTCTGAAGCGAACGGCCAATCAAAAACTCCATACAAAGATAGCAAACGCGCTTGCTTTCCGATGCTTTGGTACGGCGCTTGAACTCGGTGCGGTTCTTGTTCAAAACGTCCTTGACGACGTACACGACCGCGTGATAGAGCTGCTCGGGAGTTGCCGACGCAGGGTCGGTTACACCTCTTGAAAGAAGCTTTGCAGCAAGCTTCTTTTCAAGCTCCTCGATGTTCATAGAACGATGTTTGCTTGCAATCTGCTTAGGGGATGCTTTGGTGCTCATGGGTAAGTGAAACCTTTCTTTGAAATATCATTCGGAAGCTTAAAGCTGCCGATAAAGCTCGCCGTACCGAACGGCAGAGGACGACCACGTAAAATCGCTGGACATGGCACCCTTTCTCAGAGCGCTCCAGCCATCTTCGCTTCTGTAAAGCGAAACGGCATCCTTGATTCGGTAAAGAAGCTCGTGTGCATTGAAATTCTTGAACACGAAGCCGTTGACCTCGGGCTTGATCGTGTCGTAAAGTCCGCCGACGGCACGTACAATCGGAACCGTACCGTATGCGCAGGCGATCATCTGTGCGAGACCGCAGGGCTCGGATTTTGAGGGCATCAGAAATACGTCAGCCGCTGCATAAATGCGCTTGGAAAGCGATCGGTCAAAGCGAATTTCGGCCTTTGCCTTTCCCGGATAGCGCGAGCAGAGCTCGGAGAAGAGTCGCTCATACTCTGCATCTCCCGTTCCGAGAAGGACGAAACGGACGTTTTCCGCCATCATTTCATCAAAGATGTGCAATAGCAGATCAACGCCCTTTCCGTGCGTTAGGCGCGTAATCATCGCAACAAGGGGCGCACTCGGATCATCGTCGAGTCCGAGCTCGGCACAAAGTGCGGCTCGGTTTTTCCTCTTTCCCTCGGCCACGCTTGCCGCATCGTACGGAAAAGGAATATCTCCGCCTGTGCTCGGCGAGAAATACGCAGTATCAATGCCGTTGATAATGCCGCTGAGCTTATAGCCGTACAGATTGATGATGTGCTGAAGTCCATAGGCAAAAAACGCCTGGCGGATCTCGCCCGCATAATTCGGACTGACGGTAGTAACGCGATCGGCACATACGATCGCACCCTTCATCAGATTGATGCAGCCGTCATACTCAACGATTCCCGTAAAAGCATAATCCAGCGCAAAAATATCGCCGAGAATGGAAAGATCGTATTTCCCCTGATACTCAATATTATGAATCGTGAAAACCGTTCGGATACCCGAAAGTTGTCCTACGGCTCTGAATTTGGTCTTGAGATACACGACGGTCAGCGCCGTCTGCCAATCGTTTGCATGCAGAACGTCGGGACGGAAATCCGATCGAATTAAAAACTCAAGCACGGCAAGTGAAAAATAGGCAAATCGCTCGCCATCGTCAAACTGTCCGTAAAGATTCGGGCGATCAAAATACTGCTCGTTATCAACGAAGTAATAAACAACGCCTTGAAAATCAAGAGAATAAACGGCACAGTATGCGGTTCTCCAGCCGTATGAAAAATGAAATTCCAAGACTTTTTTCAAGGCAGAAGCATATTTTTCTGCCATTTTCTTTTTGTAATACGGCAAAATGACACGAACGTCATCCGTGGGGGAAACGCGCTTCATTTCGGGAGGAAGAGCCCCCATGACGTCGCCAAGTCCCCCGCTTGCCGCAAAGGGGGCGGCCTCGCTCGTTACGTACAAAAGCTTCATAGTCCCTCCTGTCAGACGTGCTTACCCTTACCGACGTAGAACGGATGTGTATCGTGTCCCGAGAGATGGCAGGAATCGGAGATCGTGACCGACTTATCGGCAACGATACAGTTCACAGAACTGTTTTCACCGATGATACAATTTCCAAACAGAATCGAATTCTTTACAACGGCGCCGCGCCCAACCTTAACTCCGCGAAACAGAATCGAGTTCTCAACGTGTCCCATAATCACGCAGTCATCAGCAATCATGCTGTTGACAACGTCCGCTTTCCCTTTATAAAGGCACGGAGCAGAATTGTGAACGCGCGTATAGATCGGGCGCTCACGGCAACCGAGCAGCGAGATGCGCGCATCGGGATCGGTTGCAAGACGAATGCTGCTTTCATAGTAATCCATGAAGGTTCCGACGGGGGCGACGAATCCACGGTAGCAATAGGTATAGAAATTGGATTTTCCGGGTTCCTTCATCATAATATCGTCGGTCATGCTGCGGTAATTATGCGCCTTGGCAATTTCAACGATCTGCTGAAGGTATACTGTGTCCACAACGTAGATATTGAGCGAACGCTCGGGATGAGAGGCGGTTTGACGGGTCGATTTCACGATATCCAGGATCTTTCCGTCCTCATCGGTCTGCAGCATCATTTGGGGAACCTTGGCAAGATAAGTAGGCGTGCAGGGCGCAGTCACCACCGTGAGATCCGCACCGTTCGCGCGATGGACCGAGATGACGGCATTCAGATCAATATTCAGAAGATTGTCGCAGTCCGAGAGAACGACGACGTCGCTTTTCATACCGAAAATATGCTCCGACATGCTGAGGATCGCCTCAAGCCTGTGAGAATACATCGGGGCATCTGCCGAATGTGCGCACTGATAAGGCGAGATGGTTTTGATACCGCCGTCACGGCGCGCGAGATCCCAGTCCTTACCGCTTCCGATATGCTCTGCAAGCGAGCGATAGTTATAGTTGGCAACGATGCTGATATCGACGATATCAGAGTTAACCATATTGGAAAGCGCAAAATCGACGAGACGGTAGCGACATCCGAACGGGATGGCCGCTACGGTTCTGTCAGGAGTAAGACGCGAGAGGGTGTTATCGTTCAGATTGGAGAAAATAATTCCGCTGGTGCTCATGCAATGGTTCCTCCCTTCCCGTTATTTTCGGACGCCGTGAGCCGACTTCCCTTTGCTACGACCGTAATATCGCTTCTGTCAGCATCCTCCTTGCCAACCGTTACGCCGGCACCGATGACCGAATCGCTGTCAACGATACTGTAACAAACTCTGGCACCCGATTCTATCTTGACGTCTGCCAAAATAACCGAGTTGGAAACGTATGCATCGCGAGCAATCTCAACACCGCCCGAAATCACCGAATTTTCAACCTGACCGTGGATTACACAGCCCTCGGAGATCATCGAATTGCGTATAACGGCACTCGGACCGACAAACTGCGGCGGCCTTGCCGTGTTCTTCGAATAAATGCGGAGAGACTTATCGCTGAGATTCAGCTCCGGAGAGTCGGCAAGCAGATCCATGTTTGCTTCCCAGAGACTGCTGATGGTTCCGACGTCCTTCCAGTATCCCGAAAAAGGATAGGCAAAAAGTCTCTCGCCCGAACGAAGCAGGTTCGGAATCACGTTCTTTCCGAAATCCTTTGAGGAGTTCGGGTCGGCCTCATCAAGAACTAAGTAATCAATCAGCGTTTTCGTGTTGAAGATGTAAATGCCCATCGATGCCTGATCGTTTTTAGGCTGCGCGGGCTTTTCCTCAAACTCGTAAATCGAGCCGTCGGGATTGGTATTGCAAATGCCGAAGCGAGATGCCTCCTCGATCGGCACGGTGATGGTCGCGACCGTACAAGCGGCGTTATGCGCCTTGTGATAAGCGAGCATCTTTCGGTAGTCCATCTTATAAATATGATCCCCTGAGAGAATCAAAACGTAATCGGGATCAAATTTTCGGATAAAATTGATATTTTGGAATATGGCGTTCGCCGTTCCTTTATACCAGTCTGCGTTACGCCCGTTCTGATACGGCGGAAGCACACTGAGACCTCCGCGTGCGCGGTCGAGATCCCACGGCGCACCGTTGCCGATATATTCATTGAGCGCAAGCGGCTCGTACTGGGTCAGGACGCCAACCGTATCAATTCCCGAATTGATACAGTTGGAAAGCGGGAAATCAATAATTCGATACTTTCCTCCGTAGCTGACCGCCGGCTTTGCCGTCTGCTTGGTAAGATCGTAGAGACGACTTCCCTGACCTCCTGCCAGCAGCATGGCGATACATTCCTTTTTACAGTACATGGTCCACCTCCAACATCACGATTTTTGTTGATTCATAAAGACGATTTTACTTTGCGCTGTCGCTTAATCACCACGCCGGCAAACGGCGGAAGATCTAGTGAAAGAGACCCGTTCTCTCCCTCGGCACAGTACGGAAGCGGCGCACGCGCTCCACCCCCGAAGGAGTCAAAAACGATGCGGTATTCCCCTTTCTCAAAAACCGGAATACGGTATCCGTGAAGCTCCGCGCCGGAAAAGGAAAGTACGATGATCAGCTCCTCACCGCCAATCGCTCGCCGCCGAAAGGAAACGAGATTGTGTCCGGCATCGTCCGGGTCAATCCAAGAAAAGCCTTCCTCGACGAAATCCTGCTCCCAAAGCGCCGGTTGAGAAAGATAGAACTGGCCAAGCGAGGCCACGTATTCGCGCATGGCATAATGGTTTGGATACTCAAGCATAAACCATTCGAGCGAATCGTCGAAATTCCACTCGCGGTACTGAGCAAATTCCGTTCCCATAAACAAAAGCTTTTTACCGGGATAAGTCATCTGCAAGAGGAGCGCGGTTCTCATCTGCTTGAATTTATCTTCGTTATTTCCGCTGATTTTCCCGATCAGCGACTGCTTTCCATGTACAACCTCATCGTGTGAAATCGGCAGAACGTAGTTCTCACCAAAGGCATACATTAGCGGAAAATTGAGTGCCGAATGATGATATTTGCGATAAACGGGATCCAAAGCAAGATAAGCGTAGAAATCGTTTGCCCATCCCATATTCCATTTCAGCCCAAACCCGAGTCCGCCGCTTGAAACGGGATGTGTCAGACGACCGAACGCGGTCGACTCCTCCGCGATCATCAGCGCATCGGGGAACTCGCTGTATACCGTTTGATTGAGCTTCTGAAGGAAAGCGATCGACTCGAGATTCAGGTTCCCTCCGTATGCGTTGGGAATCCATTCCCCCGGCATGCGGTCGTAATCCAGATAAAGCATCGAGGAAACGGCGTCGACGCGAAGACCGTCAATATGATACTCTCTGAGCCAGAACATCGCCGACGATACAAGAAAGCTCTGCACCTCCTCGCGACCGACGTCGAAAAATCGCGTTCCCCACGAGCGAGACTCCATGCGATCCCGCCCCTGATATTCGTAGAGCGGCCGCCCGTCAAACTCATAGAGCCCCCACGCATCCTTCGGAAAATGCGCCGGAACCCAGTCGAGGAGCACGCCAACGCCCGCGCAGTGAAAAGCGTTCACGAAGGCTCTGAACTCATCCGGCGTTCCAAAGCGCGACGTCGGAGCAAAAAAGGCTCCGACCTGATAGCCCCAAGACCCGTCATAGGGAAACTCGGTAATCGGGAGAATCTCAATATGCGTATATCCGAGAGATTTGACGTACGGAACGAGTCGTTCCGCCAGCTCGGTGTAGCTCAAATACGAACCGTCCTCATGACGGGCAAAGGAGCCGAGATGGAGCTCGTAGATATTGATCGGCGTCGGAAGATATCTTCCTTTTTTCGAGCAAATCGTCTTTTTCCTCTCGGAAAGCCACCGAGCGTCCTCCCAGACAAACGAACTGTCCCCAACAATGATCGATGCCCCGTCGTCCGCACCCTTGGAGGCACGCGCATAAGGATCGCCCTTCAGATGAATTCCGTGCGGCGAGGCAATCCGTAGCTTATACGACGCCCCGATATAGCTTTTCCCGGAAAAAAGTACAAGCTCCCAGACGCCGCCTTCTGTAACGCGCGACATAGGAAGCCCGCTTTGCCAATCACAAAAATCTCCGACAACAGAAACCTGCTCCGCTCCGGGCGCCCAAGTACGAAATGTATAACAATACCCATTTTCATCCTCGGTCACAAAGCATCCCAGATAATCGTATGCACGCGAATGTGTCCCCTGATGGAAAAAAAATGCATCCAAGGAGCGGTCAGCCGTTCTTTTCTTCGTCCGTTCTTTTGCCATTGTTCTGCCCCTCCTTCATTTTTGAATATTTTAGCACAAAAATATGAATTTGTCAATGTTTAAGCAACTTTTCTTGTGTATTTTTGCTCAAAAATTTGTCTTTTATACCCCAAAATCTGTATTTTCTATCAAACAAGTACGCGAGACCGCCCATTTCCCGTCTTCAAACGACGCGAAAGCGGCGGTCTCAGGATAGCTTAGAGCAAAATCGAGCAATGACGAGCAACGTGACAATTGATATTGACGGCGACGGGAAGCCCGGCAATATGAGTCGGAGCCGCCTCGATATGTACCGCAAGCGCCGTTGTACTGCCGCCAAAGCCCTGGGGACCGATTCCAAGACGATTAATCTCCTCGAGCATGCGCGCCTCAAGTGCCGCATATCTCGGATCCGATGACGGTTCACCGAGCGTACGGGTAAGCGCGTGCTTTGCAAGAATCGCGCATCCTTCAAAATCAGAGCCGATTCCGATCCCAACCGTGATCGGTGGGCAGGGGTTGCTCCCGGCAAGCCGAACCGAATCCAAAACGAATCGAACGACATCGTCCTCGGTTGCAGACGGTGTCATCATCGAAATTCGGCTCATATTCTCGCTGCCAAAGCCCTTAGGCGCCGCCGTGAGACGAAGCTTGTCACCGAAAACGGTCTTGATATGCAAAATCGCCGGGGTGTTATCTCCGGTATTTTCTCTCCGATAAAGCGGATCATTAACGACCGACATCCGCAGCTTACCCGAGGTATAAGCGTCGCGCACGCCCAAATTAACGGCATTCTCAAGCGTATCGCCCTCCACGTGAACCAGCGATCCAAGCTCCGCGAACAGAACGGCCATTCCGGTATCCTGACAGATGGGCACGCCGCGCGTTGCCGCAATCGAGAGATTCTCACGAAGCGAGGAAAGAACGCTCTTGGCAATCGGCGTTTTTTCGGCGGCCTCTGCCCGTTCAAGTGCCGACTCGACGTCTGCCCCGAGACAATGATTTGCCTCGGCAAAAAGCCGACTCACAGCTGCTCTGATTTCGTCGGCCGGGATTCGCCTGATCTCGTCCATCGATGCATCCTTCCGTCAAGTGATAGATTAAAAAGAAGGGAGAGCGTCAAACTGTCAGATCATGCGGAAGAAACGCTCCTTGCGCTAACCCGAGCTGACCTGCCGTGTATCTCCGAATAGCCCTCTTCGCCTTTAGTTTAGCACATTTTCCGCGACAAATCAATAGTATACGGCACAACAGACGGAAAATTTTTGATAAAAGCAACCGAATCGGATAAAGAATCAATCCGACGGGAAGCAAAAGCAATTCCAGGGCAATTGATAGAAGGGGGGAGACTATGCGAACCGAAAATCTCCCGTAAATCCTCCTGACGCAAATGAACCCCAAAAGGAAGCACCCGACGTGCGGTAACCCCATCATGCCACCCAGAACGCCGAAATCGTACACCGTCAGCAAACCGAAAACAAGCAGCACGGCGAGCAGGTCCGCTCCAAAGGATGCAAAGGCGCCAAGCGGCCGCGGGCATCGGAGCCGAGGCATGCAGCTCAGCTTCAGATATCTTGGGGCATAGCCGTTTCTAAGCAACGCAGCAAGCGAAAAGAAAAGCAGCAGAATTGCATATCCGATTGCTCCGAGCAAAAGCGAAGTCGCAAGCTCTCTCAAGGTCTGCATCATTTCCTGCGAAAAAGTCCGCCCTTTCCCTTTTCTGATCCGGCAAGATACTGAACCGACAGGATTTCACCGTCTGCTGTCACAATTCGGTTCCCAACCGAAAGCTCACCGATGTGAAGTGAATTCCCTTCAATCAGAAGCTTCCCCTCAGCAAGTCGGAGAAGAATCATCTCCTCGTCAAAGCTATCAACGGAATCGACTCCGCTGATCTCAATTCTCTTCCTGTCACGGATTACGACCGAATGATTCTCCCGCATCTTCTCTTCCATAAAAACAGCCCCCGCATTCGTTGTAATACAACTTATGCGGGGGAAAATCGCAATATTCCGATTATGAGAGCACCTCGTACATATCCGCAGCATCGGACTTTTTCGTACTGTCGAGTATCGCAGTCACGCGGACACGAAGCGGCTTGGAACCAAATCCAATCTCGATAATGTCACCGAGCTTGACGTCATACGAAGCCTTCGCCACACGACCGTTCACGGTAATGTGCGAGGCGTCGCACGCATCGTTCGCAACCGTTCTGCGCTTAATGATGCGAGACACCTTCAAATACTTATCAAGCCTCACGGATTCGTACCGTATCTCAACCGTTGAGCTTTGCCTTCAGAGCCTTGCTGGCAGTAAAGGTGGGGCGCTTGGAAGCGGCGATCTTAATCTTCTCCTGAGTCTGAGGATTGATACCCTCGCGCTCCTTGGTCTCCTTAACCTCGAAGTTACCAAAGCCGATCAGCTGAACGCGATCGCCATCAACGAGCGCATCCTCGATTGCCTTCAAAGCGGCGTTCACTGCAGCCTCGGCCTCTTTCTTCTTCAGTCCGGACTCGTTAGCAACGACGTCAATAAGTTGGGTCTTGTTCATGGTTATATCACCTTTCTTTTATTTATTTCCATGTGCATTATAGCATCCGAAAATTGAAATAGCAAGCCCTTTTCAGATGTTTTTTTTATTTTTTTGCTAAAATACACCATCTTTTAAGGATTAAAACCAATTCTTTCCTGTTTTTTGTTCCAAAATTCACAAAAATGCGCTTGATTTCGACCGTTTTGTACATTCTGCATAATCAAATCGGGCTTTAATCCTTTGAAAGCTTCGAGGCGACTATCTTTGAAAAGAATGGCAAATGTACCAAATCCCTCGGCAAAATCGCCCGAAACAAGGGCAATAACACAAGATAACTGAGACAGGAAAACGTCAGAAGCGTGAGCGTGAGCGCAACACCGGTAAGTCGATCACCGAGCCCCCTCAAAAACAGAACCGAAAGGAACGCCGAGAGCGATGCGGCGAGAAAGGGTCTGGTAAAGAAATCAAGAATGGACGGAAGCTCACCGAGCGTTCTTCTGATCTCAAGCAAATTCAGAACGGCGGCGGTTGCATAGCAGGCAACGCTACCGATAACCGCACCGTATATTCCGAAAACAGGATTCCCGATTAGAAGGAATCCGATGCTCACCTTAACCGCGGCACCGACCGACATGGAACGCAAGGTGGCGCCGCATTTCCCGTTTGCTTCAAGAATGGCACTCGTCACGTTGCAAAGTCCGAAAAAGAAGATGGATGGAGAAAGTGCTGCAAGGATCGGTGCCGCGACAGCGGCGCTTGTGGGGTCAAAAACGAGCGAGAGAATGCGTTTTCCGAAAAGCGCCAAAAGCATCATGGCAGGCAAGGTCAGTATGGAAACGAAGCGGAGCGCGGTTGCGGACAGCTCCCCTGCCCTTTCACGGTTTCCTCTCGCCAGCTCTGCGGAAAGATAAGGGACGAGCGATGACGTGATCGGCGAAATCAGAATCGCGGGAACGTGCGATACGGGAACAACGAGCGTCGAATAGTTTCCGAACAGAGCGGTTGCCTCCTTAACGCTGTATCCGGCCTTGGGAAGAAGATTCATGATGAAGGTCAGATCGATCAGGTTCGTCAGTCCTGCAACCGACGCGCTGAGTGTGATCGGAAGCGCAATCACAAGCAGTGCCCGAAGCTCGCCGCCTTCGGTGCGGACCTCTCCCCCTGCCTTAGGCGTACATACCGTTCTTCCGTCAAGGAAGGCGAGGATGGCAAGATACGCGGTTCCGAGCATCGTACCGAGGGTGACACCGAGAATCGCATATGCGGCGATGACGCTTACGCTTTCACCGCGACGGGCTGCGTAACTGCCGAAAAGCATCCCGAGCACAAGTTTTCCGCCCGCCTCGAGAAGCTGCGACACGGCGGTTGGCAGCATCTGCCGACGGCCTTGAAAATATCCGCGTATCCCACCGGAGATTGCTACGAACAGCAAGGTAGGGGCGATCGCAAAGATTGACGCTCGACTGCCGACACTTCCAATGCTCCCGGCAAGCCATCCGGAAAACAGGAGCATTCCGAGACTCCCGATCGCCCCCACGAAAAACAGTGTCAGCATCGCAACGCGGAAGATGGATCGAACGCGAGCTTCGTCGCCTCTCTCACTCGCATTGGAGATCAGAATGGACAGAGCGACGGGAAGCCCTGCCGTGGCTATGATATACAGCCATCCGTAAATCGTGTATGCGGAATTGAAATAGCCCATCCCCTCGTCTCCGAGAAGATGCGAGAGCGGAATCTTAAAGAGCAGACCGATCATCTTGACCGATAAGCTTGCAGCGGATAAAACGAGAACGCCGGAAAGAAGGGACGGTCCGTTTCTCTTTCGATCAGACATAAAAAGCACCGCCTCTCGATGAATTTACATCAAGTATATGCGGTGCCAATAGAAATTAACCGATAAATTCTCTGAATAATGAATCGGAAGGAAGATACGCGTCGGAGATTTCGGGCAAGGCGGAAAGAATCTCAAGGTACCTTGTCGCAGCCTCTGCATGTCGACTCTTTTGGGGAATCGTTTGCAGCAGCACCTTTGCCATCGGCGCAATCATATAAAGCTCATACTCAAGATAAGAGTTAATCCGATACTGTACGTCAAAAAGATTCGGAAAAATATTCTTCTCCTCATTGGCGCGCACCGTCTCCCAAATGGTGAAGGTGAATTCAGGCGTTGCGCTTCGGAATTTTGAATCTCGTACAAGACGGCGCAAGAACCGAACGTCGGTTGCACAAAGGGGTCTGTCACCGACCGAAAGCTCAATCTCCGGGCAAACGAAAAGAGAAACGAAGGGAGTGCCCCGAAAGCAGGCTGTAACCTCGGGATATACCGCTTGAATTCCCTCAATTAAATATATGTCTCGCTCCGAGGTCGCTTCGAGTTCACGAAACCCGACGCGCTTGCCCTCCCGGAAGCTAAAGATCGGAATCCGATGACTTCGCTTGGAAACGATCGCACCGATTGCCTCGGAAAGCGCCTGAAAGTCAATCGTATCGGGAGAATCAAAGTCGGGGACTTCCCCGTTTTCCCGAGCGCGCCGGATCAAAAAATTACGGTCGAGAAAAAAGTCGTCAATTGAGATCACGTGTACCGAGTAGCCATGCTCCTCAAGCGCTTGCTCGAGCTTTGCCGAGCTCGTTGTCTTTCCGGCACAGCTCGGTCCCGAAACTGTTATCAGTCGGAGATTCTTTTGCTCGGCAATCCGATTAACGGTCTCGGAAAGGCGCGTGCGAAAGGCGCTCTCTCCCGATGCAACGATCGCTTTTTTCTCTTCCTCGCTTCGAAATTCCGTATATAGCTCTTTCATTTACGGTAGCATACGCGAGAGATTTCGGTTGCTTTCAGGATTCCCTAAAAAAATCGATGATCTGACGAGCCTGCCGCTCTCGCTCCTCCTCAGAATATTTTTGCGCTTGTTCAAGATACTCATATGGATACTTCGGAGTGAAAAGGCGGACGATTCGACTCCGTCCGTCTCCGGGACGGCGGTAATCAACAAGCTTGGTGACAGCACCGGCGCCGACGGCAAAGATTGAATGCAGCTCCTCCATCATAAAGATATTGTACATTCCCTCCGAGCCTTCCCTGGCATATCCGACGTTCTCAAGGTTGCCGACCGTATTTTTTTGGCGATACATATAATAAGGTTTGTACCCTGCGAACTTTGTCTTCAGCTGTGAGTAGGAAACGCATTTTGCCGCATCCCCTCCCAAAAGCGAATACACACCGCTGTTTTCCCGAAGCACATCCGCCGCCTTTTTGACACAGAAGGTATGTACCGTGATATTAGAGGGTCCAAGCTCGATGATCTTATCTACAGAATATGCAAAATTTGCAAAATTGTCGTTCGGAAGTCCTGCGATCAAATCGACGTTGATATCCTTGATTCCCGATTCCAGCGCAATTTCATAGGCACGGAAGAAATCACTCACGGTATGTCTGCGTCCGATTGAGTCCAAAATGTCGTCCGAAAGAATCTGGGGATTGACGCTGATCCTTGTAACACCGTATTCCCTTGCAATCGCGAGCTTCTCCGCGGTAATGGTATCGGGGCGTCCCGCCTCGAGCGTAAACTCCATCAACGATGCGGGATCCACGTGTCTTGAAATCTCGGAGAGCAAATAGCGGAGCTGATCCGGGGAGAGCGTTGTCGGCGTTCCGCCGCCAATATAAACGGTGGCCACTCGCTTTCCGAGTACCCGAATCGTCTCGAACATTCTTGCCATATCGGCGGCAAGGGTTTTAAGATAGTCGGGAATCAAAGACAAAAGCTTTCCGGACGTGTAAGAAACGAAAGAGCAATACGCGCATCTGGACGGACAGAACGGGATAGAAACGTAAACGCTGCACAGGTCGCTTGCAAGATTCTTCGTGAGCTTCATCTCATTGGATGCAACGCTGACGGCAAGATTTGCCTTCTGCGGATTTAAGAAATACTCGTCGCGCAGAATCTTTCTGGATTTCAGAATTCCCCGTCCCGTATACAGAAGCTCCGAGGCAACCTTCGACGGACGGACACCGGTTAAAATCCCCCAGGGCGGAATATGCCCGAACATCGCCTTTCCCGCACCGAAAACGGCACGCCCCTCGGCAACCTTTGCAACACGGTCACCGACGATATTCTCGTCGGGAAAAACCGTTTCCTGCGCCTCGGTTGTCTTCCCTCGGTAGGTCATGACGGCGTGCGCGTGCTTTCCGTTTGGCAAAACGTCGCTGACGTCAAGTGAAACGATCGGCGTATCGGGCGTAACCTCCTCGCCCTCGGAGAACTTTGCGCCGGGAAAAAACACCATACAAAGCGTCTGGACGTAGTAACGATTGATCTCGCCTGTCAGATGCAGAATCATATTTTCGCTATCCTTCCGTAGAAAAATGAATATCCTTATCTCTTTTTCTGTTTCAGAACGTCCGTGTCCATCACGACGGTCACGGGACCGTCGGCAAGCATATCAAGCTGCATATCCGCACCGAACTCCCCCTGCGCACACGGCAGCATTTCCGATAGGATCTCGGTGAATCGGTGATAGAGCTTATTGGCAATTTCGGGTGCCGCACCCGAAAAATAATCGGGGCGATTTCCATGCGTATAGTTTGCCGCAAGCGTGAAATTTGATACAACGAGTGCGCTTCCGCCAACGTCAAGAAGCGATCGGTTCAGACGACCGGCATCATCCGAAAAAATCCGAAGACGGGCGATTTTTTCGGCAAGCATACGTGCCTCGCCGTCGCCGTCGCCCTCCATGACACCGAGAAGAATGAGAAGACCGAAGCCGATCTCTCCAACGGCTTCCCCACGGACGTCAACTCTTGCGCGTCGAACTCTCTGAAGAACTGCTCGCATATCAGGCACCGAATCCGCGCGAAACGGATACCACTCCTTGTACGGTTTTCAGCTTGGAGACGATCGAGTGGAAATGCCCGACGTTTTTACAGCCGACCTTCAGATTGATGATCGTCAGGCTTCCGTCCCCCTTTTGCGAGGAGGAAATGCTCATGATCGACACCTTCATATCGGCAAGCGCCTTTGTGATGCTCGCAAGAACGCCAATCTCGTCGTGGACAAAGACCTGAAGATTCGCCTCAAAGAGGTCGGCGGTACCGAGAATCCCAACGTCACTTTCCCAACGCGTATCCACCCAGCGCCCGTCATTTTCGGCCTTCCGTTTTCCGAGTGCAACGTTCGGGCAGTCGGACTTGTGAACCGAAATACCGTATCCCTTTGTAACGAAGCCGATAATCTCGTCCCCGGGCAAAGGATTGCAGCATTTTGCGAACTTGACCTCGCATCCGTATTCACCGTCAATGATAATCCCGCTTTTTCTTTTCAGATTTCGAGGAGCCTCCACCGTACGAACGGCGAGCTCCTTCGGCTCCTCCGGCTCAACCGACTTGACAACCTTATCAAACTCATCCTTCAGACGTGTCGCAAGTCGGGAGATGGAAAGTCCGCCAAAGCCGATTGTGTTGTATAGATCATCTGCTCCCTGAACGCCGACACGCTTGGCAACCGCCTCAACGACCTCGGTCCGTTCGGCATCCGTAAAGGGGCGGCCGTAGCGCTTAAGCTCCTTTTCCACCTCGGCGCGGCCAAACTCGATATTCTCTGCTCTTTGCTCCTTTTTAAACCAGGAACGAATCTTGTTGCGCGCCTCACCCGTGCGGACAATTTTAAGCCAATCGCGACTCGGTCCCCTTGAAGCGTTCGAGGTGATGATCTCAACGATCTCCCCGTTTTGAGGTACGCGTTCGATCGGAACGATCATACCGTTGATCTTGGCACCGACCATTTTGTTTCCGACCGCCGAATGAATGGCATAAGCGAAGTCAATGACCGTCGCGCCCTGCGGCAAGGAGATAACGTCGCCCTTCGGGGTAAAAACGAAGGTCTCGTCCTGAAAGATGTCGGTTTTGAAGGAATGCAGGAACTCGTCCGGGTCGCGCGTGCTGTCATCGGCCTCGAGAAGCTGGGAAATCCAACGAAGCTTTGCGTCAATTTCCTCCTTGGCTGTCGTTCCCGACTTATACTTCCAATGCGCGGCGATACCGTATTCCGCAACCTGATGCATTTCGTGTGTGCGAATCTGAACCTCAAAAGGAATTCCGTCGTGCCCGATAACCGTCGTATGCAGTGAACGGTACATATTTGGCTTCGGAGTCGAGATATAGTCCTTAAAACGGCCGGGCATAGAATTGAACAGCTCGTGAATCAGCCCCAGAACCGTGTAGCACTCAAGCTCGGTTTCCACGATGATGCGAAGCGCGTAAAAATCGTAGATTTCATCCAGGCTTTTATTCTGCTTATACATCTTCCGATAGAGGCTGTAGACCGATTTCACTCGCCCCTCAAGGAGATATTCTATCCCGTTTTCGTCAAGGCGCTCGGAAATATTCCGCTTTGCATTCTCGATAAGATCCCGATTCTGCCCATATTTGGCATCAACCGAATCACTGATCTCGCCGTAGCCGATCGGATCAAGATAGGAAAGGCTGAGATTCTCAAGCTCCTGCTTAATTCTTTGCATACCGAGACGGTGCGCCAGGGGGGCGTAGATATACATCGTCTCAAGGGCAATATCACGGCGACGCTCCTCGCGCTTAACCCCCAACGTTCTCATGTTATGCAGACGATCGCAAAGCTTGATAAAAATCACGCGGATGTCCTTGGTCATGGCAAGGAGCATCTTGCGGATATTCTCAATATGCGCCTCCTCCTTATCAACCACCTGTACGCTGACAATCTTCGTCAGACCGTCAACGAGAAGCGCAACATCCTCCCCAAACATCTCGCAGATCGTCGAGAGATTGGTTTTGTCCGAGCAATCCTCAACGGTATCGTGAAGAAGCGCGGCGCAAATCGAATCGGTATCAAGACCAAGCCCGAAGGCGATCTCGGCAACGGCGACGGGATGGCAAACGTACGGCTCGCCGCTGAGACGGAACTGACCGTCGTGAAGCTGCTTGGCATAGAGGAAGGCACGCTTGATTTTTTCAATGTTGTATTTGCTCTCGTCGCTTGGAAGAGCGCTGAGCAAGGGCAGAAGTTCTGTATACATATTCACTCACTCTTTAAAAGTTGGCTTCGAATTCTGCGAAGCAGATGCGATTTTTCAAGATCGGTCCGTCCGCACTGTGGGTCCATGGAGAAGCGATAGGTCTCTTCGGAAATTTCATCAAAATCAAGCAATCCAAGCTCCTGCAGAATGCGAAGGATCAGCTTCAGACGAACGTACCCGATCTCCCCGGGAAGAATGGGATACAGACGAGAAAGGAGCGCTCGGTGGCTCATGCAGTCAACCCCGGAGCGGATCGAGGCGCGAAGAATCGAATACACGGCTCCGAAATGCTCGCGAGTCGGAAGAACCTTCTCCTCGGCAGTGTATTTTCCTCCGCCCCAAATCTCCTCAAAACGAACGCGCTCCGCTGCTCTTTGACGCTCGGCATCATCGGAGCGGCGGATATCCTTAACGATCATCTGAAGCGACCGTCTTCCTGCCCACTCATTGACGTCAAGAGTAAACAAAAGATCGGCCGTATCGCCAACGAGAAGATCGAGCGACGACGAGGGCATCCCAAAGCACATCGCCTGGAGCGACACTCCTCCGTCACCGACGAGAAGCTTGGTATGTTTTCCTCCGCTGATCGGTACCATTTCGTTCACAACGACACCGCGAAGAACGAACGTGGGAACCGGATTGCCGGTTCCGAAGGGCTCCAGATACGAAAGCTCTTTCGCGAGCTCCATCGTCATCTCGGAAACCGAAAGCTCCGCATCGGCGTGTACCGTCTGAACAATCGACTCCTCGTTCAGCTGCTCCCTTGCATAAGCGTTAATCTCGCGGCGGAAGGTGTCGAGCATCCCGCGTGTCACGCTGAGTCCCGCCGCCAGCTCATGTCCGCCGAATTTGACAAGATTCCTGCCAACAGCCATCAACGCAGAGGCGAGATTCATCCCCTTGATGCTCCGCCCCGATCCCTTCCCAACGTCGGACGGCGCCTGCACGAGAGGGTCACACCCCTCAAAGGAGATCAAAATGGCGGGCAAGCCGTATTTTTCGGTAATCCGTGAGGCAACGATTCCGATGACACCGTGATGCCACTCGTCGGATGCCAAAACGATCACGGGATCGTTTTCGAAATCGTGCTCCTCTTCGATCTGCCGGTATGCCTCCTGCATAATGCGGTTTTCCTCTGCCTGGCGCTCGCGGTTTGCCTCGCAAAGTGCATTGGCAAGCACCTCGGCATCCTCGAGATCCTCCGCTAAAAACAGCTCGACCGCCATCGAGGCAGAACGAATACGCCCCGCCGCATTGATACGGGGTGCGATCGTATAGCCGACGTAGCCCGAGGTAATCGGCGGTGTCTTCGTTGCCCCGGACCGTGCATCCGCTTTCTTTGATACCGAGCGAATCAGCGCACGAAGCCCCGCGCGCTCGGTCCTTGAAATCTTGGAGAGACCGCATTTAACGATCAGACGGTTCTCCTCCTTGATAGGCATCACGTCAGCAATCGTGCCGATCGAGATCAAATCAGAATATTCGGATACAATCTGCTTGACTGCGGATATGCGGTCGCCTCCGCAAAAGCGCTCCTCGAGCGCACAAAGCAGCTTGAAGACGACACCGACTCCCGCAAGGTCCTTGAAAGGATACGTGCAATCGGGACGATGGGGATTGACGACGGCAACAGCCTTCGGGATCGCCTTTTGGCACTCGTGATGATCGGTCACCACGACGTCAATCCCGAGTGTTTTGGCAAATTCAACCTCATCAACCGCCGTAATTCCCGTATCAACCGTTATCACAAGGCTGGTTCCGAGCAACGAGATTTTCTCAAGCGCACCGACCGAAACGCCGTATCCCTCACCGCTTCGGTTTGGAATGTAATAATCGACCACAGCGCCGTGAGAACGGAGATACAGAAGCAAGGTACATACGGAGGTAACGCCGTCAACGTCGTAATCACCGTAAATCGTTATTCGTTCCTTCGACTCGATCGCCTCGAGAATCCTCGATACCGCCGCCTCCATATCCTTTAGTCGGAACGGATCGCCGAGAATTTCATTTTCAAGGCGCAAAAAGGATCGTGCGGCATCCGACGTTCGGTAGCCGCGGTTATAAAGGAGCCGTGCCAGGATCTCACCAATCCCAAGCTCCCTCGAAATGCTCGCACAGCAAAGGGAGGCATCTCCCGAGGGGGCTTGGCTGACAATCCAGCGCTTCTCCTTTTCGCGAGGAAGATTTTTGAGCATAGCGTATATGAAACCGTGCAGAAGCGAATATCCGCCTCCGCCTTCCTATTTTAATCAACGTAATCGGGAGCATAGGTCCCGAGAATGGCAAGCGCCGTACGGTATCCGTCGGCGGCAGAGGATGTAATGCCTCCGGCGTACCCCGCCCCCTCACCGATGGGATAGACGTTCTCGGTTCCTACGGCAAGGCGGTGCTCGCCTCGCGTAATCCGAACCGCACAGCTCGTGCGCGTCTCAACTCCGGTCAAAAGCGCTTCCCTGTCCGCAAAGCCAAAAATGCGACGGTCAAACGCCGTCAGAGCGTGGCGAATCGAAGCGACCGCAAAGGACGGGAGATATCGTTCGGGGGAAACCATACGCACGTCGCCGTCAAGATAGCTCGGACGGACACGACCAATCGCTCCACCCTCGGTTCCGTCAAGGAAATCGCCAACCGTTGTGCAAGGAGCGACGTATCGACCTCCACCGGCGCAAAACGCGGCAGACTCAAGGGATTCGCGAAAGGCGATCGCCCCTTCGACACTTCTCCCGTAATCCTCCGGGAATATCGAAACGGCAACGGCGGAATTCGCATTTTTCCCGTCTCTTGCATGATTCGACATCCCGTTGACGACAACGGTATTCTCCTCACTCGCCGCAGCAACGACTTCGCCGCCGGGGCACATACAGAAGGTGTAAACACCTCGCGTATCGGTATCGCACGACAGCTGATACTCGGCATGACCGAGTGCGGGATGCTCGGCAAACCGTCCGTACATCGCACGGTCGATTTCCCTTTGCAAATGCTCAATCCGCATACCGACGGAAAAAGGCTTTGGTTCAATCGCAAAGCCGTCCGTGAGGAGACGGCGAAAAAGCGGGTTAGCGCTGTTTCCAACCGCCAGGACCAGGAGACCGCAGGAAAAATAGCCGCGCGTCGTTGAAACGCCGCGGACGACAGCACCGTCTCGGTCGATCGAGGTAACGGTCGTTTGATAGCAGATTTCTCCACCGAGAGACGTGATCCGTTGACAGAGCGCATGAACGACGCTGCGGAGAACGTCGGTACCGACGTGCGGCTTTGCCTGCCAAAGAATTTCCTCGGGAGCACCGAGATCAACAAAGGTGCGTAGGATTCGGGAGACGGCGGGATCGGAAATACGCGTCACGAGCTTACCGTCCGAAAAGGTACCGGCACCGCCGGCACCGAACTGAATATTCGTCTCGGGACAAAGCACGCGACTTGAGCGAAAGCTCTCATAAATCCGAACGCGCTCCTCAACAGGCGCGCCGCGCTCAAGAATCAAGGGAGCATACCCCGCCTCCGCGAGGCGCAACGCACAAAAAAGACCTGCAGGACCTGCGCCAACGATCAACACGCGCCCACGAAGGCGCTTGTTCGGGCAAAAATCCGGTTCTTCCGCTTCAACGAGAGGTGAAATCTCATTGCGACGAAGATGCTCGTCGGGATAACGCAAAAAGGAGCCCGTCACGGCAACCGAGGCGACAAAGCAGACCTCGCTTTTTCGCCGAGCATCGACCGAACGGCGATAAAGACGGAACACGGCATCCGACGGTAACGCGCCGAGATGCCGCAGCCTTCGTTTTGCCGCTTCAAACGCATCCGATTCATCAGCATCAAGCGACAGGCGAATTCGGTTTACCAGATAGGTGATCATAAGGAAATACAGGTGTCACTCATAACGAAGGAAGCGGACGGAACGGTACCGTCTCCCTCGCTCTTCAAATATTCTGCGTAATGAACGGTCAGCCAGATTCCGATCGAAACGGCAACGCAGGCGAGAAACAGAAGGATGCGGAGCAAAACGAAATGTAGGCGTTGCTTTTTGGGGAGTGACTCCTGCTTTTCCGTGGCTATTTTTCCATTAATGCCGTGATGTCTCTTATTCATTCGTCTCCTCCTCCTCTTCCTTCATCACAATCGCGTCATCGGATTGGTTAAGCATGACCTTGTACAGGAACGCCTTTAGCGTAGAATAGGTAAAATTGCGCGTAATCTGACGACGGTACGCCACGGAAATGATCCCGGTTTCCTCGCTGACGACGATCACGATCGCATCACTGTTCTCGCTCATGCCGATTGCCGCGCGGTGACGTGTTCCGAGAGAGGGATCAAGGTCGCTTCGGCGAGAAAGCTGAAGCAGGCAGCCGGCAGCGCAAATGCGCCGGTCGCGGATGACCACCGCTCCGTCGTGAAGCGGAGATTTATCAAAGAAAATGTTACGGAGCAAATACGAGGTAACCTTGGCGTCGATCTCGATTCCCGAGCGGACGACGTCCCCCAGCTGATCATTTCTCTCGAAGACGATCAGAGCACCGGTTTTCAGACGGGAAAGCTCGGCAGTCGCCTGGGCAATCGCATCAATCGACTCGTCCTGCATCGGCGTTTTATGCTGCTTTTCGGCAGAAAACGTCGTGTAAATGCTTCGGAAGGAGTCGGTTCCCATCCGACCGAGCATTTGACGCAGCTCGGGCTGAAACAGAATGAGGATCGCGAGCACTCCAATTGAAAATACCGAGCCGAGGATCGTGCGAACGGCAGTAAAGTCGAGAAGACAGCTGACGCCGTAGATCACGCCCCAAACGAGAATACCGACGAAGGCTCCCCCGATATGCCGCTCAATCACGTAGCAAACGAGGAAAAACAAAATAACAGACAAATACAGAACGTCAAATACGTCGACCGCTCCCATCGAAGCAAAGCATCTCGGAACGAAGGAAAAAAATCCCCGGAAGCTCTCAAAAGCCGTCGTCAAGAAGATATGATTCATTTCTCTCTCCACGGGGGCAAGGATCTACGCCCCAAAATAAATTTACAAACATTATAGCACATCACGCGCGCAAATACAAATCTTTTTGAAAAAAAACTGAAAAATATTCAAGGTTTTAACAACTTTTTCCCGAATTTCGGAAAATTTCAGTTTTTTGCCGAAATACATTGACAAACAATTGTCAATATGTTATAATCTGTCTCAAATGATACACAGTCAAGAAAGGAGATTTCGTAAATGAACGGTTTTGACCTGATAAAAAGCTCCTTTTTGATGCGCGGAATTTCAAGCAGCGAAATTTCCGAGGCAATCTCCTTGCTTTCCCCTCGCGAAATTGAGTATCCGAAGGGCGCCGTTCTCGCCTCGGTTGGAGAAAAGGTCTGTACCCTGCGCTTTCTCTTGCGCGGATCGGCACTCGTTTACCGCGATTCCGAGCATCGAACGCTGCTTTCCCGTCTCGACATTGGAGACTGCTTTGGAGCTGCCAATCTTTTTTCCGAAGCCTCAACCTACCCCACCGAAATCGTATCAAGCACCGCCGTTTGCTGCATTGAAACCGACGAAGCCTCTTTGGTTTCTCTTTTTGCAAAGCATCCGGTTTCTGCCTTGAATTATATATCCTTTTTGTCCGAAAAAATCCGCTTTTTGAACCGCCGCATCGGGGATTTTTCATGCAGTTCCGCCGAAAAAAAGGTGGCAAGGCTGTTGCTTCTGTCTCTTAACGGAAGCGAAGCCGTAACGCTTGGGAATCTTCGGCAAACGGCGGAAAGCATGGGGCTTGGGCGCGCCTCGCTTTACCGCGTGCTTTCCGATTTTGAGCGTCGCGGACTTCTTTTGAAGGACGGAAAGCAAATCACTGTTTTGAACATTAAAGAACTGAAAGGAATTCTGTCATGAAAAAACTCATCGCACTGCTTCTCTGTCTCGTCTTTCCCCTTGCCCTTGCCTCCTGTGGCGGCAAGCAGGACCCCGATCATTCCCTTACCTCTTCGGTCTCGGTTGGATACCTTTCGGGCACGACCGGGCTTGGCATGGCAAAGCTGATTGCAGACGTTGCCGCCGACGAGGATGCCAACATCACCTTTAGGAAATTTGATTCTCCGGCGCTGATTATGGCGGCGATTGCTACGGGCAGTATTGATTTTGCCTGTCTTCCTACCAACGCATTCCCCAAATTCTACAACGAGATGAATCAGAGCATTCGGATCGCCGCAATCAATACTCTGGGCGTACTTTACCTGGCGACGAACGGTGTTGCCGTCGAATCACTCTCCGATCTTTCGGGAAAAACCGTATATGTTCCCGAAGCTGCTCCCAAGCTCGTTCTCAGCCATCTGCTCGAGCTCTACGAGGTTGAGGACGTCACGATCAGCATGGAATACGATCTCGATACCCTCCCGGGTGCGATCGCATCGGGTGCCGTCTCGATCGCCCTTCTCCCCGAGCCTAAAATAACGGTTGCCTCCAACCTCGCCGTTCAGGGCGGCAAAACACTGACGGTCGCGCTCGACCTTTCGGCGCTCTGGTCGGCAAAATCAGAGGATCCGCTCGTACAGGGAGCACTTCTCGTATCCGCCGACTTCGCCGCACAAAACGCAGAAGCCGTGCGTGAATTCCTCGTGCTCTACCGCGACTCGATTGCGTTTATGACCGATCCCGACAATCTTGACGCCGCCGCCGGCTATGCCGTGGATGCGGGGATTCTCCCGAGCCTTCCCGTTGCAAAAGCGGCGATTCCACGATGCAATCTGGCGTTTATGAAGGGAACAGAAATGAAGACTGCCGCAGAGGGCTTCTTTGAGGCTCTTAATATCGCTGTTCCGAGCGGCGATTGGTACTATGCCGAAGACTAAGCTGCAAAAGGGAGCGAGTCTCCTTCTGAAGCAGCTCGTCTTCCTAATCTTCTGGATTTTTGTCTGGGCTTTCTTTGCCTGGCGGATCGACATTCCCTTTCTGCTCCCGACGCCGATTGCCGTCGCTGAAAGTCTTGGATCGCTATTAATCGGGGACGCTCTCCTTCCGGCGGTTCTATATTCTCTGAAAAGCCTTGTCATAGGTTTTGGAATCGGTGCAATCATTGGAATTCTCACAGCCCTCCCCTCCGTTTTCAGCAAAGAGTTTTCCGCGGTTTTAAATCCGCTTTATACGATCGTTCGAGCAACTCCCGTTGCCTCGTTTATCATCATTGCATGGGTCTTTCTCGACAGCTCCGTTTTACCGAGCTTCATCTCTGCTCTGATGACGGCCCCCATCGTTTGGAGCAATCTCTCGCGAGGGATCTCTTCGCTTGACCGTTCGCTTCTTGAGGTCGCGCGCGTTTACCGTTTTTCACCTGAAAAGCGCATCCGTGTTTATTGGCTTCCCTCGCTTTTGCCGTTCCTTTCCTCCGGTCTCTCGACCGCTCTGGGACTTGCATGGAAATCCTCGATTGCAACCGAGATTCTTGTACGATCCGAGCGAACGATCGGCTACCATATATGGGATGCAAAGGCATGGAACATCGACACCGCCGCGCTCTTTGCCTGGACGATCGTCGCTCTGATCATCAGTCTCGTCTTTGATCTTCTGCTCGGCTATCTGCTCGGCCTCGTCTCAAAGCAAAGCAAAAAAAACAGAAGGGAGAAACGAGATGCCTGATATTCAGATCGAAAAGCTTTTCTTTTCCTACTCCGATCGCTGTATTTTTCAGGATTTTTCACTCTCGCTTTCGGGACGTGGGATTTATACTCTTATCGGTCCGAGCGGCTCCGGAAAGACGACGCTCTTTCGACTTCTTCTCGGACTTTTAAAGCCAAGTCGCGGACGGATTTTCCTCTCCGAGCCGCCTGCTGCCGTTTTTCAGGAGCACCGACTTTTCCCCCATCTGAACGCTGCCGAAAACGTTGCGATCATCCGCGAGTCTCCGCGAGAGCATCTTCCTCAGGCAAGATCCCTGCTTTACCGACTCGGCTTCACCGAAAGGGACACCGAGCTGTTCCCAAGCGAGCTTTCAGGAGGGATGAAGCAACGCGTATCAATCGCTCGCGCGCTCTTCTCGGATTCCAAAATTCTTTTGCTTGACGAGCCGACCAAGGAACTTGACGAGTCTCTTCGAAGGATTCTGTACGATCTGCTCATCGAGCGAGCCAAGGACTCCCTGATTCTTCTATCTACCCACCGCACCGAGGAAACCGACGTTCTCGCAGCTAAGCGCATTTTTATCAACTGAAAAGGTCGC
>JAZNFP010000060.1:0-12303 GCA_045576095.1 Eubacteriales bacterium
CGTGATGCTAAGAAGGCTCGTACAACCCTTGAACGCCCCGTTGCCGATGCTCGTGACGCTGTTCGAAATTACCACGCTTTTAAGAGCCGTGCAACCTGAAAAAGCACTATTGCCTATGCTCTTGATCCCGCTCGAAATGGTGATGCTTATGAGATTTGTACTGTCGGCAAATGCAGAATCACCTATACCCATAATGGACACGCCATCAATTTCAGATGGGATATCAATGACAGTATAATTCGTTTTTCCGTAGTCTGTCAATCCCTCGATGCGGTTTCCGGGAACTACGAATATGCTTTCCCACTTTTCGGTTAGAACGACATCACTTGCGATCTTCCAAGCACCGTCCTCTACCAAAACGTCTCCGTTATACCATCCCAAGAATTCATAGTATTCTTTGCTCGCAATGGGAAGAGTAACGTTTTCGTCAAAAGTTACAGAAAAGTCTTTGATTTTTTCGCCGTCATCCGTAACCAAAGACACCGTATAGGTGTTAACGCGCCATTTTGCGTATATTACCAGATCTCCGTGTGAGCCTTGTTCTATTTCCGAAATCTCCACAGCAAAGTCGCTGTCTATGAACCATCCTTCAAAGGTGTAACCGATCTTGGTAGGCGCTTCAAGAACTGCTGTTTCGCTTTCAACGGTATACCTGTCGGGGTTGGAGTCGGAATTGGTACCGTCGTCAAGCTTATAGACTATATTGTATACGGTAGGCGTCCATTTTGCGTAAAGCTCGATATTTCCTGTCGAACCAAGAGCAATCTCCGTTACAATGTCCCCGGTGAAATCAGGCTCGCAGTACCAACCTACGAAGTCGTAGTAATCACGCGAAGGAACGGTGAGGGTTATTTCATTTTCAACGTTGTAGGTATTGGGATTTAAAGAGTTGTTCGTTCCGCCGTTCAGAACGTACGTAACCTTATATTTCTTCGCGGTCTTAACGGCGTTTACGACGATATCCTCGGTAACGCTATCGAATGCGGTTCTATCCCACTCAACGTCGTACCCGTCAACTGCGATAGGCGCAGGTATGTCCGTAAGGCTTGCGAGATCAAGAACATATTTAACGATATCTGCCCGACCGTCCTGGCGGAAGGTTACGGTATGCATCTCGCGCGTTACGGTAACGGTTGCCGTGTTGTTTACGGTAAGCTGATAATTCTTATGGTTAACCGTTGCGGTTGCGGTATATTCGCCCATCTCGATAACGTCGCCGCTATAGGTAATGACGATATTCACCTCGTCGCCGTTTACCAGGTTGTTTGCGGTAGCCGAGAGCTCCTTATGCGCCGCGCCGTCGTATTTATGCGCAGTTTCACCGACGAAGGATATATCAAGCTCGCGCTTGCTTATCGTAATCGTCGCAGTCAGATCGGGAAGGCTCTCGTAGTTGCCCGTGGTTGTAAATCTTGCAACCACCTCGTAGGTTCCGGCATCCGTTACGCCGTTTCCAACGTAGCTGACCGTAACGTCGGAGGGAAGAGTTCCGGTAATCTCAATAAACTTCGTCCTGCCGTCATAGGTGAAGCTTGCATCGTCAAAGCGGATCCCGCCAATGCTCATCTTGGAAATCGTCAGCGTTGCGGTCATATCGGGGATCGCGTTATAATTAGGGTTGTCGCTTGTGAATTTCGCCTTAACGGTATATTCGCCGGCATCGGTCTTTCCATTATTCTCGTAGCTGACCGTAACGCCCGCAGGAAGTGCGCCACTGATTGCAAGGCTCTGAGCCTCTCCGTTATAGACTACGGTCCTATCGGCAAAGGAAATGCCCGACATATCGTAATTTGCCTTAGCAATCGTTAAGGTAGCCGCGAGAATTTTGCTCTCATAGCCTTCCTTGGTTACGATTGCGGTCACTGGGTAAGTACCTACGTCGATCTTGTCTCCACCGCTATACGTAACGGTTGCGCCGTCGGGCAAGCCCGTCACCTCTATCGTTTTCTCGGTTCCGTCGTAGACGTACGTTGCATCAGAAAAGGACAAGCCCTCAAATTGTAAAGGCTCATCGTCACCGCCGCATGCAGACAGTGCGAATATAGAAATGCACAGCAAAAACAGCAGTGCAAACACCGTTGATAGTCTTCTGATCTTTTGCGTCATTGCTTTCCCTCCGAGTGAAAATATGGCTATATATAAATTTCTATAATAATTCTATCATAGAGGAGAAGAAAAATCAACAAAAATAATTTAAGGAGCTTTCATTGCTTTTAGCGGTATATTTTGCTCAATAATGAACGTGTAGCAGTATACTGAAAAGCGTTCCCTCTTCCCTGCGTGGAAAAATCCCGCTTCCCCCTTGAAGCCCTGTCGCTTTTGTGGTATGATAAAGAAAAAACGGTCTATGGAGGCTTTTATGAATCGGGAATGGGATCTTTCGATACTGTATAGCAGCTTTGACGACCCGGCGTTTGCCGAAGACAGAAAACGCCTTGACGGGGCGATCGGCGCAATTTCGGCGCTCGCCGATGCCGCCGAGGGCATGGCGCACGTCGAGCTTCTCGAGGCGTATATCAAAACGAGCGAGGCGATCACCTTCTATGCAAGCAAGCTCATCATCTTTGCCAACCTCCGCTACAGCGCGAACACGCGCGACGGCGAGGCGGCATCCTGCCTCGACACCCTGATGGGGGTGCTCTCACAGACCGCCGCACCGATGGCAAGGCTCTCGAAGGTCATCGCGTCATACGAGGATCTCGACGGGGCGATCGCCTTGTCCCCTCTGCTCACCGAGCACAGGTATCTCCTGTCCAACATCCGCCGCGACGAAAAATACCTGCTCTCCGAGGGGGAGGAAACCCTCTTTGCCAAGATGAACATTTCGGGAGCGAAGGCTTGGGAGGATCTGCAAAGCTCTCTGACGAGCAGCCTTGCCGTCGATTATAACGGAGGGCAGCTTCCGCTCTCGGCAATCCGCAACCTTGCCTACGATAAGGACTCTGCCATCCGCAAGGCGGCGTACGAGGCGGAGCTTAAGGCGTACCCGAGGATCCGCGACGCCGTTGCCTTCTCGCTAAACAGCATCAAGCTCCAGGTTCTCTCGGAATGCGAGCTGAGAGGATACGCATCCCCCCTTGACAAGGCACTCTACGGCGCGCGCATGAAGCGCGAGACGCTCGACGCCCTTCTCTCGGCAATGGAGGAATATATGCCGATCTTCCGTACCTATCTCCGCGCCAAGGCAAAGGCGCTCGGGCACGAGGGCGGACTTCCCTGGTGCGATCTTTTTGCCCCGATGGGCAAGACCGACAGACGCTTTACGGTGGAGGGCGCAAGGGACTATCTCGTCGGCATCTTCGAGGGCTTTGACACCGAGCTTGCCGTGATGGTCAAAACCGCCTTTGACGAGGGCTGGATCGACTTCTTCCCGCGCGACGGAAAGGTCGGCGGTGCCTTCGACTGCGGCGTTCCGAGCGCGGGGCAGAGCCGGGTGCTGACCAACTTTGACGGCACACACAGCGACGTCGTAACCCTCGCGCACGAGCTTGGGCACTCCTTCCACGACCGTCAGGTATTCAAAAACTCCCCTCTGAATCAGGAATACTCGATGCCGGTTGCCGAGACCGCCTCGACCTTCAACGAGGTACTCGTCATGAGCCGCGCGCTCGAGGCGGCAGAGGGTGCCGACGAGCGGCTTGCCCTTCTTGAGGGCGAGATCTCCGACGCCTGTCAGATCATCTGCGACATCTACTCAAGATACCTCTTTGAGTCCTCGGTCATCGAGAACCGCAAGACCGAGTTCATGGATGCCGAGCGCCTGTGCGCTCTGATGACCGAGGCGCAGAAAAAAGCCTACGGGAACGGGCTTGACGAGAGCTGTATGCACCCCTATATGTGGCTCTGCAAGGGGCATTACTACAGCGGCTCGCTGAGCTTCTACAACTTCCCCTATGCCTTCGGCGGACTCTTTGCAAGAGGCCTTTACGCCAAGTACAAAAAGGAGGGCGCGGCGTTCGTCGAAACCTACAAGAGGATGCTGCGCGAAACGGCGCTCGCCGACGTTGAGGACGCGGCGCGCGTTGCCGGCATCGACCTCACGCAGCGCGAATTCTGGTGCGACGGCCTTGAGAGCATCGCCGAGAAGATCCGCGAGTTTTGCCGTCTCGTCGAGGCGTAAAACGAGAGGAGCTGCTTCCTTTCGGCATAACCGAACGAAAAACAAAGAAAATAGGTGCTGCGCGTAGGCGTGGCACCTGTCTTTTTCTTTTCGTATCCTGTTTTTTAAGGTGGAAAACCTTGCGGTTTTCTCCTTTTTATCGTTTTTCGTTCTATCGCCGTTTCCTCGCTCGACGTACATTTGTACGCCTCTCGCTCGTCAGCCGACGATTTCTGCTCGAAATCAAGCGAGCCCCCAAAAAAGGGACTTCGCACTAAGAATTCGGCGTTTTGCTTCTCTCAAATCCAAAAGCGATGATGCCGCCTGAATTCTTAGTGACTCAGCCCCTTCAGTTAATCCGCAAGGCGCAACCAATCCGCTTTCGCGGATAAAATTCCGCTTTAGCCTGGTTTGGAGAGACAAATTTTCGCTCTTCCCAAGTGTGCAAGCCTCGGATCAAAGCACGAGCCGGGGGCATACAACTCGCAACTCACGGAATGCTGATTGTTGTTAGATTAGAACAATACACCGTCGTTTGGGCGTTCTTTATTTGATTTTCTTGATGTGATGGAAGTGTTTGTCTCGTCGCGGTTACAGTTGATGTGCTTAATATGAATTGTTTGATATTCCTGATATATTCCTTGAGCCGCACAGAGCAGATCTTCACTCGGATTTTGTCCAATCTCTATCTTCTTCTCGCAGTATTGATCGTAGGATGAAACGGCATCCTCTATAGAATTCGAGCTGACCGAGATACCACTCTCTCCGACGTAAAAGTACAGAGAGCGACGCATTCCGCACCATGAATTGTCCGGTTTGGTTTGACTATAGGGATTGTTCTTATAGTAAAAGAAGCCATAGGAAAATGTAACGGTTGCCGTCTCTCCCGGTGAAAGCTCGCTGAAATCAAGCAAAACCCCCTCGCTATGACCGTCAAACACACTGTCCTCTATGGAATTCGCAACAAGAACACTCAGATCATCAAGAGAAAATCTTTTTTCAAATCCATCATAGCTGCCGTTGATTTTCAAACGGCCGTCCTCTGTGCTCTGATATACTTCAAAAACGGGATAACCCTCGATTGTATCCTTCTCGATATCTGCAAGCATTTGCGACATAAAAGCATCGACGCGGATCTCCGTGCCGCGATAGAACGAAAAACACCTTAGCCCAACCTTGTGGCCGGTGGTAGGCTTGCCGTTTGCATCCGGATCGACAACGATCTCGGGGTATGGGATTGTATTTTGATCTTGGAGGCGATATATTGCAAAAAACGTTACTGCAACCACAAGACAAAGACACGCTACGGCAGAAGCAAGCCGTGTCCGTTTATTATTCCGAAGTTTTGCTTTTTTCGCTTTAAGTGTCTCCCCAAATACGAAATACTGTTCGATCAGATCCTCGTCAACATAGCCGAGTGCGCTCATCATCGTTTCGGTGCTCATACGTACATTTCCTTTCCTTCAAGATAAATTTTCAGCCCTTGTCGAATTTCCTTAATTTCGCGCCAGACGGTCGCCACGCTGACGTCGAGCATTGATGCAATATGCTCAAGGGTGTTGCAAAAATAGAATCGACCGATAAAAATATAGCGTCGACGCCGAGAGAGCCCTCTCACGTAACCGCTGATCGCTTTGCCAAGCTCTTTGATCTCGTACTCGTCCTGCGGCAAACCATCATGGCTAAACACGTCACACAGCTCATCGAGCGACACGGTCAGCTCGGACGGGATCCTTTTCTTGCTTGCCCTTTGATGATATCGGTTGATCGTGATGTCTCGCATGATCTTTGCAATAAAAGCGCGAAAATAGGTTGGCCGTACGGGCGGTATGCGATTCCATACCGAAAGATAAGCATCGCTTTTGCATTCCTCGGCGTCAGGCTCGTCATACAAAATATTATAGGCAATGCGAAAAAGCATTTTTCCATATTTAACGTCGGTTGCCTTGATCGCTTTTTCGTCTCTTTTCCAATACAGCTCGATGATCTGCTCGTCGGTTACTGCCCTCAATTGCATTTCGGTGTCGACGACCATTCCGTTCACCTCCTTCATCCATATAAGCCAAGAAAATTTTATTTTTTTTCATGCTTTTTCATTTTTTGAATATTCCTTATATTATACCACATAAGCAAAAGGATCTGCAATGCCCAATGGCATCGCAGATCCTTTTGTAGGGGCTCATCAGATTTCGGTCTCCACAAATGTGGCAGTTTCTCCTTTAAAATTGATCACAGCACCAGCGACGGTGCCGAGTAGACGCGGGCGGCAAGCTCCTGATTTAAGAGATAGAGTCCGCGTGGGTCAGAGCCGAACAGCTCCATTTTGGTGATGAGGTCGGTGGCGTTGGTCTCCTCCTCGCCCTGCTCCTTGACGAACCAGTCAAGGAACTGCATGGTGCGGAAGTCCCGCGCCTCGTAGGCGGCGGCGTAGATGGTATTGATCGACTCGGTCACGAGCTTCTCGTGCGCAAGCCCCGCCAAAAGGACGTCCATATCCGCCTTGATCTCCTTGTCGGGCTTGGCGATCGCCTCAAGGGTGACGGGCATGCTCTCGTTTTGCAGGTAGGTGTAGAAGAGCATCGCGTGATCGCGCTCCTCCTCTGCCTGGATCTTGTACCAATTGGCAAAGCCGTCAAGGCCGCGCGCCTTGAAGTAGTTTGAGAAATCGAGATAGAGATATGCCGAATAAAATTCCTTATTGATCTGCTCGTTCAGCAGCTCGTGTACTTTTGCGTTCATTTTGTAATCTCCCTTTGGATGTGTATTGTTCTTTACGGCTATAGGATACCATTTCGGGAGTACTCCCTTCCGTGACTTGGTCACAAAAGCACCCTTTTTTTGACTTGACTTTTCCGCTCGGTTCGAATATAATATGGATAGAAATCACCGATACAAAGGAGAACCCCCCATGAAAATTGCAGTCACGCACGAGAGAGGACAGATTTTCGGACACTTCGGGCACACCGCCGAGTTCAAGGTCTACGAGGTCGAGGACGGAAAGATTCTCAAAAGCGAGGTCATCCCGACCGGAGAAAGCGGTCACGGCGCCCTCGCCGAGCTGCTCGTCGGCATCGGTGCAGAGCTTGTCATCTGCGGCGGCATCGGAACCGGCGCCGTGATGGCACTCGCGGCAGAGGGGATCGCGATTTGCGCGGGTGTTTCGGGTGACTGCGACGGGGCAGTCGAGGCGCATCTTGAGGGTACGCTCAGCTACGCAAGCAAGGCAAGCTGCGACCATCACCATCACGACTACGGCGACGGTCACGACTGTCACCACCACCACGGACATGACTGCCACTGCCACGGCTGAACCGATGGAGCAAGCCGAAAAGATCGCGCTCTTTCGACAGACCTTTCCCTTCTGGGACAAAATGACGTCCGAGGACAAGGCGACCTTTCTCCGCTCCTCACGCGAGGTGCATTTTGAGAGGGGCACCAATATTCATAACGGAAACGAATGCACCGGAGTGATCCTCATCAAAAGCGGATCGCTCAGGCTCTACCTGCTCTCCGAGGATGGCAAGGAAATCACGCTCTTCCGACTTTTTCCGGGAGACGTGTCGATCCTCTCGGCATCCTGCGTGCTTGACACGCTGACCTTCGACGTCTTTATCGACTCGGAAGAGGACAGCCGCTGCGTCGTCATCAGCGGCTGTGCCTATGAGGAGCTGTCGCGCAGAATGCCCGAGGCCAAGATCTTCGCTCTCGAGGAGGCGGTTGCAAGCTTTTCCGACGTCATGTGGGTTATGCAGCAGATTCTGTTTTTCAGCATGGACCGACGGCTCGCTATTTTCCTGCTTGACGAGGCGAGCAAAACGGGATGTGACGTGATCAAGCTCACCCACGAGCAGATCGCCAAATATATCGGCTCTGCACGCGAGGTCGTATCCAGAATGCTCAAATACTTTGCAAGCGAGAGCCTGCTCCGCACCTCACGGAGCGAGGGGATCATCCTCATCGACAAGGTGCGGCTTCGGGCATTAGCCGTCGATTAGCTTCAAAACCCCCGCCTTCGGGCGCGATCCGCTGGCACGTCGCAGCTCCTTGCCATCCTGTATCAAAATGAGTGTCGGAATGCTGACAACCCCGAAATGTGCGGCAAGCTCGGGCTCGGCATCCACGTTGATCTTCGCAACCGAAAGATCCTCGCGCTCAGCGGCAATATCCTCAATGATCGGCCCAAGCATACGGCAGGGGCCGCACCAATCGGCGTAAAAGTCGATCAGAATCGGCTTCTCGGTCAAAATGGCTTCCCCGAAATTATTTTTATCAAGATGAAGAACGTTCATACTTTTTCTCCCTTTCGTTTTTCTTTACATACCTATGATACCACGGTTTTTCATATTCTTCCGTGACAAGGTCACAAAAGATTGATTTCGAACGCCGCACGATGTTCAAAAAAAAGAAGTCCGTCCAACATGAGACGGACTTCTTTATCATTTCGGAAATTACTCGATGGTTGCTCCAAAGGGAGCGAAGGACAGGCGAGCCAGCTTGAACGCCTGCAGACCGAAGGGGATGCCGATGATGGTGATGCAGCAGAACAGGCAGCAAAAGAGGTACGAAAGGGTCAGACCGAAGCCGCCGAAGATGAACCAAATGATATTGGCGATCGGGTGCTTGCCGAAGTTGCTCTTAACCTTTGCACCAAATGGAGCGAAGGACAGGCGAGCCGGCTTGAACGCCTGCAGACCGAAGGGGATACCGATGATGGTGATGCACCGGATGATGCCGAGGAAAAGGTACATCAAAGCACTTGCAAGACCGGTAAAGATGATCCGGATCAAATTGCCGATGCGTTTCATCGCGTTTCTCCTTTTATTAATTTTGGTAACATTTACTCCCATCGACAAAAATGTCAATCGTTTTTGAAAAAATGTGAATTTTTTCTGTATAAGCATCATTTTTCGCAACAAAACGTTACTTATTTCCTCTGCTGTGCTGCGTTCTGTTCCTTTTTCATGGAGAATCGTTTGATATATAACATATGTTATAAACAATATTGCAGCCGTACTTTACTTTTTGGATAGAATATGATATAATAATATAATCAAGCAGAAAATCCTGCTTTTTTTCCGAGAGGACAAGGATCATGAAAATCATAATCGTAGGAAGCGGCACGGTCGGCTCTGCCATCTGCATCCAGCTTGCCGCCGAGGGACACAACGTCACCATCGTTGACCAGAATTCGCGCTCGCTCTCCGAGATCACCGAGCACTGCGACGTTTTCGGCGTCGTCGGGAACGGTGCGGCGATTGAGAAGCTTCGCGAGGCGGGTGCCGAGCGCGCCGATCTTCTGATTGCCGTCACACCGGGGGACGAGATCAACATCCTTTGCTGCGCGGCGGCAAAAAAGCTCGGTACGCGCCATACCGTTGCGCGCGTCCGCAATCCCGAGTATTCCGATCTGATGCCGCTGCTCCAGAGTGAGATGAGTCTTTCCTTTACCATCAACCCCGAGCTGGCGGCGGCAAAGGAAATCTACCGTCTGCTCCGCTTCCCCTCCGCTGCCAAGATCGACACCTTCTGCCGCGGCAGAGTCGAGCTTGCCGAGCTTTCGGTCTCACCCGCCTCCCCCCTTTGCGGCGCAACGCTGAACGAGCTTCGCCGCCGCATGAGCACGAGCTTCCTCGTCTGCGGCGTTCTGCGCGGCGACGCAGCGTATATCCCGTCCGGTAATTTCCGTATCGAAGCGGGCGATACCGTTTGTCTCACCGCCCCCGACAAGGAACTTGCGAAGCTGCTCAAGGAGCTTGGCGAGTACCGCAACCCCGTGCGAGACGTTCTGATCGTCGGCGGAAGCCGCACGACCTATTACCTGCTTGAGATGCTGCGCGAGGGGAAAATCCGCTCAACCGTTATCGAGCGCAACAAGGCACGCTGTCACGAGCTCGCCTCGGAGTTTCCGTCTACCGTCATCTGCGACAACGGCACCCGTCCCGAGGCGTTGCTCGAGGCGGGAATCGAGAACGTCGACGCCTTCCTTGCCCTCTCCGCGGTGGACGAGGAGAACGCCATCATCTCGATGTACGCCAAGACCCGTGAGGTGAACAAAATCGTCACCATGATCGGCAGCATGCCCTACGTCGATTTCTTCAAGAATGCGGGACTTGAGAGCATCGTCTCCCCAAAAACCTCCACGGCGGCGCAAATCCTTCGCTACGTCCGCTCGCTTGCCAGCAGCCGCGACTCGGAGATCGAGTCGCTTCACAAGATCATGAACGGCGAGATTGAGGCGCTGGAGTTCTCGGTGCGCGGCGAGATTGAGGGGATCACCGAGCTGCCGCTCCGCGAGCTTTGTCCGCGCCGAGGCGTTCTGGTCGCCTGCATCGTGCGCGGCAAGGAGGTCATCATCCCGAGCGGCGACGACGTCATCCGTTCGGGCGATACCGTCATCGTCGTCACCACCGAAAGAAAAATGCACAGCATTAAGGATATCGTATGAACTACCGAATGCTCGGATACCTGCTCGGTATCATCATGATGATCGAGGCGGCCCTGCTTGCGCTCCCCGCCGCCGTCGCGCTCGTCTGCCGCGAGCCGATCATTCCCTTCCTTATCACGATGGGAATCCTTCTCGCTCTTGCGGCGCCGCTCGTGCACAGAAAGCCGAAGGACCGCCGCATCTACCCGAAGGAGGGCTTTGTCTGCGTTGCCTCGGCATGGCTCGTCATGTCTGTGCTCGGTGCGCTGCCCTTCGTTTTCAGCGGTGCGATCCCGAGCTATATCGACGCGCTCTTCGAGACCGCCTCGGGCTTTACGACCACCGGCGCAACCGTTCTCACCGAGATCGAGTCGCTCCCGCGCGGAATCCTCTTCTGGCGGAGCTTCACGCATTGGATCGGCGGTATGGGCGTGCTCGTCTTTATGCTCGCTATCATGCCGAGCGAGGGCGGACAGTCGATGTACCTGCTCCGCGCCGAGGTTGCAGGCCCCACCAAGGACAAGCTCGTGCCCAAAATGCGCCAGAGCGCCATGATCCTGTACGGTATTTACGTTTCGCTGACCGTCCTTGAGACGGTTCTGCTGCTTTGCACGGGAATGCCGCTCTTTGATGCAGTTACCAATGCCTTTTCAACCGCCGGAACCGGGGGGTTCTCGGTCAAAAACACCTCGATCGCCGCTTATGCGAACCCTGCCGCCGAGTGGATCATCGCCATATTCATGCTGCTCTTCGGCGTGAACTTCAATATCTACTTCCTTCTTTTACTCCGCCGCTTCGGTAAGGCGCTGAAAAACGAGGAGCTTCGCGTGTATCTTCTGATCACCCTCGGAGTTACCGCCGTGATCACGCTGAACACCGTCAAGAGCGCCGAAAGCGTCGGCAACGCCGTCCGTGCCGCCTTCTTTCAGGTCACCTCGATCTTCTCAACAACCGGCTTTGCCACCGTCGACTACGAGGTATGGCCGATGCTCTCGCAGTCGCTGCTCTGGCTGCTTCTGCTCTTCGGTGCCTGTGCAGGCTCAACGACGGGAGGACTCAAGCTCTCACGCGTTTTGATCCTTATCAAAAACAGCTTCCGAGAGCTAAAGCACCTGCTCCACCCGCGCTCAGTCAACGTCGTTCGCATCGACGGCGAGGCGATCCCCGAATCGACCCTGCGCTCGGTGACGAGCTACCTTGCGATCTACCTTTCGCTCCTGACCGCCTCAACCGTCCTTCTCTCGATCGGCGAAACGCCTTTGCTCACCAACTTGACGGCAACCATGACCTGCCTCAACAACGTCGGTCCCGGCTTTGAGCTCATCGGCCCGAGCGAAAGCTTTGCCTTCTTCTCCCCGCTCGCCAAGCTCTGGCTCACGCTCGTGATGATCGTCGGGCGTCTTGAGATCATGCCGATGCTCATTCTTCTTTCCCCGTCAGTCTGGCGCCGCCGCCGCTAACAGAACCGAGTCGCTAAGAATTCAGCCCTTATCCTCGCTCTTGTGCTTGAAAGAAGCAACCGCTGAATTCTTAGCGCGAGGTTCTTTATGGGGGCTCGCTTCCTTTTCCAAAAAACGATTGACAAACCGCCCTCTCTGTGCTACAATATCTCATGCGCGAAGCACCGAGGCAGGAACAGAACGGGGCGGAGCCGTTGATCGTTCCGAGTCGGAACATCAAAAACAACTAAAGATGTCGCAGTATGCATCACAGTGAGTTATTTCGCCTACGGCGAAGATACCCACCCCCTGCGCCTGACAAGCAAGCTTGTCGATCTTCG
>JAZNFP010000061.1:0-15856 GCA_045576095.1 Eubacteriales bacterium
GCCTCCGACTTCCTCATCGCAGCCGGTGCGGGAGATTATCCACTGCTCCATTGTGGAAAGGCAGTCGGTTTGATCCGGGGTGCATATAGAACAATGCAAGAGACCGCCGCATCAGCGGCGGTCTCCGTACGAGCTACAATCAGCCGTTCGACTTGATATCGTTCTCATACTTCTCGATCATCTTCTTGACCATCTGGCCACCGATCGAGCCTGCCTGACGCGAGGTGAGATCGCCGTTGTAACCGTTCTTCAGGTTCACACCGACCTCTGCCGCAGCCTCCATCTTGAAGCGATCGAGAGCTGCCTGTGCCTCGGGAACTGCAACCTTGTTCTTAGACATCTTGCGTTTTCTCCTCTTTTTATATCTATATCCTCGAGATCGCCACGGCCGAACCGCCGTGGCGGTATCTGCCGTTTCGTCTCTGCTTCTATTGTTTGCAAGCGTCTCTAAAATATAAACGGAAATTTTTTGTTTTGCAGGAGGCAAAAAAGCGCTTTGGCTTTGAGATCAGACGAAGCGATAGGAATCGAGCTGCCCCTTGTATTTTCCGGGGGATATGCCGACGTGGTTTTTGAAGACGCGGATAAAGTTCGCATAATCGTTGAAGCCGGAGAGATACGCCGTGTCGGTGACGTTTTTCCCTGCGGAAAGGAGCTTTTTCGCCTCGGTAATGCGCTTGGAGGTGAGATATTTCGAAACCGTCGTTCCGCAGAACTGCCGAAAAAGCCGACAAAGTTGATTGACCGAAACGAAGCAGACCTTGGAGATCGCTTCAAGCGAAAGATCCTGTGCGTAATTGGCGTTGATATACTCAATAGCAAGGCGCACGGCGCGGTGCCGATCCCCCGCAACCGGCGGCTCATCGGTTCGCGTGGCGTACAGCTGATGGATATAAACGAGGATACGAAGAACGGTGTACTTTTTCATCAGGTCGTCTCCGTAGGTGTTGCCCTCCTGCAGCTCCCGAAACAGAGATGCAAGCGCCTCGGCCTCCCGCTCGGAGAGAGAAAGCTTACTCTTTGCACCGTTGGCACGCGAAAAGCAGTCCAGCAAATTCGTTTCCTCGGTAGAATTCGCATACAGAAACGTGGGATGCAGCTCGAGCACGAAGCGACGGAAGAGCGCCCCCGGCTGCATCGTAATCTTATGCGCCTCGAACGGATTGATGATAAAAAGATCCCCGTCACTGACGTCATACACGCGGTTGTCAATCAAAAAGTGCTCTCCCCCGGACAGACATAAAAGGATCTCGCAGCACTCGTGAACGTGAATATCCTGATCGGGATTCTGCCTCTCGGAGTAGTATGCACCGAAGGTTTTGGTTCGGTTTGCATACTCGATCGCTTCCTTACAGTGATCAAACAGACATCGCATTTCCCCTCTCTCCCCTCTTTTGAACGCTTCTTGGGACAGTATAGCATAGTATGGTGAGAAGTGCAATAATAAAAATGAATTTTGCAATAAATTTGCAAAAAAAGAATGTTATGATATTTTTGTATACGAATGTAATAAATATCATTACGGAAGGAGGATTTGCGATGCTGCATTTGCGCGTAATCGGCTCAAACGGGCAGATCAAGTTTGAAGCATCGGGCTACACGGTCGATACCGTCTATTCGGGCGAGTACGTCGAGGGCGACAAAATCTCGGTCTCCATGTCCGAGGGAGCCTTCATTGCCGTTCGGCTCGATCCCACTCTTGCAGAGAGCGTGATTTGCGTTCCCGGCAAGCGCTTTGACTTTTTCGTCCCCTTTGACGCTGTTCGCAGAAAGGGCTATCACCCCGATGCCTTTTCGGGGACCGAGCATCCCCTTTGTGCAAGAGAGCTTGAGGACGACGAGGCATACGGATATCGCAATATTGCGCTGAATTCTCACGACTGCCACGGTGTCGGCAAGTATTTTCCTCATGCAAGCGCCAATTTCGTCACGAGAGAGGATCCCTGCTTCTACGAGAGAAACGCTATCGACGGTGTTTGTCACAACGAGGGGCACGGTAGCTTTCCCTACCATTCGTGGGCGGGCGGAGCAAGAGAGGATCTCGAGTATACGCTGGATTTCGGACGCGAGGTTGAGATCGACAGGATCCTGTTCTATCTTCGTGCAGACTTCCCCCACGATACCTTTTGGAAGTCGATCGACGTGACCTTCTCGGACGGCGAGACACTGACGGCGTCTCTGGAGGGCACAGCCGAGGGGCAGGCGCTCTGCTTTGAGAAAAAGCTTACGAAAAGCGTATTCCTGCACAATTTCAAACAGGTCAGCACGCCGCTTTCCTGGGCGGCATTATCACAGATCGAGGTATTCGGTCAATATTTGAAGGAGGAGATTAAATCCATGGAAGTTCGTCAGGCATCGAACGCAAAGGACGTTCGCCACTACACCACAGAGAGACTCAGAGAGGAGTTCCATATCGCCAACCTCTTTACCAAGGACAACGTTCGTATGGTCTACAGCCACATCGACCGCATCATCACCGCCGGTCTGATGCCGGTATTCCAGACGCTGAAGCTCGAGGCCGGCAAGGAGCTTGCCGCAAGCTATTTCCTTGAGAGACGCGAGATGGGCTCGATCAATATCGGCGGTAAGGGTATCATTACGGTTGACGGCGTTGAGTACGAGATGAATCCCCGCGACGGCATCTACATCGGCCGCGGCAACAAGGAGATCACCTTCCGCTCGCTCGATCCCGAGAACCCCGCGAAGTTCTACGTCAGCTCCTGCCCCGCACACGCCGATTATCCGATCCGCAAGATCGATATCACCAAGGCAAAGAAGGTTCCCTGCGGAAGCGTTGAGGAGTGCAACAAGCGCGTCATCAACCAGTACATTCACCCCGAGGTCATGCAGAGCTGTCAGCTCGCCATGGGTCTGACCCAGCTTGAGCCCGGCTCGAACTGGAACACCATGCCCTGCCATACCCACGATCGCAGAATGGAGGTCTATCTCTACCTCGATATGGGCGAGAACGACGTCGTCTTCCATATGATGGGCGAGCCGAAGGAGACCCGTCACATCATCATGCACAACGAGGAGGCTGTCATCTCCCCGAGCTGGTCGATCCATTCGGGCGTCGGCACGCGCGCATATTCCTTCATCTGGGCAATGTGCGGTGAGAACCAGGAATTCACCGATATGGACCACATCGAGACCAAGGATCTTCTGTAACGCTTGAAAGGACGGAAAAAAACATGTGTGATATGTTCAGCCTGAAGGGCAAGATCGCCCTTGTGACCGGTGCCTCCTACGGCATCGGATACGCCATCGCCTCGGCATACGCCAAGGCAGGCGCAACGATCGTTTTCAACGATATTAATGAGGAGCTCGTAAACAAAGGACTTGCCGCCTATAAAAGCGACGGCATCGAGGCACACGGATACGTTTGCGACGTAACCGACGAGAACGCCGTTACCGCTATGATCGCCAAGATTGAGAGCGAGGTCGGCACGGTCGATATCCTCGTAAACAACGCAGGCATCATTAAGCGAATCCCGATGTGCGAGATGTCGGCAAGCGATTTCCGCAAGGTTATCGACGTTGATCTCAACGCTCCCTTCATCATGGCAAAGTCGGTCATCCCCGGCATGCTGAAGAAGGGACACGGCAAAATCATCAACATCTGCTCGATGATGAGCGAGCTCGGCCGTGAGACGGTCTCGGCATACGCAGCTGCAAAGGGCGGTCTGAAGATGCTGACCAAGAACATCGCCTCCGAGTTTGGAGAGGCGAACATCCAGTGCAACGGCATCGGCCCCGGCTACATTGCAACCCCCCAAACCGCACCTCTGCGCGAGAAGCAGGCTGACGGCTCGCGTCATCCCTTCGACGCCTTCATTATTGCAAAGACCCCCGCTGCAAGATGGGGGACGCCCGAGGATCTGATGGGTCCCGCAATCTTCCTTGCCTCCGACGCCTCGAACTTCGTCAACGGTCATATTCTGTACGTAGACGGCGGTATCCTCGCTTACATCGGCAAGCAGCCCTGACCCCCGAATACAGACCGGAAAGGATCGTTACGCTATGTACGATAAGATCATTTCAGCAAACAAATCCTTTATCGACCAGACCTGGGCGAAGCTTGACGAAAAGCTCCGGAAGGTCGCTGTCCGCTCGCGCAACAAGATCCCCTACACGACGGTAAACGGCGTGCACGACGACCGTCAGGGAAAGAGCATCAGCTGGTGGACCAACGGCTTTTGGGGAGGACTCATGTGGCTGATGTATCTCGGCTCGAAGAACGAGGAGTACCGGATTACGGCGGAAAACTCCGAGCGCCTGATGGATGCCGCGTTTGCCAACGTTTCGGTGCTTCACCACGACGTGGGATTCATGTGGCACATCATGAGCGGTGCGAACTACCGTCTGACCGGTAACACCGAGGCGCGCAACCGCAATCTTCTCGCTGCAATGACCCTCGCCTCGCGCTACAATATTTCGGGCAAATACATCCGCAGCTGGAACGGCGATATGGCAGGCTGGACGATCATCGACTGCATGATGAACATTCCGCTGCTTTACTGGGCGAGCCGCGAGCTTGACGACACGCGCTTTGAAAAAATTGCGATGGCGCACGCCGATATGGCAATGCGCGATCACGTCCGCCCCGACGGCTCGGTCGCACACATCGTGTCTCACGACGTTGAGACGGGTGAGATGATCGAAACCCGTGCCGGGCAGGGCTACGCGGTCGGCTCGTCCTGGTCGCGCGGTGTGGCATGGGCGCTCTACGGCTTCGTGCTCTCCTATATCCACACGAAAAAGACCGATTATCTCGATACCGCAAAGCGCGTTGCACACTATTTCATTACCAACCTGATTGCGGACGACTGGCTTCCGATCGTTGACTTCCGCGCTCCCGAGGAGCCGAAGCGCTACGACAGCACCGCGGGTGCCGTTGCCGCATGCGGTCTGATCGAGATCGCCAAAAACGTTCCCGAAAACGAGCAGAAGATCTACCTTGACGGTGCGATCAAGCTTCTTCGCGCGATGGAGGAGAGATTCTGCAACTGGCAGGATGACGAGGATTCTGTTCTGCAAATGGGCACCGAGCGCTACAACAGCGACGGCAAGGGCGACCATATTCCGATCATCTACGGCGATTACTTCTTTGCCGAGGCGATTTTAAAGCTTCGGGGCGAGCAGTTCCTCGCTTGGTAACGCAAACCGGAGTCGGCACGAATGCGAGCTTCGCGTTCGTGTCGGCTCCTTTCCCCTTTTTTGGAAGTGAATCCTCTTTTTTTCATAAATCGCTTGACAAATTACCATACTTATAGTATAATGTTCTGTGCTTGCATATCGGTACGCTGACAATTTGCGGTTATACCGTTTTGATTTTACTACCAACAGGAGGTGTATGGCATGAAGAGAACCTATCAGCCCAAGAAAAGACAGAGAGCGAAGGAGCACGGCTTCCGCAAGAGAATGTCTACCGCCAACGGCAGAAAAGTGCTGAAGAGAAGACGCCTGAAGGGCAGAGCACGTCTCAGCTACTGAGTCTGATCGTTTCGTAGAGCGCCCCACGCGGCGCAAGTCAAAAAACCTCCGATAATTCACGGCGTGCTTTATCGGGGTTTTTGCTTTATATTGAGAAAAGCAGGTGAGTATTTGAAATTCAGAGCCATCTGTGAGAATCATTTGTATTCCAAGGCGTACGCGAAGGGCAAGCGCTTCGTTACCCCCAATATTGCAGTCTACGTTCTGCCGGACTATGCCGCCGCGCGCCTTGCCAAGGCGCATCCCGAAAAGCGCCGGGTCAATCGGATCGGACTGACCGTCTCCAAAAAGCTCGGAGGCGCAGTCACCCGTAACCGCACCAAACGCATTCTCCGCGAGGCTTACCGCCGTGCGATTTCACTGCAAAACGTCAAGGTCGGATTTCTCATCGTCATCGCCGCAAGAGAAGCGGCAACGATGAAGAAAAGCACCGATCTCGTGCCGGATTTCATGAAGGCTTTTGAAAAGCTGAATATGGTGCAGCCGTGAAGCATATCTGCATGTTTTTCATCCGGCTCTACCAAAAATGGATTTCTCCCATCAAACCGCCCTGCTGCAGGTTTTATCCGACCTGCTCCGCCTACGCCCTTGAAGCTTTCCGTAAAAGAGGCTTTTTCGTGGGCTTCGGACTCTCGCTTTGGCGCATTTTGCGCTGTAATCCCCTCTGCCGTCCCGGGCTCGACCCGGTCCCCGACAGAAAAGCGCGTTACCCGAAGGTCCCACTCAGCAGAGAACGGGAGAATCCGAAGCAACCGGATAGTATCACACAAAAGAAACAAGGAAACGAGTCATGAAATTATCGAAAATTATCCTGACGGCTCTGACGCTCGTCGGAACCGTCATGTGTCTGACCTCGTGTATGGGTCCCGTGGGCGACGCGATTGCCATTCCCTTTGCATGGCTTCTGCGCGTCTTTAACAGCTGGACCGGACACTATGCGCTGGCGCTTCTGCTCTTCTCGCTCGGTGTCAAGCTCGTGCTTTTGCCCCTTGCAATCCGTCAGCAGAAGGGACAGATCAAGATGGCACGCATCCGTCCGAAGATGCTCGCCATCGAGAAGAAGTACGCCGGCAGAAACGATCAGCCGACGCTTCGCAAAAAGCAAGAGGAGCTGATGGCTCTGCAGCAGGCCGAGGGCTATTCGCCCCTGTCGGGCTGTCTGCCGCTTCTGATCCAGCTCCCGATCATCTTCATCCTCTTTGAGATCATCCGCGAGCCTCTGACCTATATCTGTCAGTTCTCCTCGGCGGATATCCTCGCCATGTGGAACGAGGCCAAGGGGCTTGCAGGCGATGCTGTGGCAACCAAGCTTTCGAGCGTCAATCAGGTCGAGCTGGTTTCGCTGCTCCGCGAAAACGCAGGTGTGCTTGAGAGCGTTACCGGAAAATCGATCTCGATTCTTCCCCGCTTCGATCTCTTCGGCGGTGCAATCAACCTGGGTGCCACCCCGAGCTTCGGTCAGTTCAACTGGCTTTGGCTGATCCCTGCAATCAACCTCGTGCTTTCGGTCGTTTCGATGCGTCTGACAAAGCTTCTCGGCAACAACGCCGCGCAGCAGATGCAGGCATCGACCCCGGATCAGAAGGTCTCTATGGGCATCATGGAGTGGATGATGCCGGTGATGACCACCTTCTTCGCCTTCCAGATCTCCGCCGCCGTCGGTGTGTACTGGATCTATCAGTCGATCTTCGGCGTCATTCAGATGATCGTGCTTGCCAAGGTCATGCCGCTTCCGAAGTATACGAAGGAAGAGATGGAGCAGATGCTCCGCGACATGAAGGCAAAGAACGCGGCGCGTGCCGCCGCCACCTCGGGCCGCCCCTATGCAAACGGCGAGCGTCCGAGATCGCTACACCACATTGACGACGACGACGAGGTCGAGACGAAGCCGCAGGTCAAAAAACAGCATCAGAACCCTCCAAAAAAGTGATAGAAAGAAAGGTCAAATACCGTGATTAAAGAAGTTATCGCCCTCGGCAAGGACATCACCGAGGCAAAAGAGAACGCAAGAATCGCACTCGGCGCAGACGAGCTCGCCGACGTCAGATACGAGATCCTGCACGCAGGCACCAAGGGTCTGCTCGGCTTCTTCGTGAAGCCTGCGCGCGTAAAGGCGACTATAGAGCTTCCCGATGCCGCTCCGAAGCGCACCGCACGCCCCGAGAGAGGCGATAAAAAGCCCCAGACTCCCCGTGAGGATGGCGCTCGTCCGGAGAAAAAGGGTGACGCACCCCGCCGCAAAAACGAGCACAAGCCCCAGCCCCAGAGGAATGCTGCTCCCAAAAAGCGCAGCGAGATCATCCCCGAGGAGCAGATCAAGCTCACGCCCCTTGAGAAGGCAGAGGGCGAGGATCGCGCACTCGATTTCGTCAGAACCCTGATCAAAAACCTCGGCATTGACGCCTCTGCCAAGCTCTACTCGGCAGAGGACGGCAGCCGCCGCATCATTCTCTCGGGCGAGAGCGCTTCGATTCTCATCGGACACCATGGGGATACGCTTGATTCGCTTCAGTATCTCGCCAACCTCGCCTCGGCACAGCCGAACGCAAGCGGTGAGCGCGATCACAGCCGCGTGACCGTCGACATCGAGGGCTACCGTGCAAAGCGAGAAGCGGCACTCCGTGCCCTTGCCCGCCGCATGGCAGAGAAGTCGCTCCGCAACAAGAGAAACGTCACGCTTGAGCCGATGAACCCCTACGAGAGACGCATCATTCACGATGAGGTCAGCTCCATCGAGGGCGTCATGACAAGCTCGATTGGCTCGGACAGCAGCCGCCGCGTCGTGATCTTCTTCGATAAGAACGGACAGAAGAACGAGGAGACCGCCGAGACGGCAGCTCCCGAGGTCACGCCCGATAATGCAGACTGATTCTCTCATGCAGCTTGAGACGGTCGCCGCCATTTCAACCCCGCCCGGCAAGGGCGGGGTTGCCGTTATCCGCATCAGCGGAGATGATGCGATCGGTATCGCCGAAAAATGCTTTTGCCCGAAGAGCAAGGGAACGGTCGGAGCGCTTCCCGATCGAAAGGCGGTCTATGGGGATATCCTCTCGGGCGGCGTATGTATCGACGACGGAATCCTGACCGTCTTTCGCGCGCCGCACTCCTATACGGGTGAGGATACCGTCGAGATCTCCTGTCATGGCGGACGGCTGATCCAGGCGAAGGTCCTCGGGAGCCTGCTTGCCGCCGGCGCAAAGCCCGCAGGCCCCGGGGAGTTTACGCGGCGTGCCGTCCTTTCGGGACGGCTTTCGCTCAGCGATGCAGAGGCTGTCGGGGCGCTCATTGATGCCGAAACCGACGCGCAGCTGCTCCTTTCTGCAAAGGAGTCGCGCTCTCATCTGACAAAGCGTCTTGAGGAGATCACGGGAGAGCTGCTTCGCGTTCTCAGCATCCATTTCTCGGACTTTGACTTCCCCGACGAGGATCCGGTCGACTCGAGCGCCAAAACAACCCTCAAGTGGCTACGCAAGATCAAGGACGATATTGATGCGCTCATCAGCACCTATCCGACAGGACGTGCCGTCAGCACGGGGATCCGTGCGGCACTCGTCGGACGTCCGAACGTCGGAAAAAGCTCGATCTACAACGCCCTTGTCGGTGAGGATGCGGCGATCGTTACTCCTCTTGCGGGAACGACGCGCGACGTGCTTGAAAAGCGCATTTCGATCGGGCCCATGCTCGTTGACCTCTCGGATACGGCAGGCATCCGCAAAAGCGACGATCCCATCGAGCAGATCGGGGTTAAGAGAAGCCAAAGGCTCCTCTCGGATGCCGATGCGATCCTGCTCGTCCTCGATCGCTCCGAGAAGCTCACGCAAGAGGATCATCGGCTTCTTGATCTCGCACAAAAAAGCCGAAAAACCCCTATCCTTCTGCTGAGTAAATGTGATCTCCCTGCCGCCTTTACGAAAGAGGAGCTGCCGTGCGAGCTTTCTTATGTTCTGGAGATTTCGGCAGCAAGCGGCGTTGGCATCGAGGCGCTGAAGAGCCTGCTTGTCAAGCTCTTTTGCGACGAGGCGCTCAGACTCGGCGAGACGGCAATCGTTACGACCGCACGCCAGATGGCGTCGCTCTCCGAGGCTTCCGAGAGCCTTTCGGGGGCGATCTTTGATTTTGCAAACGACGTCCCGACCGACGCCGCCGTCAGCGGCGTCGAGCGGGCTCTCTCCGCCGTGATGAGAACGAGCGGACGGCTTGTGAGTGAGGAAGTGGTCGATACGATCTTCAAAAACTTCTGCGTCGGGAAATGACGGTCAGTCGCGTCTGCCGCTTCTCTCTCGGTCGCGGTCCTTCGGCATCAGAAGGAAAATGAACAGCACAGCAAGGGCGGCGATCCCAACGGCGATGAGGATCCCCCAGACCGTGCCGCTGATCCCGCCGTCCACAGCATCGTCGATCACCTCACCGGCATCGGGCGTGCGCGCACCGTCATCCACTCTTCCGTCCTCGGCGTGTCCGTCGTGGATCACGCCGTCATAGGCGTGCGGCATCATATCATCGATCGCCTCGGGAAACTTCCCGTCGCGCGGCATCAGATCCTCGGCAGGCGAGCGCATTCCGCCCCCGTCGGTGCTTGCCCCCGCGTTGTTCGGCAGAATCTGCGCCGAGGTGCCGAATGCCGTCAAAACAAAAAGCGAAACGAGCATGAGGACCGAAAGCAATCTTTTGCAGTTTTTCATGACAAACCCCTTTCTTTTGGAATGTGGTCGTAGTATGCGCGTCGCGTGCGTGCTCTATGAAAGGAACTTTTTATGGAAACCAAACGATTTCAAAAAAATGACAGCGGATTTCTCTGCGCAAGCTGCGGAAAAGAGGTTTTGCCGCTTGGATACACCTCGCGCAACCACTGCCCCTTCTGCCTGTGCTCCTTGCACGTCGATATTCTGCCGGGCGACCGCCAAAACCCCTGCGGCGGTATTCTCCGCCCCGTCAGAAGCGAGCCCGACAACAAAAAGGGATTTATCATCACGCACCGCTGCGAGAGATGCGGCGCGACCGTCCGCAACAAGGCGGCACACGAGGCAAGGGTCCAGCCCGACGATATGGATCTCTTGATCCGTCTCACTGCCGGCGCGCTTTGAGCAAATCGTTCATTTTTCTGAGGGATACCCCCCACTCCATCTATTACAAAAAGGTGAGTGCACCGCATCGCGGAGCACTCACCTTTTAATTTGGGGATCGTTTGAGATGCCAAGAATATAATCGACCGAAACGTCGTAAAACACCGAGAGCTTGATCAGAACGTCGGTTGGAATATCCCTCTGCCCCAGCTCGTAGTTGCTATAGACCTGCTGTGAGCAGCTGAGCACCCGTGCCATTTCCTTCTGCGTCAGATCTCTGTCCTCGCGCAGATCGCGTATCCGTTTATACAGCATCCCACACCGCCCTCTCCCATATTCTGAGTCGATTATAGCAAACCGCAATTTGCAGTATTGACAAATACCGCATTTTGCAGTAAAATGTTATTTGATAAAAGTTTGATTGCACAGGAGGAAAAAATGGAAAACCGCTTTAGGAAGTTAATGATCGGATTTATGTTCTTCATTATGTTGTTAGTGTGCCTTACTGCATGCTTTTCCAATTCAAAGAAGAACGAGCCCTGCTCACACGAATGGCAAGATGGGGAAACCATTACTCCTGCATCTTGTACCGGCAAAGGAACTATGTCTGTTCATTGTACAAAGTGCGACGAAACGGATACGAAATCTATTGCCGCTTTGGGACACGAGGTACCTACAACGCCAACAAGCTCAGTGCCCGCCACCTGTACGACTGACGGGAGAGAAGTCTATTCTTGTGAGCGCTGTGGTAAAAGCGAAACAAGAACGCTTGCGGCTTTGGGGCATACCTATAATGAAGCGGAAGCAATCACCACTCCGGCAACCTGCACAAATGCGGGAAGAATCGATTATACCTGCACAAGATGCAGCAGCGTCACTTCTGACGTTATCGATGCACTCGGGCATTCATTCACGAATTATGTAACAACAGAGGCAACTTGTACAAGCGATTCGTATAAGACTGCCAAATGTGATAGATGCTCCGAGGTGGATTCTGTTACAAATACCGGTACCGCCTTGGGACACAGCTATGGTTCTGACGGAAAATGCACGAGATGTTCTCTCGTTAATCCCAATCTGAAGGTAACCTCACTCAAAATTTCCAACGAATCCTTTTTGCTTGAAGCAGGAAACGCGACACAGATTAAATTTACGGTATATCCTTCCAATGCAATCTACGAAAAGGTCACGTATAGAATCATTGAGCAAAACAATACATGTAGTGCAACGATTTCAACCGAAGGTCTGATCACCTGCGAGAAGATTGGAAGCGTCACCGTTTCTGTAACCATTGATGATGAAATTACTGCAAGAGCGACCTTCTACGTACCTCAAATGATCACAACCGCTGAAGAATTCTTCAACATCAGAAACAATCTCAGTGGTGTTTATATGCTTGCAAACGATATTGATTTGTCGGCATACACGAACTGGACTCCTATCGGCAATGCAACAAAGAATTCGTCCGGCAATTATGATTATACCAATGCGTTCAGCGGTAAAATCGACGGTGGAGGATACACGATTTCAGGACTGCACATCAACCTTGCAGATTCTTCCTGCTCCTCTTTGCTGACCGTCGGCCTTTTCGGAAGCTTGTCAAGAGACGGCCAGGTGTCGAACGTCACCTTGAAGGACGTCACGGTAAACGGCACCGCCAACACGACCGATTATGTTGGTATGCTTGTCGGTTTCAACCCCGGTCGAGTGAACAATTGTACCGTCATCGGTACGATGAACCTATCCGGTGCAACCTATGTGGGAGGTGTCATCGGCGAGAATATCGGATCTGCCGAAAAAGTGACCGCCGATACATCGATTACCGTGACAGGAAGCAAAAGTTATATGGTCGGCGGTATCACGGGCAGAACCAACGGCGGACAGCTGACCGATGTTACCGTGTCAGGAGCCATTCACGTAACGAGCAGTAATTCCGTATACGTTGGCGGCGTCGCGGGAAATCTTGTTGACAAGCTGACAGGAGTAACCGCTGACGTCGATATCAAGGTAAAGACAACGTCCACAAGCTCGTCTAATAGTTATAACTACGTAGGCATCATTGCCGGCACGTCAAGCCAAGCCTTGAGCGATATCATTGCCAACGGCTCGATCAACGTGGAAAGCTACAGTCGTGCCTACGTCGGCGGTATTGTCGGAAACAGCGCCGCAGCTATTTCAAATTGTGTAAACAACGCAGCAATTACACTTGCCATGTCAGGCAACGGCGATATGGCTTACGTTGGTGGCATCACCGGTTTCACCGAAAAGGATATTGACGGTTGCAAAAACAACGGTTTGATCAAAGCAACGAAAACCTACGGTAGCTACGCGGGCGGCATCGCCGGAAACGCCGGCAAGGTAACCAACTGTGAAAATAACGCCGACATTTCGGTCAAAGCAAACTCCAGCGCGGTGTATTGCGGCGGTGTTGTCGGAAAAGCCAGCGCCGTTTCTGCATGCATCAATACCGCAAAGCTTGAGGCTGCGGTCTATGCAAGCTCGCCGAATTACATAGGCGGCATCGTCGGTTATTCTGCAGAAGCAGTCTCTGGCTGTACCAATAAAAAGCAGGGCACGCTCACGATCAGCGGCGCAGGCTCTTCGTCAAATAATCAGTATTTTGGCGGCATCGTCGGCTATGGGCAGAGCACCGTTTCGAATTCTTCCAACTATGCAAGCATCACTGCCACCTGCAACGCAACTGTCTACTGTGGCGGCGTTGTCGGTTACGGACAGAGTGCTGTATCGGATTCTTCTAACCATGCAAATATTTCTATCACCGATAGCGAAACCGCTTACTGTGGTGGTGTTGTAGGCAAAGCGGACGGCGATGTCAGCAACGTGAATAACTACGGTCGTTCCCTGACAGCAACCTCACACAGCAGCAATTCTTCGGATAAGAGCTACATCGGCGGTGTTGCCGGTTACGTAAACGGAACCCTAAAAACGGCGTATAATACTGCCGCCCTCTCTGTCCAGAAAGGCTGCACAGCCATAGGCGGTGTTGCCGGATACGTGTCAGATTCGATCACCTCGGCTCAGTCCTCGGCAAACATTCAGATAACTAATGTCGGTGCCTCCACAAGCTCAATTACCTACGTTGGCGGCGTAATCGGTGTTGCGAATTCTTCTGTTTCCAACAGTAACGCTATCGGCAGTCATATCGAAGTAATCGGCAACAACAAGCTATATGTGGGCGGTCTTGTCGGCAAAGCGGACGGAACGATCACGGAATGCTATTCCTATCCGGACATTACGGTTTCCAACAGTACCGTTGCTTATATCGGCGGTGTAAGCGGCTACGCCAAAAAAATCGTAAAGAGCTATGCGACCTCGAATATTATCAGCAATACGCCCAACGCCTCCGAGCTGTATGCAGGCGGTCTGTCCGGATACGTTTCGAGCGGGGCTGCGGAATGCTATGCAACAGGTGATATCAGCGGCACTACGTCTTACTATGCGTATTTGGCGGGACTGATCGGTTATGTCGGAAATAATGCAACCGTCACCAACTGCTATGCATCGAACGGATATATCAAAACCAATTCCTCCTCAGCGCCTGCATCATCCACTATGCTGATCTACAACGGTGGACTCGTCGGCTACAATGGCGGCACGATCTCTTATAGCTACACCGTCAATTATTGCTATAGCGTCTCTCACGGCTCCTCGAACAACCATTCGCATTATATCGGCGGTCTCGTTGCATATAACAACGGAACGGTATCGAAGAGCTACGTGCTTGATGCAACCGAAAAGCTTGCCCGCATGGGTCTTGAAATCAATCGTGACGTTGTCGGTTCCGGTACTGCAAAGGAATTCTACGCCGGCGGATTTGTCGGATTCAACAAGGGGCAGATTACCGATTGCTACAGCGATGCAACGGTGAATACCACGGTCAGCGGCGCTTATACCGGTGGGTTTGTCGGATTCAACAATGCAACGATCAAAAACGCGATCGCATACGGCGAGGTGAACTCCGGTATTACCGGTGCCACCACAGGCGGCTTTGCGGGCGGCGGCACCTCGGGCTATACCTCCTGCTTCTTCTCCAAGGACACGACGCTGCAAGCTACCTCTGTCGGCTCTGCCGCTCAAAACGGTATCACTGCAAGTACAAATACGGATTTGAGAACGGTAGCTACGTTCAGCGGCTTTGCTACGACCGATTGGAGCTTGCTTAACGGAACGTATCCTTCTTTGGTATTCGAAGCCGCATGGGAAAACAGAAGCGACGGCTTTAACAAGTATAATATGCTTGTAAACGTTCCTAATAAGGAGCAGCAATACCGGTTCCCGCACGGCAACCGAGTAACCATATCGTTTGAAAGCAACGGCGGCGAAGCCGTGGAGCCGATCATAACCACAAAGGGCGGCACCGTTGCATTGCCTTCCCTTGCGGACTACGAGAAAAACGGGATCAAATACGTATTCATCGGATGGTGCACCGACGAGGCGTGCCTCAATCCGACGGTTGATGAGGTATTCACGGCAGTGGATTCGCAGACGCTTTATGCCTTCTATAGGCAAGCCATTGCCAAGCCGAATCCTACAACGTACACATATTCGGGAGAGCTGTACAATGTTGAAGACGTGTATCGCAACGACGGCTACACGGTATCCGGTACGTTCGAGGAAACGAACGTGGGAGAATATACGCTCACATTCGAATTGCAGCACGGATATTGCTGGGCTGATTCGACAACCGAGGATTACGAGCTCAAATGGGAGATCCTCCCGTATACTGTCAATATCCCGGATATCTACGACAGCGGTCTTTACGTTTTCTATACCGGAACGAGCCGCGACCTTTCCTCGGAGTTCGGTGCAGAGTGGTATACGGTAACCGGCGATACCCTGCTGAACGCCTATGATCTCACCAAGCATTCGATCACGTTTGCCCTGAACGACACGAAAAATTACGCTTGGAGCGATTCCACCACCGAGCAAAAGACCTTCGAGTATTCCGTCGCTACGGGTGTCTGTAATACCGCCGATTCGAGCGTTGCTTATCAACTGAACGACGGTGTGCTGACAGTTCTCGGCAAAGGCGAAATGGAAAGCTATTCCTCCGGGCGTGCCCCTTGGTACAGCCACAGAGATGAAATCAACAGCATCGTCATCCTAAGTGGAGTAACGTCTATCGGCGACTATGCGTTCGAGTATTGCTCAAGCCTGACGAGCATCACGATCCCCGAGAGTGTCACAAGCATCGGTAAATGTGCGTTCTACGGTTGCAAGAGCCTGACGAGCATCACGATTCCGGAGAGTGTCACGAGCATCGGCGGCTGGGCGTTCTA
>JAZNFP010000062.1:0-31494 GCA_045576095.1 Eubacteriales bacterium
CAAAAATCTCCGTAAGTGGTCAAACATGTGGTCAAAGGCGAAAAATGGGCTTGTTCAACCCTCAAAGCAGGGAAGAACAAGCCCATTATGTTTGTTGCGAAAACGCGAGATTTCAAGAGATTTTGCGAGATAAATAAAGAAAAATCGGGAATCTTACGACTCCCGATTTTTGGTCTGAGTGACAAGACTTGAACTTGCGGCCTCTACCACCCCAAGGTAGCGCGCTACCAACTGCGCCACACCCAGATCCTGTGCTGAAAGGATCGCTCCTTTTTAGCCTGTCTATTATAGCATGGGAAATTGTATTTGTCAAGGTGTTTTCAGGGAAATTTTCGGGGATTTTGAAAAAAGATGGAAAGTGTAACGAGGGGGGAGCGGAGATTGGCATTTGAGGGGACGGCTTGGAAGAATACAGCGTTGCTTTGAGGTGGGGCGCGGGGGCGGTTTCGTGTGTTGACGCATTGGAGAGATTGGGGATGCGTGGGGGCAGATTCGTCTGCCCCTTTTTTGTTCGGGTGGATTTTGCTTGCAGTGCTTGAATTGTCAGATTTGCACAAAAACGCGAGTTGCTTTTTGGTGAAGTTTGGAATGCGACCATCCTTTTCGGTGCGCGAGAGGTGATATAATAGTCACGCAGCAGGGGACAGGATGCTTCGTGCGAGGCTTGGACGGCGTTCGGCGTTGCGTTCGGGTTTGTTTTCTGCTGCACATCAGGGGGCGGCGACGGACGGGTGCCGCGATCGGGAAAGATTGAGCTCGGCGGGAGCCGTTTGGGCAAGCGAAGCGAACGAGAGAACGGAAAGGAGACGGTTGAGATGGGGAAGAACCCGGCGAAGCCAAAGCGCGGCGATGCGCTGAAGATGATTACGTATTTTAAAGAAACGATCGCAAACGGGGCGATCCCCACCTTTTCCGAGGCTGCGGAGCGGCTTGGCATGGGGAATCTTGATTTACTGCGCTCTGCCCGCGAGGGGGGCGCGATGGGGGATGCCTATCGGGAGTGCCGCATGCTCCTTTCCGATTATCTCACGGTCGCAGGTCTGACAAAGAGACTGGATTCGTCTCTTGTGAAGCTTTTGCTCACGGAGCTCGATGAGCGGAGCGAGGAGGCGACCGGCGCCTCGGCGCTTGACGTGACGGTGCGTGTGATCGGACGGACGGAGGCTGCACAGGGTGGCTGAGCTTTCGCTTTCGGTGACCGAGCGGCAGGCGGCGTTTATCGAGGCGACAGCGAGCGAGGTGCTGTTCGGCGGAGCCGCCGGGGGCGGCAAATCCTTTGGGCAGCTGGTGGACGCGCTGCTTTACGCACTCCGCTATCCGCGCTCCAAGCAGCTGATTTTACGGCGCACCTATGCGGAGCTGGAGAAGTCGCTTATCCGTGTGAGTCAGGGGCTTTACCCACGCTCGGTCTACAGCTACAACGCCTCGGCGCACGTTGGGAAATTTACCAACGGCAGCCTGATCGACTTCGGCTATTCCGCCGTTGAGTCGGACGTCTTTCAGTACCAGTCCGCCGAGTATGACGTGATCCGCTTTGACGAGCTGACGCATTTTACAGAGTTTCAATACCTGTATATGCTCTCGCGTGTACGCGGTGCCAACGGCTATCCGAAGCAGGTGAAGTCCTCGACCAATCCCGGCGGAATCGGGCACGCCTGGGTCAAGGAGCGGTTTATTGATCCGGCACCGCCGGGGGAGCTGATCTCGGGGGAGTCGGGTACGCGGCTGTATCTTCCCTCGCGCATTGATGACAATCCCTTTCTCGCCGAGGGGGATCCCGGGTATAAGAAGCGTCTGCTTGCACTTCCCGACGCCGAGCGGCGCGCGCTCCTGGAGGGCGATTGGAATCTCTTTTCGGGACGGTATTTCTCCGAGTTTTCCTATGAAACCCATACCGTTTCTCCCGAGGAGATTCCACTCTCTTGGCGAAAATATCGAGCGATTGACTATGGGCTTGACCGCCTCGCCTGCCTTTGGATTGCGCTCGATGAGGACCGAGGGGTTCACGTTTACCGCGAGCATTGCGTGTCAAACCGCATTATCTCGGACGCCTGCCGTGAGATTCTGGCGCTGACGCCGCCATCGGAGAGAATCTACGCTACCCTGGCGCCCCCCGACCTCTGGGCGCGGAGCCAGGAATCGGGGCGCTCCCGCGCTTTGCTGTTTGCAGAGCACGGGCTTTCGCTCACCAAGAGCGCCAACGACCGCGCAACCGGCTGGCTTGCCGTTAAGGAGCTGCTCAAATACGATGCGGAGCATCCCCCGAGACTTAAGATCTCGCGCACGTGTCTTGAGCTGATCCGATGCCTGCCGATGCTTGAGAGCGACCGATGCGACCCGAGCGACGTCTCGACCGAGCCCCACGCGATCACCCACGCGCCCGATGCACTGCGCTACTTTGCGATCTACTACAGCCGCCCCGAGCCGATCGAGAAAAGCGTCGTGCGCCGTCCCTGGACAGACGATATGCACGAGGATTTTGCCAACGCAAATGCCGAGGAAAAGCGGCGGCTTCTTTTGCGCTACGGGCTGCCCGAGTAGGGGGCGGGACAGCAATACCGAAGGAAAGGAAACACATGAAAATCGACAAACGCATACCGCGACTGCGCTACTTTTCAGAGCTTTACGAGCGTGCACGCGCATCTGCCGCGCCAATCCACGAGCTCTTTGCCAGACACGAGGCACAGTATCGCGGAGACGACCGCATCGACGGCTCGACCGAACGGGCGGGGGCGGTTCGCAACATCACTTACGAGATCGTCGAAACACAGGTCTCCTCGGAGCTTCCGATGCCGAAGGTGAGTGCGCGGCATTACAGCGAATCGCGCGAGCGGCTCGCCAAATCCATCGAGCGGCTTTGCAGCTCGGTGCGCGCGGCTTTGCCATTTGGCGAGCTGAACGATATCGACGAGCGGTACACCTACATCCTCGGCGGAAGCGTGTGGCTCGTCGAATGGGACGATTCGCTTTCCGAGGGGGGTGTTCGCGGCGGCGTGCGCATCTCGTGTATCTCGCCCCGCGACTTCTTCCCTCAGCCCCAAATCTATCGTATCGAGGATATGGAATACTGCTTCCTGCGCTTTGATACGACCCGTGAGGAGCTTTGCCGCCGCTACGGCGTCAGCCCCGAGACGGCGGCACTCGCCGAGAGCGAGACGGCCGGAGAGGGGAGCGACGATACGGCGACCGTCGTCGTCTGCTACTATCGCGGCGAGGATGAGGAGGTCTGCCGCTTCGTCTTCTCGGGGGATGCTCTCCTTGAGGACTCGGTTGGCTACTATCGCCGCCGCGACGGAGAGGGGCATTTCGTCGATGCACAGGAGCCGAGCCACGTGATTGCGCTCTCGGACGGAACGGCCATCGCACCCGAAACGCCGATTCTCGTCGGGGAGAGGATCGTCGGGGTGAAAACGCGGCTTCCGTACTATCTGCCGCGCGAGTTCCCGATCGTTATCCGCAAGAACACCTCGGCGGACAGACGGCTGTTTGGGCAGTCGGACTGCGAATATATCCGTCCGCAACAGCAGCAGATCAATAAGGTTGAGAGCCGTATCATGCAGAAGCTGATGCGAGCGGCGGTTACGCCGATCGTTCCCGAGGATGCGGTGATCTCGGTTTCCAACAGCGTCTTTGGGCAGGTGATTCGCCTGCGGCCGGGGGAGAGTGCGGCACAGTATGGAAAGGTTGACACGACCCCCGATATTTCCCAGGACGTGCTGGAGGCCGAGCGGCTCTACGATCACGCCAAGCGCATCGTCGGCATCTCGGATACCTATCAGGGAATGGACGTTCATGCGGGGAACATGTCGGGCTTTGCGAGGCAGCTGCAGGTTTCGCAGGCGGCGGGACGCCTTGAGAGCAAGCGACGCATGAAGAATGCCGCCTACGCCGCGATCGACCGACTGATCTTTTTGCATTATCTCGCCTTTGCCGACGAGGTGCGCGAGCTTGCCTATCGGGATGCGTGGGGGAGAATGCAGAATCTGACCTTCAACCGCTACGACTTCTACCGCAAAAACGAAAGCGACGGAAGCTTTACGATTGACGACGGATATCTCTTTTCCGCCGAGATCGGCGTGGCATCCGAGACGGGGCGCGAGGCGGTTTGGGAAAAGAATCTTCAGAATTTCATACAAGGAACGCTCGGAGACGTTTCGGATCCGCGCACGCTGTGCCTCTACTGGCAGCTGCAGGAGCGGGCGCATTATCCCTACGCCGAGGATCAGGCGGAGTTTTTCCGAAAACGGCTCCGCGAGCAGGAGGAGGAACTGTCGTTTGAGCAAAACGAGCAAGAAACAATCCGCTCTTGAGACTGTCAAAGCCGAAGGTGAGCGTCTTGACGAGCTCACGCGCCGTCGGGAGGCTGCCAATCGCCCGAAGGGGTACTCCGAGTATCTCTCACAGACACTCGACGATGCCAAAAGCGCGCTGGATGCGGCAAAGGGCACGGCGGAGCTTGACCGTCGGCGCTCGGCGCCGGGATACGGCGCACTCGGAGAGAGCCTTGGCAGACGGGGGCTCGGCACCTCGGGCTATGCCGATTACCTGACCGATGCCGCCGAGGGCAGATACCGAAACGCAAGGGAGAACGCCGAGCAAGGCTATGCAGATGCCAAACGCCGTGCAGAGGCCGATTACGAGGAATATCTCGAGCAGCACAGTGCCGAAGAGGACGAGAGCCTTCGCCGCGCGATCCGACGGATGGCAAGCGACGGCATCGAAAGCTACGCCGAGGGCTATCGCTACGCGGTTGCCGAGGGGCTCTCGGGCGAGCGCGCCGAGCTTTTCGCACGGATGTGCGACGCCTATGGCAGCCGCGATTTCCGCGACGGCGGAACCGACACGCGGATTGCGATTCTGCGGGAAATCATGCAAAACGGTCTTGACTACGAAAGCGCGTATCTTTACGCGCGCGCCGTCGGCGCGTCGGGTGGGATCGCAAAGAAGATCGCCGAGTACGCCGCCTCTGTCCGAGAGGATCTCGGGGGCTTGCTCGGGGAGAGCTGAAGGGAGGTGAAACGATGAAGGAGAAGGGAAAGGATATGGGAAGAAACCCTTACGCTACCAATCGCGGTGGCAAAATTGAGGCACCGAACCGTCCCGAGGGAGAGCCTCGCGCAAGCGTGATTCGCTCAAGTGAGGATCTTCGCAAATGAGAAAGGAAAGGTATATGGAAAACGAGATCAGAGATAAAAACCTCGAAACCTTGGAGAACCCCCCCGTCGGAGAGGTCGATTTGCCCTCGCCCGACGGAGATGAGGATGCCTCCGCCTTCCCCGAGGGGGAGGGGGATGCAGCTGAATCCGCCCCCGACGGGGAGGAGGCGGGAGATGCGGCACCCGACTACGCTAAAATGGCAGAGGAGGACCTTCTCGCCATCCGTCGGCTCTGTCCGCACCTTGCAACGCTCGGGAGCCTTGCCGATCTTCCGTCGGCATTTCGCTTTGGCGAGCTTCGGGAGCTTGGGCTTTCGGTTTCCGAGGCACTCGGCGCGCTCGGTCTTGCAAGGAGCTCGCACGACACCCGCTCGCACCTGCGAGCCTCGGTGCCCAAACGGCTCGGTGACGCGGGAGTGAGAATGTCGCCCTCGGAGCTGGAGGGTGCAAAGCGTCTCTTTCCGCGCCTTGGCGAGCGCGAGATTGCACGGCTTTACCGCCGCGTCAATCAATAATTACTATCGAATCAAGGAAAGGAGCACATTATGTTTAAGCTTGTTAAGATTCTCGGCGGACGGACGAATCAGTCGGAGTCACGGACCGTCAAGGTCTCACCGCTCACGCAGGATATCATGGAGGGAGCGGCGATTTCGATTTGCAGCGGCGTCGTTACGGTGATCAACGAGGAGACGACCTGTCCCGTTACCCATATCGTCGATGCGCCTGCCAAGCAGCAGGACACGTCGATTCTGGTGACCGACGTTCTGCCGGGAATGATCTTCTCGACGCCGTTCGTGGGGAGCATGAACGATTACAATATCTACGAGGAGCATTGCATCGGGATGTACGCGCTTTCTCCCGCGATCGTCAAAACGCCGCATTCCGGCGCCGTCATCTACGACATCCCCGTGCGAAAGAAGGGCTACGACCTGCTGGTCACCTTCCCCGCAAACTGAAAGGTAAGAAAGAGAGGACTTTCCTATGGCAATTACTTATTCGAAGAGTCTGGGCTTTGTAAACGCCCAGATCGGACGGCTTGAGACGCCGATCAAAATGATCATCGAGCACGAGTCGGACGTACTCACCCGTGCGGGCGGCGTGCGCGACTGGCTGTTCTGCGTCGAGGACTCGGATCGCTTTGGCGAGACGATCGTCGGACAGAACGAATTTGACGTTTTCACCTCAGTTGAGGAGGGGGCGGGTGCCGAAAACGACGATCTGCGCGAGACCTATCGCAAGTTCATTGAGCACATTCAGTTCATGAAGGAGTTTACCATCACCGCGCAGATGATGGAGGATGCGCGCTACGGCGTTGCCGCCGACGCCAGACGCCGTGCGGAGAACTTTACGCGCGCCTACTACAAGACCCAGCATAAGATCTGTGAGTACGCTCTGGCAAACGCCACGAACGCGAGCGGCTTTTTCGCAGGTGCAACGCTGGATCTCACAGCTCCTGACGGACTCCCCCTGTTCTCCAAGGATCATCTCTGGGGCGGCGGCTCTAAAAAAGGCACGCAAAGCAACCTCTATTCGGGAGACGTTTTCTGCTCGGGCAGCGACCGCACGCCCTCTGCCGCAACCTTTGAGTCGGCTTTGGCGAATCTTTCGGTCAAGCTCCGTAATATGAAGGACGAAAGCGGCGAGCCGCTCGGCTATACCGCCGACACGATCATTCTGCCCGGCAACCGCCCCATCGCGGAGCAGATCGCCAAGAAGGTCTGCGGCTCGGAGGGCGCGCTTGGCAACGGCTACAACGATATCAACCTGCACTACGGGAACTGGAACGTCGTGATTTTGCCGACCTGGCAGACGACCGATGACCGCGTGATGGTCATGTCGAGCGAGGCGAACCGCAATCTCGCGGGTAACATGTTCTTCAACCGCGTGCCGCTGACCGTCTCGAACTGGGTTGACCACCACACCGGCAACTACATCTGGAACGGCCGTTGCCGCTTCGGCGTCGGATTCGGCGGCTATAAGCACATTCTGCTTGCCGTTGACGATACGTCGGGTAGCGTGGGCACGCCTTTGGCATGACGCTCGGCGAGCTTTACGATGCCGTTGCCTGCCTCGGCTTTGAGACGGCGCTTGACGACGAGGTGCTGAGACGGAGCTTTTACGCCGTGCTCGGCCGCGCGATGCAGAGCGTTGACAGGCTTTGTCCGAGAGTGCGTCGCGTTGCCGTCTCGCATATTGCGCCGCGTGAGCTGCTCGGATGCTTTGAGGTGCGGCGCGTTGGGGACGGCGAGGTGCTCACCGTTTCCCTGCCCGAGGGCGCCGAGCTCGTTTCGGTCTCGGTCTTTGGTCGGGGGAGAGTTCTGCTCGCCGATGTCTCGGGGGAGCGGGAGGAGAGCTTTTCCTCGGTTGGGGAAAGCCTCATCTCCTTTCGGTGCAGGGGAGCGCGCGCGCTTTCCGTTGCTGCCGAGCAAGACGTAACGGTAGGGGCGATTTCGGCTTATGCTTCGGTGTCGCCGCTCGGTCGGGTGCTCCCCCGTCGGGGAATCTGCTACGACGCTGCCGTACTGTGTCCCGACTTTTCCGCCTTCTCGACGCCCGCACTCTATCTTGACGGGCGTTCCTATCTCGGTAAGTACGAGCTGCGGGGCAGCGAGCTGCTCCTTGACTTGAATGCGCCGAGCGGACTGTACGAGCTTGAATGCCGCCTCGCCATGCCGCGCTTTCTGCCGACAGACGATCCGTCTCTCGAGCTTCCGCTTTCGCCCGAGCTGGCGGCGCTTCTCCCCGAGCTCGTTGCCTCGCTCATCTGGCTTGACGACGCGCCCGAGAAGGCGACCTATTACGCCTCGCTTTATCAGAGAAGCTACGCGCAGCTTCGCGCCGAGATGAGAGGCGGAGAGGCGCAGAGCGTCTTTTGCCCGAACGGCTGGTAACGAAAACGCAGTCAAAAAGGAGAATCAAGGTGTCAAACAGCTATACGCGCGTGATCCGAGGGCTGGGCGGAATCTCGGGTCCCGAGCTTTTACATTCACAGAATCTTCTGCGGCTTTACCCCCGTGACGGCCGCACACCGAGTCTTTCGACGGTACCCGGCTACCGCCGCATCTCCGAGCTTGAGGGGAGAGTCAACGGGGTGTTTCGCTTCGGCGAGATCACGGTGCGCGGAAAGAGTCGGTCGCTTCTCCTCGTGCATGCGGGAGCCCGGCTCTACGGACTTTTGCTCGACGGGGAGGACGAGACGGTGATGTCGGTCGACGGACTTGCCGACGCGAAAAGCCGAGGCTTTCGGTTCGGCTCGGGCTTCTATCTGCTCGACGGCGTTGACTTTCGCTGCGTGTCGGTATCGGTCGGCGAATCGGGTCCGATTCTTTCGATGCGGTCGGTATCGAGCTATCTGCCGACCGAGAGTGTCGAGGGCGAGCCGTACGAGGCGGTCAATCTGCTCACAGACCGCTCGTATGAGAGCTGGAGAGTTCTTTCGCTCGAAAGCTACGGCGAGGGCTCTCCCGGACTGCGCTTTGAGGTATACGACGCCTCGGCACGCGAGGCAACGCTCGTCGGAGGCGAGGTGTCGGGGGAGCTTCGCGTTCCCTCGTTCACTCTGATCGGCGGCGCGTATTATCGGGTAGTTTCGATTGCGCCCTCTGCCTTTGAGGGCAATACCGAGATCACGTCGGTGCGCCTCGGGCTTGAGGTGCGCGAGGTGGGGGACGGCGCCTTTCGCGCCTGTACGTCGCTCCTTTCCTTTTCCGCGCCCGGAAAGACGAGGACTCTCGGGTACAGCTGCTTTGCCGGCTCCGACCGTCTTTCGTCGCTTGCGCTCGGAGCAGAGCTCGAGTCGATCCGCGCCTATGCGACCGAGGGCTGCTCGGCGCTTTCCGAGCTTCTCTATGGGGGCGAGGATTTTTCGCGGGTTTCGGTCGGTCTTCTGGGAAACAGCCCTCTTGCCTCGCTGACTCCCGTCTGCCGTGCCGAAATTCCCGGCTTTGAGGACCCCGAGCTCCGCTTTCCGCTCTCTCATCCCGCCGACCGGGTGCTGGACGTGACTCTCAACGGCAGAGAGATCCGACAGTACACCGAGGCCTCGGTGTATTACCGATGCGAGACCGATGCGGACGGGCGCGTGACGGCGCTCGTGCTCCATGCCGAAAACCCACGGAGCATTTACGAGCAGGAGCTCGTCGTCATGCTCTCGACCGCACACGGGCGTCGCGGCGAGCTCTCGGCGCTGCTTTCGCGTTACCCCGACTACGACGGAAGTCTTCCGCAGGCGGTCCGCGAATGCCGCGTCGGGGTAAGCTATGACGGCAGGATCTTTCTCGGCGGAAATCCGCGCCTGCCCGGTGCCGTTTTCTATTCCTCCCGAACCGCCTCGGGGGAGATGAACCCCGGCTATTTCAGCATCTATTCCTACTTCACGGACGGGGGCGACGGCGCATCGCTGCTCGGGCTTCTCGGCGCCCCCGACGGACTTTGGGTCTTTACCGACGAGAGCGAGGGCGTGGGCATCTACCGCCACGTCGGCACCGACACCGAGCTCCCCCTTGCACCGCGCATTTATCCGATTGCGAGCGGCCACGTTGACGAGGGACGGTATCTCGACGCCGTTCTCTACCGCGACGAGACGGTTCTTTTGACGACACGAGGTGTTTCGGCAATCCATTCGACGGGGCTCGGGGAAACCCGACTCGTCCGCCGTGACGAGGGGGTTGCGGCGCTCACGGGACTGCCCGAGGGAACGCGGCTCGGTCGCTGGCTCGGCTATCTCGCCGTCTTTTCCCCCACGGGTGAGCTTTGGCTCGGAGACGGGCGTCGGATGCAGACGATGCCGAGCGGCGAGCGCTGCCCCGAGTGGTGGCGTCTTTCGGGGATCACGGGATACCTCGGTGCCGAACGCCTCTATCGCTACGGGAGCCGCCTGGATGAGGCGGTGGCAATACGCGACATTTCGCTCGCACCCCCCGAGCTGAGGGGGGAACGCGTCTTGGAGACGGTTTACAGCGAGGGTGAGGTGAACTACGTCATCCGAAACGGACAGAGAGTTTCGGCTGTCTGGGAGGGGGAGGAGATCGGCGGACAGGAGCTCGGCTTTTCGGCGGCGCTGTTCTTTGACGATGAGCTGCTCTTCGGAGACGGCTCGGGCGCTCTCTACCGCTTTGCGACCGACCGCCGCGGCATTCCCCCGACCTCTGCACTTCCCGAGTACAGCGAGGAGCAGCTTGCCGAATTCCGACGTCTGCACCCCGATTACCTGGCTCCCGAGTGGTATCATTTCGACCGTCACGGCATTCGGGTGCGCTTGGTAACCGCCCTTGACGATTGCGACCGCCCCGGGGAGAAAAAGAGCACCGAGGCACACTCAACGCTCGTTTCGTGCTATGCGAGGGGGCGGTATTCGGTGACGGCTCTGACCGACGACGGCAGGCGCTTCGGAGAGGGATTTTGGGCGGGCGGCGAGCTTGATTTCAGCGCCCTTCGCTTTGATGCCCTTGCCTTCGATTCGGGGGAAAGTGCGCCGACGGTCTTCAGCGAAAAGACGAAAAAATGGCATCGCAAGCAATATCTGATCGAATCCGACGGCATCGGCGCACCGCTTGAGCTGCGTGAGATCAGCTATCGCTTCGCGGTAGTCGGAAAGGTGAAAAGAATATGACGATTGAAAAGCTCACAGGGAGCGAGCTGTTTTTTGCGGGGATTTCCTCACTCTCCAACCGCCCCACCGCTCCCTACGCCTTCGGTGGAGAGGGGCTCACCCCAACGGCGCTGCGCGAGCGCTTTGACCGCCTGCCGCGGCTGATTGCCGAGCGGCTGAATCTTCTCATCGGGATGCTCTCCGCCACTCCCGAGCTGTCGGACCCCTCGGGAGAGAGCCTTGCCGAGGCAATCCGAAGCGGACTCCGTCCGGGCGAGAACGATGCACACAGCCTTGCCGATTTCTTCCGCGAGCTGCTGGACGGAACGGCATCGGGGTATCTGTGCGTCGGGGAGAAGAGCCTTGCCGAGGCGCTGGCAGGAAAGGAGTCCGCAGTCGTCGTTCGGAGTGCTTCGGGTGAGGAGACGGTCTCTCTTGAGGATGGCGTTGAGGTGCGACTCGGGGAGATCGGGACAGTAGCTCTGACTCTGCCCGAGACACCGAGCGACGTCTACGCCGCAACCCTGGTTTTCGATACCAAGGCGAAAAACGGCGACTCGCAGCTTCTGTTTTCGCAGCAGATTAAGTGGAGCGGCGACGACGTGATCGGAGATGCACCGGTTCTTTTCGGAGGACGGCATTACACCATGATGCTTTGGTACGACGGAAGCTATCAGGGAATCGTACGGAGCGTGCCGAGATGAAAAAGCGACAGACTCTTGCGAGAATGATCTCTGCCGAGAGAAGACGCGCCACGGCGGAGATCGGCTTTGCAAGCGAAAGCGAAGGCGAGCGCGGAGTTGCCTCGCTGACGCTGGATGCGACGGTCGGCGATTTTCCCCCCCTTTCGATGAACGTCGTGGGAGCAGGGATGCCGAGCAACGCGTCGCTCGATGCTCCGATCGCCCTTCCCTTGGCAGGGGAGCATTCGGTCGATCGGATCGGACGGGGGTTTTTCTCGGTTACAGCCGAAAACGAACGGGAGCTCCTTTACGACACCGAGGGGCTTCCGTCGGACGCGGGAGCCACCGTCACGATTGCTCTCGGCTCGCCCTTTGACGGAAGCGTTCGGATCGAGATCGCGGGGCAGAGCTTCTCCCGAGAGATTTCGGGAGATGTCGGCGACAGCTTCGATTGCCCGATTCCGAGGGATGCTGCCGCTTGCGGAAGCCTCGTCTTTTCCGCATCCGAGGACGGCGTGTTCCGTCTGTCGCTCCATGGGGAAAACGAGGCGGGACAGGGGCTTGCCATAACGCTCCTTTGCCACGATGGAGACGGAAATCATCTGACAAGCACCAGAATTCTTTTGCCCACCCCTCTGCTTCCGAGCTTGGAGACGAGCAACAACGCTCTCAATCCGAAGCAGCGTTGGATCCGAGTCGGCGTCGGGCATGCGGAGCTCTCTTGGCAGAGCGAGGTGTCCCTGAATACCGATTCAAGCTCTGCGGATCCCGTTCCCTTCCTCGTCTCGCCCGGTGTAGGGGCGTGGAAAAACGGCGGTCTGATGACCTCCTTCGGTGCGGTCTCCGAAATGGATCCGTACGTGCTTTCGGGACAGCGCGAGGGGCTTTCGCTTCTTTCGGACGACCGCTCGCGATTCGGGATGGCGCTTTCCTTTGCGCGGCTGACGCAGGGAGTGCTCTCGCTTGAAGCCGAGCTGCGCGGAAACGCGAGCTCGGGCACGCCGACCTTGCCCGCAAGCTTTCACTTCTTTCCGTCGGGACCGTCCGATTACTGCTTCCGGGACCGCGACGGAGCCTACTATCGGATAACGGCGCAGCACTCGCTTCGCCGCGTTGACTCCTATGCCGATCGCCTTTACGTCAACGGCTCCGCACGCGTTGCCCTCTGTGCGACGCGTATCGGGGAGCTGGTTTTGACGGGTGACGAGCGGGTTGAGTTCTCGGTTGGGCAGGACTGCTGCAAGGCAACGATTCTCTTTTCGGGCGGTCAGATGACCTCGCCGAGTCTTGACGTTCCGCAGCTTTGCACCCATGCGCAGACGTCTTCGCAGCTTGCGATCGTCTCGCCCGAGAGCGTGGAGACGATGGCGGTTTATCTTGACGGGAGCGGACTGCAGGTAGCGCTTAAGCGCGGAACCTCCTACGGCGAGTCAAAGAGCGCCTTTTCAAGCTTCCTGCGGTCCTGCTACGTTTCGGGGAGACCGGTTTGCGTATATTATCCGCTTGCCGAGGTGCGCTGGGAGCGGGTTGCAATCCTGCCCGATTCCTCGGGGGGCTCGGACGGCACGATGCTCTATCCGAAGGTCGTCTATTCGAAGGAGAGCGAGACGCTGCTTGCGCTTGTGCGGCTTTGGCTCGCAGGGCAGAGCCCGCGCTCCTGGGTGCTCTATCCGCTGAAGAATCAGGTTCAATATACCCTCGGGGAGCTGACGGGCGAGCTTCGGCTTCCCGATGGGGGAACGGCTCTGTGTACCGTCGGAGAAGTGAAGCCCCAAACCCTTTCGCTTTCGGCGTACGTATACCGAAGCGAAACGACTTCGACCCATCGTGCGGCAGGGTCGGAGAATTCTCAAGCGCCGCAGAAAGGAACCGAATGAACTACAAGCTTCTTGGCAAGAGCTACGCCTGCCATACGGGGGGGCGGGTAAGACTCTCGGAGCGCGGTGTGCGGATTTCGCTCTCGGATGCGCCCGACGGCACGCTCGTGACGGTGGGAGCACGCAGCTTTCCGCTTGTCGGCGGAGTCTCCGAGATCCCGTCAGATGCCTTTTCTACGGGGATCAACCGCGTTACCTTCACCGTCGGCGGCGAAGCTGTGCCTGCCGAATCCATTATTAAAACCGGCGGCGGACTTTCGCCTGCGGGGATCTCGGTCCCCGATGCCGTTCTTGCGCTCGATCGGCGGATTTCCGCTCTTTGCGAGCGGCTTTCGGCAGCCGAGCTGTCGCTGGAGCTATTACTGAGTGAGGAGGGACTCTTTGCATGAAATCAACCAATCGTAAAACAGCCGTCGGGGTGTGGATCGGGCGCGCCCTCGGCGCGCTCGTCATCGCTTTTTCGCTCGTCTTTACCCTGTCGCTTGCAGCGTCTGCCGAGACGCCCACTGCGGAGACGGCTGAAGAGGAGCTTGCCGCCGAACCGAACGAGAACGGCTTTTTCAGCTCCGCATTCGCGTTTCTCACCGAGCATCTTCCGCTTTTGCTCTCCTCGATGACGCTCATCGGAACCGCTGTTCTGGCGCGGCTTTTCCGTTCGTCCTTGCTTCCGATCCTCGACAGCGGCATGAAGCGCGTCGGGGGCGGCGTCGAGGTGCTTGAGGGGAAAACCAAGGCACTGCTTGAGGCAAGCGAGCGCGAGATTTCCTCGCTTTCCGCGCTCGTCTCGCGCCTTGCCGATGAGACGGCGGCAGAGGGGGAGCGCCAATCGGAGCTGCGCTGTGAGCTTTCGGCATCGGTCGGTAGGCTTTTTGAGTCGCTGCAAGGCGAGGCAGCGCGGCTCGACGCCGTGCTTTTGATGCTCAAGGAGGTCTTTACGGCGGCAAGACTGCCTGCCGCCTCGAAGCTCGCGCTCGAGGAGATCTATCAAAAAACGCCGCACGGCGAATGCAGGGTAAGTAAGCCTGCGGCAGAATCGGAGGGGTCTCGGTGAAAAAGAAGGCATTTCGTCTCCTCGGCTACCTTTTTTCGGTTTTTCCGCCGCTCGTCTCGACACTCCTGTGCTTTCCCGAGCTGTACGCAGGGAAAAGGGGTGCCGAGGCGGTATCGCTCGGCGTGCTGCTTCTTGTGCTGCTGTCATTGCTCCCTGTGCTAAGACGACTGCGCACGATTCTGAAAACGCCCTCGGCGCCCCTTCTTTGGGGAATTTTGCTCGGGGTTTTCTACCTGGCGCGCATGGTTGCCGACGAGGTCGTTTTCATCTCGCTTTGGGGCTTGGTCGGATCGCTGATCGGAGCGATCTTCTTCCGCCTCGGGGGGCTTTCCTCGGGAGGTGAGGCGGCGTGATCGAAAACGAGCTTGCCTCGCTTCGCGCGCTGTCGCGCCGCCGCGGCGCGCCCTTTACCGTCGGCATCCTCGCCTTTGCCGTTGCGGCGCTCGTGTTTTTCACGGAGGTCAGCCTCTCGGCGGCGCCGATTGCCTCGATCACTCTTGAGCTTGCCGTGACGAGCTTTTGCCTTGTCATCATGTACAGCTCGATGGCGGATGCCGGGGCTCTGGCGGGAGAGGAGCGCGAGGAGGTACGGAATGCAAACACCGAATGGAAGGACACCGCCGCACGGGTACGGGCATCCGGGCGCGCGGCGGCGCTTCCGTCCTTCTGTCGGCGCCTTGCCGAGGCGGAGCGGCTTGAGCTGCGGTGCGATCTCCTTGCTTCGGTCGGGCTTTCGGTTGAGGACGGACTTGCCCTTGCGTGCGATCGCACGCGGCTTCGCGCTCTTTCTCGGCGCACGCGCCGCGCGGTGAGGAGGGCGGCGGCGCTGCCCCTGCTGCGCCTTTCCCCCGAGCTTTTGCTCTACGGAAGTGCCGAGCATCGCCGCCGCAGTCTGCTTCCGCCGAGTGCCGCCTCGACCCGTCGCCGCTCGACCGTGCTTGCCATGCTCCCTGCCATCCTCGGCTCGCTTCTGACCGTTTCGGTTGCGCTCGGATGTCGGGACGGCATTGACGCTGCCGCGATCATCTCGGCATCTCTGCGGCTTCTCGCACTGCTTTCGGGCGGCGTTCGCGGGTATACGATGGGATACCGCTCGGTCACCGACGAGGGCGTACAGAGTGCGCTGGTGCGGGCGGAGTATCTTGCCGAATTTTTAAGGGAAGCCGACGCCAAGGAAGATTTTTCATTGCATACGCCGCGCATGCGGGGGGAATACTCGACGTAGAGTGACAGGCGTGGGCGATGCTCGGTGCGAGCTCGCCGCCTGCCGTTAGAATATACGTCGGGGGGGCGATGCGATGCGGCGCGAGGGGAAGGTCGAGATCTCGGGGGTGAACACCTCGGAGATCGAGGTACTCGATGAGGAGGAAAAGCGGCGCTTGCTTCTGCTTGCTCATCGGGGCGACGCCTCGGCGCGTGAGCGGCTGATCCTCGGAAATCTGCGACTCGTCCTTTCGATCGTCGGTCGGTTTTCGGGGCGCGGGGAGAATCCCGACGACCTCTTTCAGGTCGGCTGTATCGGCTTGATGAAGGCGATCGATCATTTCAATACCGATCTTGACGTTCGCTTTTCGACCTACGCCGTGCCGATGATTATCGGCGAGATGCGGAGATACCTGCGCGATAACAGCAGTATCCGCGTCAGCCGCTCGGTGCGCGACCTTGCCTACCGTGCGCTTCGGGCGCGCGAGGAGCTGTCACGGCGGCTCGGGCGCGAGGCGAGCACGCTTGAGACGGCGCGCGAGATCGACGCCCCCGAAAGCGAGGTATCGGGGGCGCTTGAGGCGATCACACAGCCCGTTTCGCTGTACGACTCGGTTTTCTCGGACGGAGAGGATTCGGTTTACGTCATCGACCAGCTCAAGGACAGCGAGGTGTCCGACGAGATCTGGATTGAGAATATTGCCTTAAAGGAGGCGATCGCGCACCTCGGTGAGCGCGAGAGGGCGATCATTCAGATGCGCTTTTACCGCGGCAAGACGCAAATGGAGATTGCAAGCGAGATCGGGATCAGCCAGGCGCAGGTCTCGCGCCTTGAAAAGAGCGCGATTGATACCATTCGCCGGAATATGTAGCCGACGGGGCGACAGCTCTCTTGGGTTTCTTCTTGCATCTTTTCGGTTTGTGTGATATAATGAAGATATATCGCATGAAACGGAGGAGCAGATATGCCGCTGGATCTCGACAGCAAGCTCGTGATCGGAATTTCCTCGCGCGCTCTCTTTGACCTTGAGGAGGAGAATCGCATCTTTACCGAACGGGGGCTCGACGCCTACTCGGAGTATCAGATTGCCCATGAGGGCGAGATTCTGCGCCCCGGCACCGCCTTTCCGCTCGTGCGTGCGCTCCACCGCCTTAACACGGGAAACGAGCGGCTGACCGAGATCATCGTCATGTCGAAAAACAGCGCCGATACCAGCCTTCGGATTTTCAACTCGATTGAGCATTACGGGCTGGACGTCTCGCGCGCGGCGCTCGTCGGCGGCAAGAGCATCGCCCCCTATCTGTCGGCGTTTCGCACCGATCTGTTCCTCTCGGCAAACGAAGAGGACGTGCAGGAGGCGATTAACGCCGGCTTTGCGGCAGGCATTATCTGTCAGCATAAGGGCTTGCCGATCCATCCCGATGCAAGCTGTGAGCAGATCCGTATTGCCTTTGACGGCGATGCCGTGATCTTTTCGGACGAGTCGGAGCGCATCTATCAGGAAAAGGGACTTGCCGCCTTTGCCGAGCACGAGCGCGAAAACGCGCGCCGTCCGCTTCCCGAGGGCCCCTTTGCCAAGCTGCTGAAAACCCTGTCTCTCGTGCAGAGCCGATTCCCCGATGAGGATATGCCGATCCGCACCGCGCTCGTTACGGCACGCAACGCTCCCTCGCATGAGCGCGTGATCCGAACGCTGCGCGCATGGAACGTCCGAATTGACGAGGCGTTCTTCCTTGGGGGAATTACCAAAAGCGAGGTGCTTTCCGCCTTTGGTGCCAACATCTTCTTCGACGATCAGTCGGTACATCTTGACCCTGCCTCGGAGCTGGTTCCCGCGGCGAGGGTGCCCTATAAAAGCGTTTGAGCCCGATCGAGCCGAGCAGAAGATGCTTCTCCCAAAATCAGATGCGCCCCCACGTCAAAGGAGCTGTCTCCAATGCGATTCGCATTGGAGACAGCTCCCGTTTCTTTTTCGGTATTTCCGATCAGTACGCCTTGCCCCAATAGACGAGGTGCTTGGCAGGCTTGCCGCAACAAACGCACCGATCTCCCGTCGGCTCGCCGCCGAAGGGAATGCAGCGAGAGGTGACGTCGGCCTTTTCCTTGAGCGCAAGCTCGCAGGCGAGCTCGCCGCACCACATAGCGCGGATGTATCCGCTCTTTTCAGAGGCGATTTTCACAAGCTCATCGAGCGTCTCGGCGTTGTAGGTGCGCTCCTCGCGGTGGCGGTACGCCTTCTCAAAGAGTGCGGGCGTCATAGCGTCGAGCTCAGCCCGAACCGATGTCTCAATGCCCTCGAGGGCTGCGGGCTTCTTCTCGCGGTTGTCGCGGCGAACGAGCACGCAGCTGCCGTTTGCAATATCGCGCGGACCGAGCTCAACGCGAATCGGAACGCCCTTCATCTCGTACTCGGCGAACTTCCATCCGGGGGAGTTGTCGCTGTCGTCGAGCTTCACGCGGATGCCTGCCGCCTTGAGCCGATCGGTTAGCGCGCGGGCGGCGTCGAGCACGCCCTCCTTATGCTGCTGGATCGGAATGACCACGGCCTGAATCGGCGCAACGGCAGGGGGAAGCACGAGGCCGCTGTCGTCGCCGTGCGTCATGATGATACCGCCGATGATACGGGTCGAAACGCCCCAGGAGGTCTGGTGGCAGTATTTCAGCTTGTTGTCACGGTCAAGGTACTGAATGTCAAACGCTCTTGCAAAGCCGTCTCCGAAGTTATGCGAGGTGCCGCCCTGAAGCGCCTTTCCGTCGTGCATCAGCGCCTCAACGGTGTAGGTTGCCTCGGCGCCGGCAAACTTCTCCTTATCGGTCTTTCTGCCTCGGATGACCGGCATTCCGAGATCCTGCTCGAAGAAATCGGCATACACGCCGAGCATCTGCTTGGTCTCTGCCTCTGCCTCCTCGGCGGTGGCGTGCATCGTATGTCCCTCCTGCCAGAGGAACTCACGGGAGCGAAGGAAGGGGCGTGTGGTTTTCTCCCAGCGCACGACGCTGCACCACTGGTTGTAGAGCTTCGGTAGGTCTCGGTAGGAGCGGATGATGCTTGCGTAATGCTCGCAAAAGAGCGTTTCCGAGGTCGGGCGAACGCAAACACGCTCGGTCAGGCGCTCGCTTCCCCCCATCGTCACCCAGGCAACCTCGGGGGCAAAGCCCTCGACGTGCTCCTTCTCGCGGTTGAGAAGCGACTCGGGGATGAACATCGGCATATAGACGTTCTCGTGCCCCGTTTCCTTAAAGCGCGTGTCGAGCAGGCGCTGAATATTCTCCCAGATCGCATAGCCGTAGGGACGGATAATCATGCATCCCTTCACCGAGGAATAGTCGATCAGATCGGCCTTCTTGACGATATCGGTATACCACTGGGCAAAATCCTCGTCCATCGAGGTAATCTGCTCCACCAGCTTCTTTTCGTTTGCCATTTCGCAAAACCTTCCTTGCATTTTCTGTACGAATTACACCATATTATAAATCACTTGCGCCAAAAAGTCAATAGCTTGACGAATTTGCAAAAAAGTTTTGACAAAATTGCAAAATCACTTGCAAAAAGTTGCAGAATATACTATAATAAACTCACGTTTTTGCTACGGGGTGCAACATTCGCCCCTCGAGACTTCAAATTTCGGAGAAAACCCTACCCATGCAGTACAGTGAAATGACAAGAGAGGCACTCGCCTCCGAATACGAACGCCTGAAGGCGGCGCACAAGGCGCTCCAAAAGGCGGGAAACAAGCTGGATCTCTCGCGCGGAAAGCCCGCGGCGGATCAGCTGGATCTTTGTGACGCTCTGCTCGAGGAGCCGATTTCAAGGGCGGACTGCCTTCTTGACGGCGGGCTCGACGCCAGAAACTACGGAATGCCTCTCGGACTTCCCAAAATGCGCGAATTCTGGTCATCTTTGACCGATATTCCCGCCGAGCAGATCTACGTCGGCGGAAACTCAAGCCTGACTTTGATGTACGACACGGTCGTGCGCGGTCTGCTCTTCGGGATGGCGGATTCCCCCCGCCCCTGGTCTGCGGAGCCGAAGCGGAAATTCCTTTGCCCCGCACCCGGATACGATCGGCATTTTTCCATTACCGAGACGCTCGGCTTTGAGCTGATTCCGGTCGGTATGCGCTCGGACGGCCCCGATATGGACGAGGTCGAGCGGCTTGCCGCCGATCCCGCCGTCAAGGGCATCTGGTGCGTTCCGAAATATTCGAACCCCACCGGCATTACCTTCTCGGACGACGTCGTTTATCGCTTTGCCTCGATGAAGACTGCCGCTCCCGATTTTACCGTTATGTGGGATAACGCTTACCTGGTGCACGATCTTGCCGACGGGGGCGAGCGCTTAGCCGACGTCTTTGCCTATGCGCGCGAGTGCGGCACCGAGGAGCGCTTTTGCTATTTTGCATCGACCTCGAAGATCACCTTCCCGGGTGCCGGGGTTGCGATGCTTGCCGCGGGCCCCCGAAACTTTGCTCTGCATACCAAGATGATGGGCATCTCGACCATCGGCTTTGATAAGCTGAATCAGCTCCGCCATCTGCAAATGCTTCCCGATGCCGAGGCGGTCCGCCGTCAAATGGGACGGCACGCCACTCTCCTGCGTGAGAAGTTCGACGTCCTTGAAACCGTGCTCTCCCGAGACCTCGGGGGGCTCGGCTGTGCAAGCTGGACGCATCCGAAGGGGGGATACTTCGTCAGCCTCGACGTCTCGGACGGCTGTGCGCGGCGAACCTACGAGCTTGCCCGAGAGGCGGGGGTTACCCTGACCAAGGTCGGCGCCACCTTCCCGTACGGACGCGATCCGCGCGACCGCAATCTGCGCCTTGCGCCTACCTGCCCGACCAAGGCCGAGCTTCTGCTCGCCGCCGAGGTGCTGACGGTATCGGTGCGCCTTGCCGTTCTTGAGAAGCTTTTGAACGCCTGAAGTCAAAGGGAGAGCGCGCTTTCCCATTTGGCGAGACCGAAAAATCCGAAGGATCATACCCATAGAAGTTTCACAAAGCGAAAGCTCTCGCTTCGTAAAATTTTCAAGGTGGAATCCTTCGGATTTTTCTTTTTTTCTTTATGCGGTGCCTTCAGCAGGGCTCTCGGAGCAGCGCCCGAACGAGCGCCGTTCCGTCGTTTGCGATCGGGATGACGGGGACGCCGAGCGACTGCGACAGCTCACCGAGCGTCATGCCGCAGAGAAAGATCTCCTCGCCTGCGCGCAGGGTGGCGGCGGGAATGAGAAGCGCCTGACCGAGATCCTTGCCTTTCAGTTGATTTTGGAGATCCCGTCCCGTCAGAAGTCCCGCGACGGTGATGCTGTGGCCAAAGAAGTCGTTTTGAATCTCCGCGACCGTCACCGAAAGACCGCGGACGGCGCGCATCGCCTCTCGGCACAGCGCACGGATCGTCGGGGCGGCGGCAACGCCGGTGGCAACCGTTACGCTTCGGTTGAGTCGGCGCGGCGCATCGGCAAGCGCCTCCCTCGTTTCCTCGATGAGTGAGCGGAGCATTCCGACGCCGTTTTCGATCTGGGGATATCCCTCGTAGTCTCGCTCGCTTGGCAGACGCCGCTCGGCGAGCAGGTAAAGCTCGTCGGCACAGAAGAAGATCCGTGAGCCGAGCCGACGGCGGCATTTTCCGGCAAAGCGCTCGACCTGTCGGATGATCCCCCGCGCCTCGCGCCTCGTGTAGGGGGTCAGGGGATAGAGCCCGTCCCGGTAGGCGGTCATCCCGGCAGGGACGACCGAAACGCTGTCGATCGCGGGGGCAAGGGCGGCAAGACGCTCCATCGTGAGCTCGAGCTCGGAGGCGTCGTTGACGCCGCGGCAGAGAACGATCTGGCAGTGCAGAGTAATCCCCGCCTCGGCAAGCCGCGGAAGGTACTCGAGCACCTTTCCCGCGTTCTTGTTGCGCATCATCTCGACGCGAAGAGTCGGGTTCATCGTATGTACCGAGACGTTGATGGGCGAAAAGCGCATTTCGATGATGCGCTCAATATCGCGCTCGGTCATGTTGGTCAGAGTGACGTAGTTGCCGTGCAGAAAGGACAGACGGCTGTCGTCGTCCTTGAAGTACAGGCTCTCGCGGAGCCCCTTGGGGTTTTGGTCAATAAAGCAGAAGATGCAGCGGTTCGAGCATCTTTGCTTATCGTCCATCAGGGCGCTTGCAAAGCCGAGTCCGATATCGTCGTAACGCTCCTTTTCGATCGTGACCTCGTAGAGCTTGCCGTCTCTTTCCAGCGAGAGGGTGACTCGGGTCTCGGCAAGGTAGAAGCGGTAATCGAGAACGTCTCTGATCTCACGGCCGTCGATCGAGACGAGAAAATCTCCGAGGGCGATCCCCGCACGCGTGGCGGGGGAATGCTCGAGAAGCTCTGTGATTTCAACCATAAATCAGATCTCCTTTGGGTCAAAAAGACGCGGACGGCGAACGGCGCGGATCGCGTTCAGAATGGCAAGGACGGCAACCCCGACGTCGGCAAATACGGCGAACCACATGCTCTGCACGATTCCGAGCGCCGAAAGGAGGAGGATCGCGAGCTTGACCGAGATGGCAAAGACGATATTCTCCTTGGCGATCAGAACGGTTTTTCGGGCGATGCGGACGGCGTCGGCAACGCGGAGAGGGGAATCCGAGGTAATGACGGCGTCGGACGCCTCGATTGCGGCGTCGCTTCCGATGCCGCCCATGGCAACTCCGACGTCGGCGAGGGTGAGCGTGGGGGCGTCGTTAATTCCGTCTCCGACGAAGAGAACGGGCGATCCGCCCTCTTTGGAAATCCGCTCGACGATCTTCCATTTATCCTCGGGCAAAAGCGACGAATACACCTCGTTGATGCCAAGCTCACGAGCCACGGCGTCGGCGTTTTCCGCGCGGTCGCCCGTTAGCATCACGATGCGCGAAATCCCGAGTCGGGAAAGCGCCGAAACGGCGGCACTTGCCTCGGGGCGGGGAAGATCTCCGAAGGTGAGGATTCCCTCGGGCGTGCCGTTGACCCAAACGACGGTCGCCCCATCGGCAAGGGGACTCGGCAGAGGATAGGAGAGCGTCTCGGAGAGTGCGGCGCGTCCGACGGCAATCCGATACCCACCGACCGTGGCAACGATGCCGCGCCCCGCATACTCGTGCAGCTCGCTCGGTGTCTCGGGCTTTCCGCCGTATGCCGAAACGACGGCACGGGCGATCGGGTGGCTCGAGGACGATTCCGCCGCGGCGGCAAGAGCGAGCACCGACGCGCGGTCCAGCGTGCCGATTGCCTCGAAGGACAGCATTCGGCAGTCTCCCGAGGTCAGGGTGCCCGTTTTATCAAAGCAGACGGTTTTGGCTTTCGCAACGTCGTGAAAGCGGTTGCCGCCCTTAAAGAGAATGCCGACCGAGGCGGCGCCGCCGATGCCGCCGAAAAAGCTGAGCGGCACCGAGATGACGAGCGCGCAGGGGCAGGAAACGACGAGAAAGATCAAGGCTCTGTGTATCCACGTGCGGTAGAGCAGTCCGAGTCCTGCGATCGGTCCGCCGCAGACGAAATAGAAAAGCAGCGGCAGTACCCCCCCTAAAAACGCCGCCAGAGCGACGACCGTCGGGGTATAGACGTGAGAGAATTTCGTAATGAAGCTTTCCTCTCGGGATTTGCTCTCCTGGGCTTCCTCAACGAGCGCAAGTATCCTTGCGGCAGCCGAGCGCTCGGCGATCGCCTCGCATCTGGCAACGAGCCGTCCGTCAAGGCAGAGCGAGCCGCCCGAAAGAGCGGTCCCCTCCCTTGCAGAGATCGGAATTCCCTCGCCCGTGATGGCCGAAACGTCAACCGAAGCCTCGCCCGAAAGCACGGTGCAATCGAGTGCAATCCGCTCGCCGGGGGAGATGAGAATCGTCTCGCCGACACCGACCTCGTCGGCATCGACCGTCACCGTTTCGCCGTTTCGCAAAACGGTTGCGCGGTCGGGGCAGATATCCATCAGATGCGAGATCGAGCGACGGGATGCCCGAACGGCACGGTGCTCGAAATACTCGCCCACCACGAAAAAGAGCAGGACGGCAATCCCCTCGGTATACTCTCCCAGCAGAAACGCGCCGACCGATGCCAGCGTCATCAGAAGCTTCTCGTCAAGGAGATCCCGACGCAAAGCCCCAAGCAGAGCCTCCCAAAGGATCGGAAATCCCACACCGAGCATGCCGACGAGCGCCGCAATCCGAGCCCCCGCGCCGTCAAGCAGAAGCGCAAGCAAAAGCGACACGGCGCCGAAAAGGATTCGGGACGGCTCCGAGGAAAGACGGCGAAACAACGCTTTCATGTTGCCGTCAGAGCGCCTCGACCGTCAGCCTTTTCGAGAAGGAGTGGGCTGTGTCGCGCACCGAATCGAGAAGCGCATCCGCCGACAGATCGCTCTCGATCGTGATCTTCTCGGTCAGAAAGTTGATTTTGGCGCTGTCAACGCCCTCAAGCTTGGCAAGCATGCTCTCCAGCTTGGCGGCACAGTTCGGGCAGTCGAGACCCTTGATCGAAAATTTGTTTTTCATCCTCGTTCTCCTTATTTCGGTAATTCGTTTTTTTCAAGAGCGGCAAGCAACGCCGCTTCGTCAATGATCTTAACGCCGAGCGCCTCGGCGCGCGTGAGCTTGGAGCCCGCCTCGGCGCCCGCAAGCAGATAGCTCGTTTTGGACGAGACGGACGAGGAGACGCGGCCCCCCGCAGCCTTGATGCGCCGACTTGCCTCGTCGCGTGTCATTGAGGGGAGCGTTCCGGTCAGAACGAAGGTCAGACCCTTGAAAAGCTCGCCGACCGCTTGCTTTTCCTCGGACGTTTTGACTCCCGCCGCCTCAAGGCGCGCGATGAGATCCCGTGCGGTATCCGACGAGAAATACCCGATGATCGCCGACGCCGTGATCTCGCCGACGTCGGGAATCTGACAGAGCTGCTCGTAATCGGCGCTCGCAAGCGCGTCAATCGAGCCGAAGGCATCGGCAAGGGCGGCGGCTGCAACGGCGCCGACCTGACGGATCCCGAGCGCCGTAAGAAGTCTTGCAAGGCCCGCGCTCTTCGACGCCTCGATGGCGAAAATCAGCTTCTCTGCCGATTTCTTGCCCATGCGGTCAAGCGAGGCAACGGAATCCGCGTCCAGACTGTAAAGATCGGCAATATCCGAAATGAGTCCCGCCTCGAGCAGCTGCCCGATCACGGCGGGGCCGAGTCCGTCGATGTTCATCGCGCCCTTGGAGGCGAAATGGATGATGCCGCGCGCCCTCTGGGCGGGGCATCCTGCGTAGGTGCAGCGAAGCGCCGCGCCCGCGCCGTCACTGTCGCGCGAAAGCGCTCTGCCGCAGGACGGACAGACCGAGGGCATTCGGAAAATCCGCTCTCTGCCGTCTCTTGCCTCGGGAACCGAGGATAGGATCTCGGGGATGATATCGCCCGCCTTGCGGACGATCACGGTGTCGCCGATCCGCACGTCGCGCTCGGAGATGAAGCTCTCGTTGTGCAGCGTTGCGCGCGAGACGGTCGTTCCCGCCAGGCGAACGGGGGAAAGCTCGGCGGTCGGGGTGAGAACGCCGGTGCGCCCGACGGCAAGGGTGATATCGAGCAGCTTGGTTTTCGCCTCCTCGGGGGGATACTTGTAGGCAACCGCCCACCTCGGCCGTCCCGTTACCTCGCCGACCTCGGCGCGCTTTGCGATCGAGTCGAGCTTGACGACCGCGCCGTCAATATCGTAGGGAAGCGAGGCGCGAAGCTCGGCGATGCGTGCGATATGGGAGAGAACCTCGTCCCTTTTGTCGGTTACGATCCGCTCCCCGATGACGGGAAGCCCGAGCGAGGCAAGGCGGTCGAGGATCTCACTGTGACTGTCGGGGGTGCTGCCGTCCGGGAAAATCCCCCCTGACTGGAGATTGAATACGAACAGGTCGAGGCGGCGAGAGGCGGCAATGCGCGAGTCGAGCTGGCGGAGCGAGCCCGCCGCGGCGTTGCGGGGGTTGGCAAAGATCGGCTGCCCCTCTGCCTCGCGGGCAAGGTTCAGCTCCTCGAAAACGGCGCGCGGCATATAGACCTCGCCGCGGACGGTGAAGGCGGGAAGAGCGGGATCGAGCGAGAGGGGAAGTGAGCGGATAGTTCGCAGATTTTCCGAGACGTCCTCGCCCTCGTAGCCGTTGCCGCGCGTGGCGCCGAGCGTCAGCTGTCCGCCCTCGTAGCGGATGGCGACCGAAAGTCCGTCGATCTTCGGCTCGACCGAGTAGACGGGATGCCCGACCGCCGCCTCGGTTGCATCGAGAAACGCCTTGAGCTCCTCGGTCGAAAAGACGTCCGAGAGGCTTCCGAGCGGCACGTCGTGCGTCACCTTGGAAAAGCTCTCAAGCACTGCGCCCCCGACGCGACGGGTGGGGGATGCGGGATCGTCAAGCTCGGGGTGCAGAGCCTCGAGCTCGAGCAGCTCCCGAAACAGGCGGTCGTACTCGGCGTCCGAGATTTCGGGCGAATCCTTTTGGTAGTAAAGCTCGGCGTGGTAGGAAAGGGTTGCGCGAAGCGCCTTGATTTTCGCCTCGGCGCTTTGTTTTTCGTCGGTCATGATATCTCCCTTCGGCGCGCGTGTCATAGCGCGCGCGCCCGTTTCATACGATGACTGTACTATGAACGATTATAGCCCAAAACGAGAGTAAAGTCAATACTCAAGAAAGGATTTTCGCCTTGAAGATAAAGCGGATGCTTGCACGCGCTCTCGCTCTGATTCCGACGCTTGCACTCGCGGGGCTGCTGATGCTCCCGAGCGAGCTGCCGCTGGCGCTCGTCACCGTGGCAGCGCTTGCCGTGCATGAGATTGGGCATATTCTTGCCTTTTCGGCGCTCGGCGAGCCTGCGCCCCGTCTCTCGATTGCCGTGGGGGGCTTCCGCCTCTCTTCGGAGACGCCGCTCTCGCATATCGGCGAGGGGGCGGTTGCGGCGGCGGGCCCCCTTGCGAATCTTCTCGTCGGGGGGCTTTTTCTGCTCCTTTCCCGATTCTTTGGGGGTGCTTCGGAATATCTTATAATCTGCGGCATTCTTCAGCTGTCGGCAGGGCTTTGGAATCTGCTTCCGATCGGGGATCTCGACGGCGCGCGCATCCTCGCGGCGCTCCTCTCGCCTCTTGCGCCCGATACGGCTTTGGCGATCCGCTCGGTCGTCTCGCATCTCGCGCTCTTTCTTTCGCTTGCGGTTGCGCTCGGAATTCTCTATTTTTCGGGTGCCTGCTTTTACACGTCGCTTGCCCTGCTTCTGCTTCTGCTTACCGATCTGTAAAACGCGAGAAAACGAGAGAATTTCGGAGAAAACGGGAGATTTTGAGAGTATTCGGATACATTTAAGGGGATAAGGAGACTTGACGGCTTCTATTTGACGTCTATCGCGGAATGCAAGATTTTTTAAAATATTTGAAAAGATATTGCATTGTCGTGTCGAATGTGCTATAATTTGTCTCACTTATGGGCATAGCCCTTACGACGAGCATATCCGAAGGGAGAAGATGGTAAGCGATGAATAAGCTTATTGAACTGAAGGGGATCACCAAGGAATACGACGGCGAGCCGGTGCTTTCGAATATGAATCTCTATATCCGCGACAAGGAGTTCGTGACGCTGCTCGGCCCCTCGGGCTGCGGCAAAACGACGACGCTGCGGATCATCGGCGGCTTTGAAACGCCCGACGCCGGCGACGTTCTCTTTGACGGCGTGCGGATCAATGATCTGCCCCCCTATAAGCGGCAGGTCAATACCGTTTTTCAGAAATACGCGCTCTTTCCGCATCTGAACGTGCGCGATAACATCGCCTTCGCCCTGAAGCTTCAGCACGTGCCGAAGCATATCATCGACGAGCGTGTCAACGAGATGCTCGGCTTGGTTGCTCTGCGCGGCTTCGGCGACAGAAACGTCAACTCTCTCTCGGGCGGTCAGCAGCAGCGCGTTGCGATTGCGAGAGCTTTGATCAACCGCCCCCGCGTCCTGCTCCTGGACGAGCCGCTCGGTGCGCTCGATCTCAAGCTCCGTAAGGATATGCAGACCGAGCTGAAGAAGATTCAGGTTGCGACCGGCATCACCTTCATCTACGTCACGCACGATCAGGAGGAGGCACTGTCGATGTCGGATACCGTCGTGGTGCTTGAGGGCGGCGTGATTCAGCAGATCGGCTCTCCGACCGATATCTATAACGAGCCGAAAAACGCCTTCGTTGCCGACTTCATCGGCGAGTCGAACATCATCGACGGCGTGATGCTTGAGGACTACCGCGTTGCCTTCGACGGTCAGGTATTTGAGTGCCTTGATCGGGGGTTTGCGAAAAAAGAGCCGGTTGACGTCGTGATCCGTCCCGAGGACGTTGACGTTGTTCCGCTTGAGAAGGGAATGCTCCGCGGTCACGTCACGCAGGTAACCTTCAAGGGCGTGCATTACGAGGTGATCGTTGACGTCAACGACTTCAAATGGATGATCCAGACGACCGACTTCGTTGCCGAGGGGTCGGATATCGGCATCTACATTGAGCCGGACGCCATTCACATCATGAAGAAATCGCGCTTCTCGGGCGTGTTCGGGGATTATTCCAGCTTCTCTGACGAGCTGGACGAGCTCTCGAATCCCGAGGGTGACGGGGAGGGCGAAGATGACGCTGACGAAAACTAAGCGCTCGGCGATTCTCGGCGCAATCTCCTCGGCGCCGCACACCCTGTGGTGTGTGCTCTTCATTTTGGCGCCGCTTGCCTTCGTTGCCTACTATGCCTTTACCGACGAGGGGGGCGCCTTCACCCTTGCCAACATCAACGAGGTCTTTTCCCCCGCCTATCTTGCCATCCTTGAGAGATCGCTTCTCTTTGCGCTTTACGCAACCGTCATCTGCCTGCTTCTCGCCTATCCGCTTGCCTATGCAATCTCGCGTATGCGTGAGCGCAATCAGACCCTCGTGATCATGATGCTGATGCTCCCGATGTGGATCAATCTCCTGATCCGTACCTATTCGCTTAAGATTCTGCTTGAGTCGAACGGCATTATCAACACGCTCCTTGAGGCGATCGGGCTCGGCACCGTTCAGCTGCTCGGAACCGACTTTGCCATCGTTCTCGGCCTCGTTTACAACTATCTTCCTTACATGGTGCTTCCGATCTACTCGGTCATGACCAAGATCGACCGTCGGCTGATCGAGGCGGCGGGGGACCTCGGCTGTAACGGCTGGCAGACGATGCTCCGCGTGATCTTTCCGCTCAGCATCTCGGGCGTGATCTCGGGCGTAACGATGGTCTTCGTTCCCTCGATCTCGACCTTCTTTATCTCCAAAAGCCTCTCGGACGGGCGCATCAAGCTGATCGGCGACATCATCGAGCAGCAGATCTCGCTTCATAACGTTGCCGCATACGAGATCGGCTCGGCGCTCTCGTTCGTGCTCATGATCTTCATTATCATCAGTCTCTTTATCACCAACCGCTTCGGCGACAGCGACGGGGGGGTGGTTTTGTGAGGATCGCATCCAAGGTCTATACCGCTCTCATTTTCGTCTTTCTCTACGCGCCGATCGCCGTCATGATCCTCTTTTCCTTCAACGGCTCGTCGAGCACGGCGGTGCTTAGCGGCTTTTCGCTTCGCTGGTACCGCGAGCTCTTTTCCGACCGCGCGGCGGGCGAGGCGCTTCTTAACACCCTTTGGCTCGCGCTTCTCTCGGCATCGATCGCAACGGTGCTCGGAACGCTTGCCGCCGTGGCGCTCTCGAAAATGAAGCGCCGCTGGCTTCGCTCGACCCACACGAGCATTCTCAACATCCCGATGATGAACCCCGATATCGTCACGGCGGTGTCGATGCTGATGCTCTTCGTCTTCGTCGGGAATCTTCTGAACGTTGCGAGCCGCAGCTTTCTGACGGTGCTCATCGCGCACGTCACCTTCAATCTGCCCTACGTGACCCTTTCGGTGATCCCGAAGCTCCGTCAGATGGACAGAAACCTTCCCGAGGCGGCGGCGGATCTCGGATGCACGCCCCTTCGCTCCTTCTTCCTCGTTGAGCTTCCCGCGATTTTGCCGGGCGTGCTCTCGGGAGCCCTGATGGCGTTCACGCTTTCGCTTGACGATTTCATCATCACGCAGTTCACCAAGGGCGAGGGCTTTTATACCCTTCCGACCTATATCTATTCGATGACCAAGAGAAAGGTCGCGCCCGATATGTACGCGCTCTCGACCCTGATCTTCCTTGTCATCCTTTGCCTTCTCGTGCTTTCCAACGCCGTGCAGGCGCGCATGGACCGCCGCCGCAACCCCAAAAGGAATCCCAAGGCTCGTAAGAAAGGGACACAGCATTGAAAATTTGCCGTCTTCTTTTACTCTTATTTTTGCCCGCGCTTCTTTTGCCGTCGCTCGTCTCCTGCGGGAAAACGCCGCGCGCCGACGATTTCATCGAAACCGAGTACGCCGGCTCGACCCTGTACGTCTATAACTGGGGCGAGTATATCTCGGACGGAAGCGACGGCTCCCTTGACGTCATCCGCCGCTTTGAGGAGCTGTACGGCATCGAGGTACGCTACGATTACTATTCGACCAACGAGGAGCTTTACGCCCAGCTTTCGAGCGGTGCGTCCTACGACGTCATTTTCCCCTCCGATTATATGATCGAGCGACTTGTCAGGGAGGAGATGCTCCTGCCGCTTGACTTTTCGAATATTCCGAACGATCGGTATATCGACGGGCGCTACAAGGGGCAGTTCTTCGATCCCGACGATCTTTATACCGTTCCGTACTCGGTCGGCATGATCGGCATTGTCTATAACAAAACGATGGTGCCCGAGGTCGACCGATCGAACCCCTCGACCATGACCTGGGAGCTGCTTTGGAGCGACGCATACTCTGCCGCCGAGAAGATCAACTTCAACAACCCCCGCGACGCCTTCGGCGTTGCCATGCTCGCCCTTGGGCTTGATCTCAATACCACCGACCCTGCCGATTGGCAGGCGGCGTACGAGAAGCTCTCGCGCCAGGACTGCATCTATCTGATGGACGAGGTCTACAATAAGATGGAGAACGGCGCGGCGGCAATGGCGGCGTACTATGCCGGCGATTGCCTTTCGATGATGCAGGAGAACGAGGATCTTGATTTCTTCTACCCGACCGAGGGAACCAACATCTTTATCGACTCGATGTGCATCCCCAAGAGCGCAAAGAATAAGGGGGCGGCAGAGCTCTTTATCAACTTCATGCTCGACCCCGAGGTTGCGACCGCAAACGCCAATTATATCTGCTACGCCTCGCCCAATACCGCGGTCGTCACCCATCCCGACTACGATTACGCCGTCGGCACAGAGTATTACGATATCCTCTATACTATGCCCGACAGCTATGCGGGGCGCGAGGACGCCACGCAGTACTACCATTTCCTCGACGATACCACGCAAAGAACCCTCAACCGACTCTGGGCGCAGCTCGGGGTGGATCCCGGAGAGGGCGGGAACTACGTCGGCACCTATATTTTTATGGGTGCGGTCCTTTTGCTTCTCGTCGGAGGCTCGGGTTATATGATCTATGACGCCGTCCGCCGCGCAAGGCAGGAGAAGCTTCGCAGACTGAAAAAGAAGGGACGCCGCGCCTGACAGCGGCTATGGGGCTGTCTCAAACGATTTGAGACAGCCTCGCTTTAAGGGGGAAAGGAGGGACGACCGTGCGAGAGGTTAAGATTGCCGCAAACGATGCGGGACAAAGGCTTGACAAATTTCTTTCGAAGGCCTTTCCCTCGCTTCCGAGGTCGCTTCTCTACCGCGCGATCCGACAGAAGAAGATCAAGGTCACCCGCCGCCGCGCCGAGCCAAATCAAATGCTCCTCGAAAACGATATCCTTCTGCTCTTTTTGCCGGACGAGCTGTTTGAGGTCGGGGAGCGCCGAGGGGCGTCTGAGCTCAGCCGAATCAAAACGAGTCTTCAGATCGTCTACGAGGACGAAAATCTCCTTCTCATCAACAAGCGCGC
>JAZNFP010000063.1:0-2327 GCA_045576095.1 Eubacteriales bacterium
TCTGGAAGCCGTCCTCATCGGCATCGGTGCAAATGATGATCTTACTCCAGCGGAGCGAGGCAAGATCGAAGGGGACGAGATCGCCCTTGACCTTTCCGTCAATCTCAACGCCGCAGCCGATCACGCGCAGCAGATCGACGATGATTTTGCTTTCAAAGATCCTGGCGTAGGTGCTCTTCATGCAGTTGAGGGTTTTTCCTCGAACGGGGATGATCGCCTGGAAATCGGCGTTTCTTCCGAGTTTGCAGGACGTCAGCGCCGAGTCACCCTCGACGATATAGAGCTCGCGAAGCTCGGGATCGCGCGAGCGGCAGGCAACGAACTTTTCAACACGCGAGGTGACGTCCATCGACCCTGCCAGCTTACGTCGGATATCGACTCTGGCGCGCTCTGCCGACTCGCGGCTTCGCTTATTAAGAAGCACCTGCGCCGCAAACTGCGCGGCGGCGGTAGGGTTCTCGGCAAAGTACACCTCAAGGCGCGTCTTGAGAAACTCGGTGAGCGCCTTGGTGATGAAGGTGTTGTTGATCGCCTTCTTGGTCTGATTCTCATAGGAGGTCTCGGTTGATGCCGAGCTGATGATGACGGTCAGGCTCTCGGCAACGTCGGGATAGGTGACCTTCGCCTCGGTCTTGTTATACTTCCCTTGCGACTTCAGATACTTATCGAGCGCATAGGTAAAGGCGGTTCGGACCGCACGGTCGGGCGAGCCGCCGTATTCCAGGAAGCTTGAGTTATGATAGTATTCGGCGGTTCCGCCGCTTTTCATCACCGAAAAGGCAATATCGGCACGCATGGCATACTCGGGCTTATCCTCGCGGTCACGTCCGCGCGTCTCGAGATGCCAGAGCACGGGCTCGGTCAAAGCCGAGTCCCCCGAAAGCTCTCCGATATAGTCGGCAATGCCGTTTTTATAAAAATACCGGCTTTCCTCAAACGAGCCTCCCTCTCGCTCCATCCGAAGCACGAAGGTAATGCCGGCGTTGACAACCGCCTGACGGTGCATGGTCGAAACGAAAAACTCCTCGGGGATGGCGACCTCGGTAAATACCTCGATATCGGGGCGCCAACGGATCACGGTGCCGTTTCGCTTGGCATCCCTTGCGCCGAGAGCGCGAACCCGAAGCTCGCTTGTCGGAGAGCCCTTCCGAAAGGAGATCTCGGAAAGCTGCGTACCGTTATAGGAGCGAACCTCCATGAACTCGGAGCTGTACTGCGTGGCGCAGGCGCCGAGACCGTTGAGTCCGAGCGAGAAGGTATAGGCGGAGCCGTCGTCGTTGTTCCCGTACTTGCCTCCGGCGTAAAGCTCGCAGAAAACGAGCTCCCAGTTATAACGCTTCTCGCGGCGGTTATAGCCGAGCGGCACACCGCGCCCCTCGTCCTCGACCTCAATCGTATGATCGAGATACGCCGTAACGGTGATGCAATCGCCAAACCCCTCGCGCGCCTCGTCAACGGCGTTGGCAAGGATCTCGAAAAAGGAATGCTGGCATCCCTCAAGCCCGTCCGAGCCGAAAATGACGGCGGGACGGCGTCGAACGCGGTCGGCGCCCTTGAGCTGGGAAATGCTTTGGTCGTTATATCCGTTCTTATTCGTACTTCCTGCCATGACGATCCCCCAAGATAATCTACGTTATTATACCACTCGCGCGCGAGATTTGTCAAGAGCGAAGGGGCGGATATCGCTTTGCGTTTTCGAACGTGGGAGAACTTTCAAAATTCGCTTGAAAAAACCGGGCGCGAATGGTATAATGAGAAGGTATGGCACCGAAACGAACGAGAAAGGAGCACGGAATATGCCCTTGCAAAGCAAGCCAAGGGGTCAGGCTGCAAGCTGTGAATACTGCGAATTCTATCTCTACGACGAGGAATGGGACTGCTACTTCTGCGACAGACGTCTTGACGAGGATGAATATGCGAATTACCTGAGCGGGCACACCAAGGCGTGTCCTTACTTTCGCTTTTACGATGAATACAAAAGCGTACAAAAGCAAAACTGAACGCCGCACGCATCAGATCGTGCTGCATTACCTGCGCCTGTCGGTACGGTTTTCTCTGTTTTCGGTCGTCGCGTTCTTTTACGCTTTAGCGCGTGCCGAGGGCGATGCGCGGCTCTTTGGCGCACTTGAGTCGGCTCCCGTCTTTTTCTACGGGCTTTTCGGCTGGTTTCTTCTTGAAATGCTCCTGTTCCGCATCCTTCCGACAAGGCTTGATTCGCTTGGGGCAAGGAAGCAACGGCGCGCATTCTACCTGCCGCGCCGAGGGCTGACCGAACCGAAAAGAAGAGCGCTGTCGCACGGCGTTTTGACGGTTGCCTCGATCTGGAT
>JAZNFP010000064.1:0-3885 GCA_045576095.1 Eubacteriales bacterium
ACTACAACGTCGTCAACAACGGCAAGTGCATCGGCGACCGCATGGGACTTTCGACCGCCGACCGCATGATGATCCAGGTTCCGATGTTCCATTGCTTCGGCATGACTCTGTCGATGACCTCGTCGGTGACGCACGGCACGACGATGTGCCCGATGCCCTACTTCTCGGCAAAATCCTCTCTCGCCTGCATCACGCAGGAGAAGATCTCCGCCTTTAACGGCGTTCCGACCATGTTCATTGCCATGTTCAACCATCCCGACTATCGCTCGACCGACTTCTCGCATATGCGGACCGGCATCATGGCGGGCGCGGGCTGTCCCCCCGAGCTGATGCGCCGCGCCGCGCGCCCCGACGAGATGAATATGCGCGGAATCGTGTCGGTGTACGGGCAGACCGAATGCGCCCCCGGAAATACAATGAGCGCCTGGACCGATCCGCTCGAGGTGCGGACCGAAACGGTCGGGTACGCCTTCCCCCACGTCATGTGCAAGATCGTCGATCCCGAAACGGGACGGGAGCTCGGGCCGGGCGAGAACGGCGAGTTCTGTGCCAAGGGCTATAACACGATGAAGGGCTACTACAAGATGCCGAACGCCACCTTCGGCACGATTGACGCCGACGGCTGGCTGCATTCGGGCGACCTTGCCGCAAGGGACGAAAACGGGAACTATCGCATCACAGGGCGTCTCAAGGATATGATCATCCGCGGCGGAGAGAACATCTACCCGAAGGAGATCGAGGAGTTTATTTACACTCACCCCGCCGTCCGTGACGTACAGGTCATCGGGGTTCCCGACAAAAAATACGGCGAGGAGATCATGGCGTGCATCATCTTAAAGGAAAAGGGGAGCGTCACGGTCGAGGAAATGTCGGCATTCATCCGTGCCTCAATGGCGCGCCATAAGGTGCCGAGGTATATCGAGTTCGTCGATGCCTTCCCGATGAACGCCGCAGGCAAGATCTTAAAGTACAAAATGCGCGAGGACGCCGCGCGCCGCCTCGGACTGATCGGAGACGGGTCGGATACCGCCGGCCCCGCAAATTAAAAGCCGTCCTCGGTGAGGGAAGCCCGTTCGCTTCCCTCACTTTTTTGTGAAAAAGAATTTTGCCGTGCAATTGCAAAACCCGCCGTTTTATGCTATAATAGAAAGGATTGAAGCTCGAAAGGATAAGCAACATTGATTACGGTAAACAATCTCTCCTTCCATTTCGGAACGCAGACGCTCTTTAAGGACGTCAATCTCAAATTCTCCCCGGGCGAGTGCTACGGGGTTATCGGTGCCAACGGCGCGGGAAAATCAACCTTTATCCGTCTCCTGTGCCGCGAGCTCGAGCCATCGGGCGGCGAGATCTCGATTCCCGAGCGCGAGAGGCTCTCGGTGCTCCGCCAGGACCACTTCGCCTTTGACTCGGAAACGGTGCTTGATACGGTTCTCGGCGGAAACGAGCGCCTGCTCGCGGTGCAAAGGGAGAAGGACGCTCTTTACGCCAAGGAGGACTTCACCGACGAGGACGGCATCCGCGCCTCCGAGCTGGAGGGCGAGTTTGCCGAAATGGGCGGCTGGGAGGCAGAGAGCGAGGCGGCGCGCCTGCTCGACGGGCTGGGGCTCTCCGAGGAGCTGCTGCCGCGTCTGATGGGCGAGCTTCGCGAGAGCGAGAAGGTCAAGGTGCTGCTTGCGCGCGCCCTGTTCGGTCAGCCCGAGATTATTTTGCTTGACGAGCCGACCAACGGACTCGATGCCGAGGCTGTGCTCTGGCTTGAGGACTTTCTTGCCGACTACTTCGGAACGGTGCTCGTCGTTTCGCACGACCGCCATTTCTTAAACGACGTCTGCACCGCGATCGTTGACATCGACTACGGCAAGATCAATCTGTACGTCGGTAACTACGAGTTCTGGTACGAGTCGAGCCGCATGGTGCAGTCGATGATCCGCCAGCAGAACAAGCGCGCCGAGGAGAAGATCCGCGAGCTTGAGGAATTCATCCGCCGCTTCTCGGCAAACAAATCGAAATCCCGTCAGGCGACCTCGCGCCGTAAGCTGCTCGACCGCATGACGGTTGAGGAGCTGCCCGCATCGTCAAGGCGCTATCCCTTCATCGGCTTTGACCGAGACCGCGAGGCGGGCAAGGATATTCTGACCGTCACCGATCTTTCGGCGGTCCACGGGGACGAGGTGCTGTTTAGCAATCTCTCCTTCCTTCTCGGACGGGGCGATAAGGTTGCCTTCCTCGGAAACGAGCTTGCCGTCACGGCGCTCTTCCGCATCCTTTCGGGCGAGGCAGAGCCCGCCTCGGGCAGCTGTAAATTCGGCGTATCGATCACGACCTCGTATTTTCCGCACGACAACTCCCCCTATTTCGAGAATCACAAGGAGAACCTGATCGACTGGCTCCGTCCCGTCTCACGCGACCAGAGCGAGACCTATCTCCGAGGCTTCCTCGGACGGATGCTCTTTTCGGGCGACAGCGTCTATAAATCGGTCGAGGTGCTCTCGGGCGGCGAGAAGGCGCGGTGCATGTTCGCGCGCATGATGCTCTTCGGCTCCAACCTTCTGATGCTCGACCAGCCGACCGACCATCTCGACCTTGAGTCGATCTCGGCGCTCAACAACGGTCTTGCCGACTTCGGCGGCAATATCCTTTTCGCAACCCACGACTTTGAGCTGATGAATACCGTTGCGAACCGCATCATCACGCTTTCTCCCGACGGCTGCCGCGATTTCCGAGGTACCTACGAGGAGTATCTCGCGCAGAGCAAGGGGAGGATCTGAAGATGCCGCTGCTTTACCTTCTTGAGAGGCTGCGAAACGCCTGTCCGCCGCTTGCCGCCGTCTTTGGCGCCGTCACCTATCTCGGGGACGAGATCGCCTTTCTCGCAATCGCGCTTCTCGTGCTTTGGTGCGTCTCGAAGCGCGGGGGATACTTTTTGCTCGCCGTCGGCTTTACCGGCACCGTCATCAACCAGTTCCTGAAGATCACCTTCCGCATCCCGCGCCCCTGGGTGCTCGACCCCGATTTTGAGATCTGGGAGGGTGCTCGCGAGGCAGCGAGCGGATACTCCTTCCCCTCGGGACATACGCAGAACGTTGTCGGTACACTCGGCGGTATGGCAAGATGGACAAGGCGTCTGTGGCTGAGAATAACCCTTATCGTGCTTGCCGTGCTCGTCGCATTCTCGAGAATGTACCTCGGTGTGCATTATCCGACCGACGTATTATTCTCGGTAATATTCGGCACACTTCTCGTTATGTGTCTTTATCCGATATTTGAAAGCGAGGAGCGCTTCCATAAATGTATGCCCTACGTAGTAGCGGCGTCGGTGCTTCTTGCGCTCGGTAATTTCCTTTTAGCCGTCCTCACGCCCGAAGCTGACGTTGACGCAGCGAATCTCGCGAGCGCCCTCAAAAACGGAGCGACGCTCCTCGGCTGCACCGCGGGACTTATACCTGTATATCTTCTCGACAGATACGTGATAAAATTTGACACGGGCGCGAGATGGTATGCGCAGGTGATAAAGCTCGTCATAGGACTCGGCGTGGTTCTTCTTATAAAGGAGGGGCTCTCCTCGCCTCTCGCTAAGCTTTTCGGCAACGAATACCTCGCAAGAGCCGTGAGATACTTCCTTATAGTTATGTTCGCGGGCTCCGTCTGGCCGCTTACGTTCGCATGGTTCGGACGAATGAGGATAGGCTTTATGGAGCGCTTCACCGCCTATATCGCAGGTCTTTTTAAATCCAAAAAAGCAGAATAATTTAACACGCCCCTATGCCTCGGTCAAAAATCGTGTAAACAATCATTTACACTGAGCTTTGGCCGAGGCGCATTTATATAAAATTTATAAAAAGTCTTTACTTTTTTTAGATAATATGCTATAATATAATATAT
>JAZNFP010000065.1:0-34198 GCA_045576095.1 Eubacteriales bacterium
GCCCGTATTCGTTCCGTAGGTTACGTAGCCGATGACCTTTCCCTCTCCGTTCGTTTTGACGTCGCGGATGCGGTGGGTGATCGTCTCGCCGTAGCTGTCACTGTTGGTCGAAATAAAGGCAATGACGTCGCCGATCTCAAACGATCTTTTGTCCTTCGCCTTTTTGATGAGAACGATATCCCCTGCGTTAAAATGGATTTTATCGTTTTTATTCTTTTCGGAGCGGCTCATCGAGTCGGTCTGCACGATATAAAAGCGAATGCCAAAGACACTGCGTTCGTTTTTATTGACCGTTGAGACGGTGAACACAGTAAAAACGACCGTCAAAACGGTAAAGGCAACGACGAGCAGAGTGAGGATGCGAAGTGCAAGTCCGAGCGCCCTTTTGGCATTTCCGCTGCTTTGCATAGCCCTTTCTCCTTACTCACCTTCCGCATCTGCCGCAACCGCATAAACGGTAATGCCGATGCCGCTGTAGGTTTTTCCCTGGAATTCGTTTCCTGCCGTCTCCTGCATTTGAACGACGAGATGAAAGGTATCGCTGCTCTCGCCCGGCGCAAGGCGCCCCTCAAAGACCGTCAGCTGCGCTCCGGAGCTATCCTCGGTCGGGTCGGTCGTGACAAAAAGCTCGAACGCCTCGCGGAAGCGCTCGCGATCGGGACCGACGTCGTCGCTGATGTAAATGCGAAACCGAATCGGGATATCTCCCGTGTTCTTCACCTGAAAGCCCTCGGTGTAGAAGGCTCTGCCCGGCGCAAAGTACAGGGGCTGATCCGGAGAGGGATTGATGAAATCAAGCACGTCGCCGACAAGAGAGTCCTCTGCGGTATCGAGCAGATCGACCTTAATTCTATCGTCCGATATGCTGACGTCGTTCTTCCCGGGATCAACGAATATATCGAGGGCAGGGCCGACGAGGACTGCCATCAGAAGCAACAGAACCATGGCTGCGATGAGCCTCGGAAACGTCCCACTCCAGGTGTCTCGATTTCGATATACCAAAGCTTCACCTTCCCTTTCCTTGAAATCATGTGCGTTCTATGTCAAAAGGCAACCCGCCTTTCCGACACAGTATATTCAACTTGACCTCGGTTGTTGCAACCTAACGCCTGTTATGTTGCAAAGCACGCCTTGACCGAAGCGGATTTTGAGTATTCGAACCGAAAAAAACGGCATGGCGAAAAAGCCTTTCCACCGTTTTCAAAAAAGGTGTCCGAAAAGGCTTTTTCGCCATGCCGTTGATGTACTTTTTGAGAGATTTTGTCAGGGATAATCTGGTATTTCAGGAAAACTATTGCAAAATCGAAAAGAGTGTGCTATAATGGACCATCCAAGAGATGATGTCAAAAACAGCTGACAGCGTTGATTGGACACATAACAGGCGTTACGTTGCGAGATCGGCGGTTGCCGATCTTTTTCATTTTTTCAAGTTTTATAAAAGAAGGTGAAGATTCTCCATCTTCCGACGGTGCTCGGAGCCTGCCGTGACCATATAGATCCGCGTGGTGTTGATGCTGGTATGCCCGAGGATGTCTGCGAGCTTGGCAATATCCTTCTCGATTTTGTAGAAGGTACGGGCAAACAGATGCCTAAGATTATGAGGAAAGACCTTGCTCGGCGAAACCCGAGCGTCCTTACAGAGCGATTTCATTTCGCGCCAAACGGCGTGCCGCGTCAGAGGCTTGCCGTGCCCGGTAACGAAGACCGCGCCGGAGCGGATTCCCTTTTTTCCAAGGTAAGCGAGCAATCGCTTCCGCAGGGCGCTGACAAGGAAGATACGGCGGTTTTTCCCCTTGCAGGAGACCTCTGCCTCCCCCTTTTTCACTGCCTCGACCGTAATATACTTCAGCTCGCTGACGCGGATGCCGCTTGAGCAGATGGTTTGCAAAATGAGCTCAAGCCGCTCGTTCCCTCTTTTTCTCGCAGCCCCGACGAGCCTAAGGTACTCCGCCTTCGTCAGCTCCTTCTCCTCGGAGCAATAGGCGGCTCTTTGCACGCGGAACTGCTTGACGCACAGATCCTGCCATCCGAGAAAACGCAGGCAGGCGTTGAGGGCTGCGAGCATTGAGTTGGCGCTCGTCGCGGCGTATCTCGTAAGCAGATTTGCTTTATATTCAAGCAGCGTCGCCTTGACGAGAGGACGGTCCCCCAGAAACTCCGAAAACACGTGAAGGTCATGCAAATATTTTTCGACCGTTGCGCGGCTCCTTTCCTCGATCAGCAGATGCTCCCGAAATGCAAGGAGCCTGCTTTGCGTAAGTTTTCTTTCCATGATTTGTGCCTCCTTTTGTCCTTCTCTACTATTATTTTACCAACGCCCGATTTTATGACGGACGATGAAAAAGAGGGCTTTTAAAAAAGCGACCGCCGCAGAAAAAGCTCTGCGGCGGTCGCTTTGCGATCAAAGCTCCGAAAGATCGTAAGGAGTCCTTTGGTAAACCGAATAGTTGAGCCAATTCGCAAACAGCAGATTTGCATGGCTTCTCCAGAGATTCTTTGGAAGATTCCGGGGGTTGTCATAGGGAAAATAGTTCACGGGAACGTCAATATCCAAACCTCGCGCAACGTCGCGGTAGTATTCCTTTGCCAGCGTATCGCTGTCGTACTCGGCGTGTCCCGTCACGAAGATCTGCCTGAGATCGTGCGTTGCCGCGATATAAAGCCCCGCATCCTCGGAGACCGCAAGGATATCGAGCGCAGCGATCCTCTCTACGTCCTCGACGCGCACCTCGGTATGCCTCGAATGAGGGGCAAGAAACTCCTCGTCAAAGCCGCGCAGAAGCGGATGGCGAAGATCGCTCGCGCGATGGCGGAAGATTCCGAACACCTTTTTGGTGGTGGACTGCTTTTCGATTCCATAGTGGTAGTAAAGCCCTGCCTGCGATGCCCAGCAGATGTGAAATGTTGAATAGACGTTGGTCTTCGACCACTCGAGAATCTCGCAAAGCTCCTGCCAATAATCAACCTCCTCAAACGCCATTGACTCGACCGGCGCTCCCGTGATGATCAGGCCGTCAAAGCGCTCGTCTTTGACGTCGGAAAACTCCTTGTAGAAGGTCTGCATATGCTCTGCCGAGGTGTTGGTCGAGCGGTGGCTCGCGGTCTTGAGCAGCGTCAGCTCAATTTGCAGGGGGGTATTGGAAAGAAGTCTGATGAGCTGGGTCTCGGTTGTCACTTTAGTCGGCATTAGATTCAAAATGGCGATCCTCAAAGGACGGATATCCTGCGCGACGGCGCGATCCTCGTCCATGACGAAAATATATTCGTTTTCGAGCGTTTGGCGCGCGGGAAGATCATGGGGAATTCGGATTGGCATTTCGGGTTCCTCTCTGTATCAAAAATCGAGCGATCGCTCTCCTACGATTAGGATACCATATTGCAAGAAAAAAAGCAAGGGCTCCGCTCGAAAAAGAAAAAAATCCGCCGCAGATGAACAGGGCATCTGCGGCGGATTTCGTCTTTGAGGTGAAATTACTTAATCTCGACGGTTGCGCCGGCGGCGGTGAGCTCAGCGGCGATCTTGTCAGCCTCATCCTTGGAAACGCCCTCTTTAACAGTCTTGGGAGCGCCCTCAACCATGTCCTTTGCCTCTTTCAGGCCGAGACCGGTGATGCCGCGGACAGCCTTGATAACGTCAAGCTTCTTTGCACCGAAGTCCTTGAGGATAACGTCGAACTCGGTCTTCTCCTCAGCAGCGGGAGCAGCAGCGCCTGCAGCGGCAACGCCGACAGCAGCAACGGGAGCGGCGGAAACGCCGAACTCTTCCTCGAGAGCCTTCACGAGGTCAGCAAGCTCAAGAATGGTAAGCTCCTTGACAAGGTCAAGGATCTGGGTGGTCTTCTCATTAGCCATTTCAAATTCCTCCGTAAATTAAATACTTGTTTTGTTGTGTAGCAGATTAAGCCTCTGCAGGGGCCTCTTCGGCGGCAGCGCCGCCATCCTTGTCGATCTTCGCCTGAAGGACGTATGCAAGACCGTAGAGCGGCGACATCATGCTGCCGAGCATCTTTACGATCAGCTGCTCCTTCGAGGGGATCTCTGCAAGTGTGTTCACACCTGCGGCATCAAGCAGCTCGCCATCGACAAATCCGGCCTTGATCTCAAAGCTCTCGATCTTCTCAGCGTAGCCCTTGATGATCTTTGCGGGAGCAACCGGATCCTTCTCGGAAAGAGCAAGAGCGGTCATCCCGACCAGATACTGCTTCATATCGCCGTATCCGACCTCATCGCAAGCACGTCCGGTGAGCGAATTCTTCATAACGCAGTAATCAACGCCTGCGGCGCGAAGTGCGGCACGAAGCTTCGTATCATCCTCAACGGTAATCCCCTCGTACTTTACGAGAACGCCTGCGGTGCTGTTCCGCATCTTCTCGGCAAGAACGCGAACGATTTCCTGCTTGGATTCCAGAATCTTCTGGCTGGGCATAGTTTCACCTCCGTTTGAATTTTGCTAAAGAAAAAGTCCTTTTCCCGTATCTACCGAGAAAAGGACGTATCACAAGCATAGAAATACACCTGAAAACGCATCTCCTCGGCAGGGTGGCTTTCGCTTTTACGGGAACCTGCTGTCTTAGGAACAGGGGTATTATACACGACAAACCGTTTTTTGTCAAGTGCTTTTTTCAAAAAATACAAAAAAGTTTTTCCGCCTTACCGTGTCTCTACAATATAAAAATAAGGAGACGTCGGAGAGTTGACGATACGGAAGCACGAGGCGCAGATTTTGCGGCGGTCAAGGGTCGCAAAATACTCCCCCAGCATCTCGCCCTCAAGCCGTCCCTCCTCGTGCCCGGGATAGATCGCAACGAGCAGAATTCCGTCGGGAGCGAGCAACGAGAGCGCAGCCTTAACGGCGGGAAGCGTCGTTTCGCGCATCGTTGTAATCTCCTTTCTGCCGCTTCGCGGAAGATAGCCGAGATTGAACATTCCCGCCTTGATCGGCTCATGCACGAACTCGAGCACGCGGTGATGCGAGGCGAGATGCAGCTCGACGTTCTCGGGGCAGCCGAGCTCGGCGAGACGTGCCTTGGTCGAGGCGAGTGCCTCCTCTTGAATATCAAAGGCGTGCACCCTGCCGCCCTCTCCAACCGTTTGCGAGAGAAAGGCGGTATCTCCTCCGTTGCCCATCGTGAAATCGACCGCTGTGTCGCCCTTCCCGAGGTGCGCGAGGATAAAGCTTTTTTGTAATTCCAGAAGATCAACCATGGCAGCTCCTTTTAAAGCTTACGCGGCGTAACGTAAGCGGTATAGTTGGTTTTGTAAACAACGTAGCCGGGGCGCGCGCCCGAGGGCTTGCGAAGGTTTTTGACGCGGGTATAATCCACCGCCACCTGCTGTCCCTTGCTTGCGCCCGAATATCCTGCGGCGAGCGAGGCGGCAAAGGTGTAATCCTCGGCGCCGGGCTCCTCGCCCCCACAAAGCAAAAGCACGTGCGAGCCCGGGGTTCCCTTGGCGTGAAACCACAGATCCCCCTTTTCCGCCGTGCGGAAGGTCAGATGATCGTTCTGGAGATTGTTGCGGCCGACGAGAACACGATAGCCGCCCGGGGTTACCGCTTCGATCGGCTTTGAGGGCTTTCTTTTGTTTTGCGGGGCATAGTTCTTCATGCGTGAGGCGTAGCCGGCATGGTAGAGCTCTTCCCGAAGATCGGCGAGGTCCTGCTCGGTCTCGGCACGCTCAAGAAAGGATGCAACGCTTGCAAGATAGGCAAGCTCCGTGCTTGAGCGCTCAATCTGTTCGCCGAGCACCTCTCGGGCATTCTTTGCCTTTCGGTAAAGCTTGAAGTACCGCTCGGCATTCTCGGAGGGAGACAGACGGGGGTCAAGCTCAATTCGCACCGTTTCGGGGGGGTCTGCGTTATAATCGGGCACGAAGGCCGCCGCATCGCCCCGACGGACGAGATACAGCGAGGAAAGCAGAAGCTCGCCGCATCGACGGCATTCCTCGCCGCGCGCCGAATCGGCAAGCTCGGCTCTCTGCGCCTCAAGCTTTCTCGTCAGCCTTGCCTCGGCGTTTCCGAGCAGACGAAGGAGATCCGACGCCCTTTGTCGGATCCGCTCCGCCCGATCCCGCTCGGCGAAGAAGCGGTCGAGCAGCTCGGCAAAGCTCGCACAGCCGACCATGCAACCGTCCTGCCCCCAATAGGTCATCGGCGCGTAGGCAAAATCACGGGGCGTACCGCTTGCGTCGAGCACCAGCGTCGGAGAAACGCGACCCGCCTCAAGATCGGCAAACCATGCGGAAAAGCAATCCCAGAGACGCTCGGGATCAGTGTCTTGACAAAGCGCATCCTCCCGTCCCGTTGCGAGATAGGCGATCTGGCGAGCAACCTGCGAGGCGGTTCCGAGGTAGGTCGAGGTCAGAAAGCGCTCGACGCTCCGCTCGTCGGGATATGCCGCAAAGCGCGCGAGCAGCTCCCTCCGATCGGCTCCGATCGGACAAAGCTTGTCCTGCGGGGGCGGAAGCTCGTAGGTCATTCCCGGGAGCACCTGCCTGACGCGGCTGGTCGTAAAATCGACCGGACGAAGAACCGCTAAAATTCTGTCGCTCGCGTCAAGGAGCATCAGATTGCTGTACTTCCCCATCACCTCGGCAACGAGGTATTTGGTCGTTGCATAGCCCATCTCGTCATAGCCCGAGAAGGTGAAGCGCACGCACCGCTCGTACCCCATCTGGCTTGCCCCAATTATGCGCGCACCCGAAAGATGCTTGCGAAGCAGCATACAGAACATCGGGGCGACAATCGGATTTTCACGCACGGTGTACGAGAGCGCCACACGCGGAGATGAGGTTCCCGCGTTAATCAGCAGCTTTTTGCTTTCGCGCCCGCAGCGAAAAAAAACGGTAATCTCATCGTTTGCGGGCTGGTAAATTTTCTCGATTCTTGCGCCGTCCTCTCCGATCTCTGCGTTGATCTCGCCGAGCACGGCACGGAGCATTCCCGCATCATATGCCATGATTTAGGATTCCTTTCTTTGTGAGTTTCGGCAGGGCTCCCGCCGCATCAGAAGATAGACGGCAGAGCCGACCTCCTCGTAGCCTGCACGAAGCGCGACGGCGGCAGAGGCGCGGTTGCTTTTCGCAGAGCGATATTCGGGAAGCAGACCCCGATCCAGCAAAGCACCCGTCGCGAGCGACAGCGAGGACAAGGCGTAGCCCTTTCCGCGTGCAGAGGGTGCCGTTTCGACCCCGAGCTCGATGACGTCGCCCGCCGTCAGCTGTCCGACGTCCTCGTGCGTAACGGCAACCGACAGAACCTTACCGTCGATGCAGGTCGCGGCGCAAAGGCAGCCCGCGTCCAGTGTCTCTGCAAGGCGGTAGGTCGTCAGGTTGGAAAGCCCCTCGACGCTCCGAAGCAGCCTCGTTTCGGGGAGCGTGGGCGAGAGCCTGTCCTTTTCGGTGCATCGGAAAATGCGGCAGCGGCGCCAACGGTATTTTCCTCCGCGATAGCCCCATTCCTCCTGCTTTGGCTCAATGCGTGACCAAAGCCACGCGAGCGCCTCGTCCGAGAAGGGATCGTCCTCAAAGCGGGCGAGAAAGCTGCGAACCGTCCGCGAGATTCTCGGAATCGCCGTGACCGAGAGCTTCTCCCCCCGATACCTGATCATCGAAAAGGGAATCAAAAGATCCCACCCGTCCCGAAAAGCGAGGCGCTCGCCCGTACGATCAAGCGTCAGCATGAAGAAGTCTCCTTTCCAAGGTCGGAAGATCCGAGGCAATCTCGCAGTCAAGTGCGGCGAGCGCACGAGCCGAGCTGTGTCCGCCCTCCAGGAGAACGGCATCCGCCGAAAGCGCCCTTGCCATCTCAAGGTCGTGCACGGTATCTCCGATCACGAGCACCCGTCCGTCGGCAAAGCGATGGGCGTTTGCCTTGGCAAGCGCAATCTTATCCGAGGCGTAAATATCGCCTCTGCCGATCACAAGCTCAAAATACGGCAGGATTCCGAGACCCTCGAGCTGCTCGGTCAGCATCGTCTGCTCGGTCGCCGAGATCACTGCCTGACGAAGCCCTCTCTCCCGAAAAAGCGAGAGCAGGCGAAGCGCCCCCTCGCGCAGAGCGGCGCTTTTTTCGATCGCGCGATATTCCCTCACCCACTCGACGGCAAGCTTCTCATAGGGCTCGCGCGAAAAATCAAAGCCAAGCCGCCGGTAATATTCCTCGATAGGAAAGCAAAACAGCTCGTGATAGGCATCGCTTGAGGTGATCTCGGGCATACCTCTTCTCCCGAGCAGGGCGTTGATCGCACCGATGCCGACTCCGAGGTCGTCAAGGAGCGTTCCGTTAAAATCCCAAATCACCGTTCGATAGACGTCAATTCTCGTCACCCGCGGCTCTCTCCCTTCGGTTTTTTCAGACTTTACCACAACAGTATATCATATTTGAAGCGAGTTGTCTACGCGAACTTGATTTTTTCTTTTCGGCGTGATACAATATTGGTATCCGATTCAAGCATCGAACTCGGAATCCGACTCCATAGGCTCAAGCTCCCGACGGTGCCCTGAGATGACGATCCCTTTGTCCGAAAGGCATTCCCTTTCCCGGAGGCGGCGACTCTCCCGAAGCTCGCGCGCGATCTGCGCGCTCAAAAGCGCTTGCCGAATTGCCTCTGCAGCATCGGGATCATCGGTCACGAGATACCCCGAAAAGGCGTCCGGATAGACGAAGCGCCTCTTTCCCGACGCAAAGCACACGGTCATGTATCTTCCGTCGATCCCAACGATCACGCCGTCGCCAAAGCGTGCGTGAGCGACCGTCCTTCCTATCAACATCGTCGAACCCTCATTTTAAAAGCAGTTGCGAGCGCACTCGCATTTTCAGAATATGCCGATGCACCGTTGCGTGACAGAAAGGAATTTTATGTTTGCGATTCTCGTCATTGAGGATGATCCCAGCACCAGACGCCTGATGAGCACCGTTTTGCGCCGCGGGGGCTATACGCCGATTGACGCAACCGACGGCGTCGATGCGCTTCGCATCATGGATAAGCAGCACGTTGACCTCATTGTGCTTGACATCATGATGCCGCACATGGACGGATTTGAGTTCACCCAAACGGTACGCGAGAGCGGATGCGATATTCCGATTCTGATGACGACGGCAAAGGAGACGCTCCCCGACAAGCGCCGCGCCTTCGGTCTCGGTGCCGACGATTATATGGTCAAGCCGATCGACGAGGAGGAGCTTTTGCTCCGCATTTCAGCGCTTTTGCGCCGTGCCCGAATCGCGCATGAAAGAAGCATCACGGTCGGGGAGACAACCCTTTACTACGATTCCTATTCGGTTACCGACCGAGAGGGCGAGCATATCCTGCCGCAAAAGGAGTTTCTCCTGCTCTTCAAGCTGCTTTCCTATCCCGGAAAGACCTTCACGCGCCGCCATCTGATGGACGAGCTCTGGGGCATGGACTCGGACACCGACGAGAGAACCGTTGACGTGCATATCAACCGACTGCGCGAGCGCTTCCGCGCCTCAGAGGACTTTGAGATCGTTACCATCCGCGGACTCGGCTACAAGGTCAACTGCAACGCCAAATAAGGGAGACTGTGCCATGCGTAAAATCGGCAGATTCATGCGCCTTTTGACAAAGCGGATCAAGGCGCTGATCCATTCCTTCCGCTTCACGATGATCGGCACGGTCTTTCTCATTATGCTGGTCTCGGGAATCCTGATGGGCGGACTCGTTTCGGCGGTGGTTCTGACGGTTCCCGAAAGCATCAGCGGCTTTAGCCCCCTCGTTCTGATCGTCGTCAGCCTTCCGGGAAGCGTTCTTCTCGGAACGCTCCTTTCGATCGTCGTTTCCAAGCTCGTGCTCAGGCCCCTTGACGATATGATCCTTGCAACCCAGGAGGTCGCAAAGGGGAACTTCAACGTTGAGGTGCCGATCCGATACGAAAAGAACCAATTCACCCATCTCATCAAATCCTTCAACGCCATGACGCGCGAGCTGTCGGGCATTGAAATCTTCCGCAACGATTTTATCAACAACTTCTCGCATGAATTCAAAACGCCGCTTTCGACCATCCGCGGCTTTGCAAGAGAGCTCAAGAACCCCGAGCTGTCGGATGCCGAGCGTTCCGAGTACATCGAGATCATCATTTCCGCCTGTGACCGACTGACCGAAATGTCCTCGAGCGTTCTTTTACTCTCCAAGCTGGAAAATCAGCAGTTTATCACGGGAAAGGCGACGGTTGATCTTGCAGAGCAGCTTCGAGATTCGATCATTCTTCTCGAAAATCTCTGGGCAAAGAAAAACGTCGAGCTCAAAATCGAGCTCGACGAGATCACCTATTCCTGCGACTCCGAATCACTCTCGCACGTCTGGCAGAACCTGCTCAGCAACGCGATCAAATACTGTCCGATCAACGGTGGGGTAATTGAAATTTCCTGCAAGGAATCAGAAGAATTCGTGATCGTTTCGATTGCCGACAACGGCATCGGAATGAGCCCCGAAACGATGTCGCACATTTTTGAGAAATTCTATCAGGGCGATACCTCGCACAAGGCGGAGGGCAACGGACTCGGCCTTGCGCTTGCGGCACGGATCGTTGAGCTCTACGGCGGTCGCATCGAGGTGGAAAGCACCCCGAACGTCGGAAGCCGATTCCGCGTGCTTTTACCGAAGGAGGATGCACTTTAATCAGAGCCGACGGTAGACGAGCAGCTCAAAGGAAATCTCGCATTCCAGCGACGCGAGATCTGCCAGCCGCTCGTGTCCGCTTCTCGGAGTTCTGTGATAATAGGGTGTCATGGCGAACAAATCGCGGATTTGTTCGGGGGTTTTGAGCAAAACGCGGTCGTGAAGCTCGATTTTCTCAAGAAACGAAAATCCCTCTACCGCATAATCCGAAGCAGCGTTTCGGTAGGGCGTATCGTATAGAACGCGCTTCAGCTCCCAAAGATGCCCGGCGCCCGGAATCACCGAAATCAGAATCCCCCCCGATTTCAACGTCCTGTAAAACTCGTCTCTCGCGAAGGGAGAAAAGACCGAGAGGATGCCGTCGAAGGCACCGTCCGAGAACGGAAGCTCGTAGACCCCCGCCACGTACAGCTCTGCACCTGCCCTTTTCAGAGCGAGGCGCGACGCCGCGGCGCGGATTGCATCCCTTGAGAGGTCGATGCCGTAGAGCTGCATTTTCGGATGCTCCTCGGCAACTCGGGCGGTATAGTAGCCCTCGCCGCATCCCGCGTCAAGCACCGCTGCCGTCTCGGGAGCGTACCGACCGAGCGTCTCCGACAGCGCCTTGGCAAGGAGTGCGTATGCACCGCTCTCAAGAAAGCGACGGCGTGCCGCAATCATCTCGGCGTTGTCCCCATGCCGCGAACGGCTACCGGGAAGGAGATGGGTATAGCCCTTTGCGGCACGGTCAAAGCGATGGCCCGCGGCACAGACGAGGCCGCCCTCGCTTTTCAGCAGTTCCCCCTTACATACGGGGCAGATCAAAGGATTTTTCATTTCAGCATTTCTCCGTCGTTTGTGTGGAGTCAAGGGAAAGGATACGAAAAGACTATGGGATACAAGGGAAAGGTCCTCGGTGTGGACTACGGCGACGTCAGAACGGGGCTTGCCGTCTCGGACGTAACGGGGATGCTCGCATCCGGCATTATGACGATCAAGGAAAACGGTATGCGGAATACCGCAAAGCGGGTTGCCGCCGAGGCGGCGTCGCGCGGCGCGGTTGCCATCGTCGTGGGGCTTCCGAGGAATATGGACGGAAGCGAGGGTCCGCGCGCCGAGGTCGTGCGCGCCTTTGCGGAGCTTCTTCGCGAGCAAACACCGCTCGACATCCTTTTCTGCGACGAGCGGATGTCAACGCTCGAGGCGTACCGTTTTCTGTCCGCAACCGAGACCTTCGGTAAAAAGCGTCGGGACGTTATCGACACGCTTTCGGCAGAGATCATTTTGCAAAGCTGGCTCGACCGAGAGCGAAGCAAGGGCGAGAGATGAGAATGCGGCGAGGTGCCTTTGGGGTGCCCCGCCGCTTCCTTTTTCTTATAGGGATATTCCGTCCGTGGGGAAAACGATCCCGTTCTGCCGACGGACGAGATCGAGCATCTCCATCGTTCGTCTTGAGACGTCCGAAAAGGGCTTCTCCGAAAGCTCGCCGCGCACCGCGCGGCAGAAGTCGATCGCCTCGTAGACCATGTTGTTCTCAAGCGGCTCGTATGCAAGGGGCTCGTCGGGCTCGCCGCGCAGGGAAAGCATGAGCTGTTTCGGACCGTTGATGCGGTCGATCATCAGACTCCCCCGCTCCCCCGTGATCACACTGGGGGAAACCGACGCCGAGATCTTGGAATAGGAAACCGACGCCAGCATATCGGGATATCGGCAAACGAGCTCTCCCGCCCCCTCAAAGCCGTTTTCGAGGAAGACCGAGCTTGAGGCGACCTGCGAAGGCAAGCCGAAGAGCGCGACCAGAAGGGCGATGGGATACACGCCGATATCCATAACGGCGGCGTTGGAGAGGCGGCTGTCAAAGGCGTTCGGCACTTCCCCCGAGAGGAAGCTGTCGTAACGCGAGGAATATTGGCAGAACTCAAAATCGACGCGACGAAGCCGACCGAGCCGACCGATATTCGCCCGAATCGTCTCGAAAGCGGGATCGTGCAGAGGACGCATCGCCTCCATCAAAACGAGCCCCCCACGTTCTGCCTCCTCGGTCAGTCGTTGGTACTCGGCAAGGCTTGAGGCGATCGGCTTTTCGAGGAGCACGTGCTTGCCGCACCGAAGCGCCGAAAGCGCTTGACTTGCGTGCAGGGCGTTGGGGCTTGCAATATAGACGGCATCGAGCGCGGCGTCGGCGACGAAGCGTTCGTAATCGCAAAAAACGCGGGCAATCCCCTCACACTCCGCAAAGGCGCGTCCCGATTCCTCGGTACGGGAATAGACCGAATGCAGCGTCAGAAGTCCGCTGCTCCTTGCCGCGTCGGCAAATTTGTGTGCGATCGACGAGGTCCCGACGATCCCGATGCGAATTCCTGCCGTTTCCATAAATAGCCGTCCTTTCCAAAATCCGCCGCAAAAAAGCGCTTAAACCGTCGAAAACGCGAGAATTTCAGAGCGTTTTTCGACTTTTATTCTTGACATCGCGGCCAAATCTTGCTAAAATATCCGTATATGATTATCTCCGTAACGCGCGCGAGGCGTGTGAGCTCGTGTGAGTTTATTGAAGAGTACGATCACAGTATACATCATTTCGCAAGAAAAATCAAGAACCAAGAGACGATCCGTCGTCTCGGGATGAAGGAGAGCCATGTTTTTTCAAAAAGAAATCGAGACGATGCCAAGGCAAAAGCTGAAGGAGCTTCAGCTTGAGCGCCTTCGCCATCAGGTGGATTTTTGCTCAAGGAACGTTCCGTTCTATGCAAAGCGGCTTGCAGAGGCAGGCGTGAGCGCCGAGCGCATCAAGGTGCTCTCGGACGTTCAGTACATTCCCCTGACGACCAAGGCGGATATCCGCGACAACTACCCCTACGGGCTTTTTGCCGTGCCGATGAAGCAGATCGTCCGTATCCACGCCTCGAGCGGTACGACCGGGAAGCCGACCGTCGTCGGATATACGAAGCGCGATCTCGACAACTGGAGCGACTGCGTGGCGCGCCTTTGTGCCGCCGTCGGTGTTACCGACGAGGACGTGGCGCAGATCTCCTTTGGCTACGGGCTCTTTACCGGGGCACTCGGACTGCATTACGGGCTTGAGAAGCTCGGCTGTGCGGTCATCCCCGTTTCCTCGGGCAATACCGAAAAGCAGGCGATGCTGCTCAAGGATTTCGGTACGACCGCGCTCATCAGCACGCCCTCCTACGCCATGTATATCAGCGAGGTGGCGCGCGAGATAGGGATCACGCAAAAGGATCTGAAGCTCCGTATCGGGCTTTTCGGCTCGGAGGGCTGTACGAGCGAGCTTCGCCGGAAGATCGAAGAGGGGCTCGGCGTCTTTTCGACCGACAACTACGGCATGAGCGAGCTGATGGGCCCGGGCGTTTCGGGCGAATGCGTCTACCGGAACGGGCTGCACATCAACGAGGACCATTTCCTTGCCGAGATCGTCGATCCCGAGACGGGTATCCCGCGAGAGCCGGGCGAGGAGGGTGAGCTCGTCATTACGCCTCTCACCAAGGAGGGCATTCCCCTGCTCCGCTACCGCACGAAGGACATCACCCGCCTCAACGTCGAGCCCTGCGCCTGCGGCCGCACCTTTGCGCGCATGGAGAAGGTCAGCGGAAGAAGCGACGATATGCTCAAGATCCGCGGCGTCAACGTCTTCCCCTCACAGATTGAGAGCGTGATTGCCGCCGTCAAGGGCGTTGCTCCCCATTACGAGCTGATCCTGACGCGAAAGAACTATACCGACTACCTCGAGGTGCGCGTTGAGCTTTCGGATGCTTCCCTGCTCGAGCATTACGGCGAGCTTGACAATCTTCGCAACACCATCGTCTCAAAGCTCCAGACGGTGCTCGGAATCAAGGCGAAGGTCACGCTTGCGGCGCCGAGCTCAATCCGCCGCTACGAGGGCAAGGCGAAGCGCATCATCGACAAAAGAAACGAGTCGTCTCTCTGACCTCTCGCAACCGATACGTAACGAAAGGAATTACTATGAAAAAGCTCATGATCGGAAACGAGGCCGTTGCGCGCGGTCTCTACGAGGGTGGAGTCGAGGTCGTTTCGAGTTACCCCGGAACCCCCTCGACCGAAATCACCGAATTCATTGCAAAATACGACGACGTCTACAGCGAATGGGCGCCGAACGAAAAGGTTGCCGCCGAGGTTGCATTCGGTGCCTCTCTTGCAGGGGCACGCGCCGCCTGCGCCATGAAGCACGTCGGACTCAACGTGGCGGCAGATCCCCTATTTACCCTCTCCTACACCGGCGTCGGCGGCGGACTTGTCGTTTGCGTTGCGGACGATCCCGCCATGCACTCCTCACAGAACGAGCAGGATTCGCGGCATTACGCCATTGCCGCCAAGGTTCCGATGCTCGAGCCCGCCGATTCGGCGGAGTGCCTTGCCTTTGCAAAGGAAGCGCTCCTGCTCTCCGAGAGCTTCGACACCCCCGTTCTTCTCCGTCTTACCACCCGCATCGCGCATTCGCAGAGCATCGTGGAGATCGGGGAGCGCGTGATGCGCGACAGACCCGACTACAAACGGAACGGCGAAAAGTACATCATGATGCCCGGCAACGCGAAAAAGCGCCATCCGATCGTTGAAAAACGAACCGAGGCACTTGCAAAGCTTGCCGAATCAAGCGCACTCAACCGCGTGGAAATGGGCGGAACCGCCTGCGGCATTATCACCTCCGGCGCCTGCTATCAGTACGTCAAGGAGGCGCTCGGCGACAGCGTCAGCGTGCTCAAGCTCGGCATGGTTCATCCTTTGCCGACCGAGCTGATCAGATCCTTTGCGGCATCGGTCGAACGCGTGGTCGTCATTGAGGAGCTGGACGGTGTGATCGAATCGCACTGCGAGCACATCGGCGTTAAGGTTGACGGAAAGAACCTCTTTACGCCGATCGGGGAATACAGCCAGGCCTCGATCGCCTCGGTCTTCGGAATTGAGGAAAAGAAGCACCTCGTCGTCGAGAACGCGATTCCGGTCCGTCCGCCGATGATGTGTGCCGGCTGTCCGCACAGAGGACTTTTCTATACGCTCGTGAAAAACGGCGTAACGGTGCTCGGTGATATCGGATGCTACACGCTCGGTGCGCAGCCGCCGCTTGCGGCGATCGACTCAACCCTTTGCATGGGCGCCTCGGTCTCGGGACTGCACGGCTTTAACGTTGCCGACAACGCCGACCGCAAGACCGCCTGCGTCATCGGCGACTCCACCTTCATGCATTCGGGAATTACGGGACTGGTCAATATTGCCTATAACGGCTCGGCATCGACCGTGATTATCCTTGACAACTCGATTACCGGTATGACGGGACATCAGCAGAACCCCACCACCGGCTATACCATCAAGGGCGATCCTGCCGGGAAGGTGGATCTTGAGGCGCTCTGCCGCGCAATCGGCATCCGCCGCGTGCGCGTCGTCGATCCTTACGATCTTGCCGCCTGCGATCTCGCCATCCGCGAGGAGCTCGCGATCGACGAGCCGTCGGTCATCATCTCGCGCCGCCCCTGCGTTCTGCTCAAGTCGGTCACACCGAAGCCCGCACTCAGGATTTCCGAGGACCTGTGCCGCGGATGCAAGAAATGCCTGTCTCTCGGATGCCCCGCCATCAGCTTTAAGGGCAAGCGCGCCACCATCAACGATACGCTCTGCGTGGGATGCGGCATTTGCGCATCGCTCTGCCCCTTCGATGCGATCGCGAAAGGAGAATCGGAAAAATGAGCAAAGCAACGAGCATTATGATTGTCGGCGTCGGCGGACAGGGCTCGCTTCTCGCGAGCAAGCTTCTCGGACAGATCCTTCTTGACGAGGGCTACGACGTCAAGGTTTCCGAGGTTCACGGCATGAGCCAGAGAGGCGGTTCGGTTGTCACCTACGTTCGCTTCGGCGATCAGGTATACTCCCCCATCGTCACAGACGGCGAGGCAGACTTCATCGTTTCCTTTGAAAAGCTTGAAGCGGCAAGATACGCATCCTGCCTCGCTCCCAACGGACGGATCATCGTGAATACCCAGGAGATCGATCCCATGCCGGTTCTCATCGGAAAGGCTGCCTATCCGACAGATATTCTGAACGAGCTGACGGCAAAGGACGTTCTGCTTGACGCCATCGACGCGCTTTCTCTTGCCGAATCGGCAGGCAGTGCAAGGGCGGTCAACATCGTTTTGATGGGGCGGCTTGCCCGCTATCTCGGCATCGATCGCGAGAAGTGGGAAAATGCTATCCGCTCGGGCGTCAAGCCCCGCTTTGTCGACGTCAATCTCCGCGCCTTTGCGCTCGGCTATGAAAACGATGCCGAATGACGGCAGAGAAAACGCCGCCACCGTGTTATATCCAACGAAATCACATCAAAAGATCAAGGAGTGAATGCTATGGCTATCAACCAGCTCTCGATTTTTTTAGAGAACAAACCCGGCACGCTCGTTCTTGTGACCGACGCACTCGGACGCGCAGGCATTGACATCCGCGCAATGTCGCTTGCCGATACGCAGGATTTCGGAATTCTGCGGCTGATCGTCGGAGATGCCAAGGCGGCAAAGGAGATTCTTTCCGGCATCGGCTGCGTGGTTTCGATCACGCAGGTGGTCGGCGTTGCCGTCGCAGATACGCCGGGCGCGCTCACCGCCGTTACGCGTCTTTTGTGCGAGCACGGCATCAACATTGAGTATATGTATGCATTCCTCACGAGCAGAGGCTCGTCAGCGTACGTCGTGCTTCGCGTCAACGATAACGACCGTGCCGCATCCCTTCTCAGCGAAAACGGCATTGAGCTGATCGACGAGAGCGATATCCAAACGCTCTGACCGAGAGGAATCCTTGATGAAGGCTTACAAACGACTGTTACAATACGTCGGCATCCACACCGCAAGCGATGAGAACGGAATCGGAACGCCGACGAGCGAACGGCAGTTTGACCTTGCACGCATTCTGCATGGAGAGCTGTGCACGCTCGGCGTTGACGCCGCCCTTGACGAGCATTGCTACGTCTACGGCAAGCTAAACGCAACGCCGGGGTACGAGAATCGCGCCAAGATCGGCTTTATCGCACATATGGATACCTCACCCGATTTTTCGGGAGAGGGCGTCAAGCCGAGGATCATCGAGCATTACGACGGCGAGGACGTTTTACTCGGCGACTCGGGCAGAGTCCTTTCGGCAACCGAGTTTCCGCATCTGCGGTCGCTTCGCCAAAGAACCCTGATCGTCACCGACGGAACGACCCTGCTGGGGGCAGACGACAAGGCAGGCATTGCCGAGATCATGACGATGCTTGAGACTGTCATCCGAGAAGGAATCCCACACGGGCAGATTTCGGTCTGCTTCACGCCCGACGAGGAGGTGGGAGAGGGCACCGCTTGCTTTGACATTCCGCGCTTCGACGCCGATTTTGCTTATACGCTGGACGGCGGCGGAGAGGGCGAGGTCGTATACGAAAACTTCCACGCGGCGGGTGCGCTTTTCGAGATTCGCGGCGTCAACGTGCATCCCGGGAGCGCAAAGGGCATTATGGTCAACGCCGCCGCAGTTGCAACCGAGATCAACGAGGCGCTTCCGAAGTCCGAGGTCCCCTCAAGAACCTCGGACAGAGAGGGGTTTTATCATCTGACCGATCTCTCGGGTACGGTTGAGAGGGCATCTGCGAGCTATATCGTGCGTGACCACGATCTTGCGCGCTTTGAGGCACGCAAGGCGCGCCTGACCGAGATTGCCTGCGAGATGAACCGAAGATACGGAGAGGGGACCGTCACGCTGACGCTCTCCGATCAGTATTCAAATATGAAGGAGAAAATCCTGCCCGTGTTCGGTGTCGTCTCTCTTGCCGCCCGAGCCACCGAGGCCGTGGGGCTTTCGGTTCTGAACGATCCGATTCGCGGCGGAACCGACGGCGCGCGCCTGACCGAGCTTGGACTCCCTTGCCCGAATCTCGGAACCGGAGGCTATGCATTTCACGGGCCCTTTGAGCATATCACCGTCGAGGGAATGGACAAGGCTTGTGCGGTCATCGTCGAGATGGTTCGACTCGCATCCGAAAAAACTGCCGAGGAGATCCTTCGACCGTGAGAGGGTATCTTGAGGAATTCACCCGACGTTACGGATACTCCGAGAAGGCACGCGACGAGCTCTGCGATGCCTATCGGAGCATTGCACAGGCTCCAATCGCCTATTCCCTGCTTACCAAAAGCCTTTCGGTCTGCGAGAGCGCAATCATTGCTCGGCGGGAGTGGATGAGAATTGAGGGAGAACTGACACTCGCCGGTGAGCACGTCCGACTTCCGAGGGAAACCGTTTGTCTTCTTTTCTGCATCCTGCTCACCCCCACGCTTCACCGACTGTACATCGAGGGCGGATATCCCGACGCACTTTACGACGGCGCGGTGCTCGATCTGAAATGGAAATCGATCGAGTGTGAAAAAATGAACGGCTTTACTGGCATTTCCTGCTTCGATTGGATGTATCGGTGGTATTCTCTTGAGCGATTCGCTCTCGGAAGACTGCAATATCAGAGAGAGCGTGCAAATCGCGTTATTTTGACCGACCGCGTTCTTCTCGAGCGCGGCGACCCTTATCTCAATATGCGAATTCCCTCCTCGGGGCCGCTCACCAGAGAGGCAGTCGTCGATTCCTACGGGATGGCAAAGGAGTTCTTTTCTTCAAGACTCGAGGGACGGCCGGTCGTTATCCAGTGCACCTCCTGGCTCCTCTTTCCGAGACACCGCGAGCTCCTTCCGCCAAGCTCGAATATCCGCCGCTTCTCCGAGGACTTTGCGCTTTATGACTGGGGAGAGAGCGCAGAGGGCGAGGAGCTTTGGCGGATCTTCTACAAAAATGCCAAAAATCCCCCCGATCAGCTTCCGAGAAGAACGACCCTCGAGCGTGTCTATGCAGATCTTCTGATGCGCGGCGAGCGTCCCGGTTGGGGAAGCGGCGTTCTGCTTGCAAACGACGTCAAAGCATGAAAAGGACGGCTTCCCCCCTCGCCGCCAGCGAACAATTTGATACATCCCCGCAAGGAAGGAGAATCCATGCTTCCTCTGACCGACCTTATGATCCGATTTCCCACCCTTCTGGAAGGGGGCGGAGCAAAAACCGCGCAAAGGATGATTGAGCTCGCCTATCGGGACGGCATTCGTGCGCTCTGCCACGTCAGCCGACTCTCCTGCAACGCAAGCAAGGGGGACGTTCCGAACCGAAAGGATCTGCTCTCCTATGCCGAGGGATACCCTGATCTTCGCATCTTCTCGGCGGCGGAGCTCTTCTTTTCAAGCGAGGAGCAGATAAGAGCGCTCTCGAGCGATCCGCCGACGCTCGGTCACTCGGATATCCTTTTGATCTCGACGGATGTGAACATCCCGTCAGATGCTGTTTTCCGAGCTCTCATGCGACTTTGGGAATCGGGGCACGGCGTTCTGCTCCATGCTCCGGATACCGTCGCCTGCTTTCAAAGGCAACCTTCCCTTGCCCTTCGCCTCTCCGAGCTCGGGATCCTGTTTCAGATCAGCGCGGACTCGGTGCTCGGCGAAAACGGACTCGTGAGAAAGCGCTTTTGCACCAGGCTGCTGAAGGAGAACGCGGTCTTCTCGATTGTGAGCGACGCGACCGATCATCTCTACCGTCCGCCCCGCCTTTCCAAATGCTACGAAAGAATCCGCCGCAGCTACGGAGAGGCTCTTGCATACCGTCTTTTCTCGCACAATCCGTCGTGCGTGCTGGGGATTGCAGCTCCCCTCGAAGCCGCTCGGCTCAATCCGTTTTCCTGAACGGAAACAAATCAAACGACCGATACGGAAGCTCCGTATCGGTCGTTTTTTCTTGAAGGGCCGTTTTACTTTCGGTCGCCGTTTGAAACGTGAAGCACCTTCTTGTGACGCTTGACGAAGGGACATGCAATCTCATACGCCCCCGGCTTACGCAGGGTAAAGCTTGCGGCAAGCGCACGGCGAGGAGAGCGATTGATCTGTCTTACCGTCCGCCGCATCTGCTTTTTCAGCTTCTTGATCGCATCGACACGGAAGCCCGCATAGAAGATATGATGGATCTTGGCATCAACGTCCTCAAGCTCAAGATGCTCTGCAAGACGGCTCAGCATCGCGTCAAGCTCTGCCGAGAGATCGGTCTCTCCGAGGTCGAAGGGAACGGCGTTCTTGACGGTTGCAAGAAGCTTTCCGTCGAGATAGAATCCGAGCAGGAGATATCCGCCCGTTAAGGTCACGACGAGCGAGTTGCACTTGTTTTGAATGGTTCTCGACTGCATGTACTCAATCATGCTCATTTGTGCCGTGACGGGGCTCGTTACCGAAAGGCCGGCACGAAGCAGCGTCTCCTTGACGGTGCGGAAGTACTCCTCATCAACCACCGAGGCGGCAACCTGAAGCGTCCCCTCTCTCTCGTTAACCGAAAGAACGGTATAGGAGAATGCGGGCATTCTGATCTCGTCGGCGTCGGCGAGCATTCTGTCGCGCACGACCGTCTTGATCTCGTTTTCGTCGGTCGAGGCAATCTCAACGAGCGTGTCGATCGATCTGACGTGATCGATCACGAGGTGGTACGGCACGCCGCTCGTCACAGGCTTTACGGCAGATGCCATCTTGCAAACAGCCTCATAGAGACCGCTCGGATCAACGATCTCTCCGTCGCAAACGAAGGCGGAGATATCAAGCTCGTAGCTCATTCCTCTCGACACCATCTGAATACGGTCGCCCGAAACATAAATCACGTTGCTAAAGCGACCCTTTTTCATTACACTGCGGCGCTTCTCATCGGGATCGGAAACCACGCGCACGTCACGCGAGGCGGCGTAAGAGGCTTGGGGGAGCGAGCAGAGAACGTAGCTCGGCTCGCACGCTTCATAGCGACCGCTGACAGTGATATCGGCGGCAGGCATAAACTCGGGGAGTCCCTCCCAGCCGCGGAAGGTATAGCCGTGGCGCAGAGGAGCCTTGTACGAGGAAAGAACCGATCCGAAGGGGATTTCCCTCTCGCTGACGATGCGGTTTTCCGCAATCACGGTCAGCTTGTAGGGAATCGGCTCACTCGTTGCAAGCACGTCAACGTCGTGCTTCGGCATGACCTCGGGGATCACCGACCAGCCTGAGAAGCGGTATCCGAGCGGAAGACGCGGCTCCTCGGCAGCGGGCGTTGCATCGCCCTCATGGAGCTCAACCGTCCGCCAGATCTCGCCGTCAAGCACGTAGCACAGTCGATAGAGCTTCGGCTCGTAACGGCCAACGTAAACGACGTCCTCGGGGGGCATCAGTCCGTTATATCCGTCGTAGCCGACGAAGTCAAGATCGGGAAGCTCGTCGGGCGTCGGCGCCAGCAGCGGATCTCCCGCGCGCATCGAGCCGGACAGGAGCGTCTCTCCATTGACGACGAAGCGATAGGAACGGATATTCGGCTCGTAGACGGCGTCTACGGCAAAGTCATATGCAGGCATGACGTCTGCAAAGTTAGTCCAGCAGACGAACCGATCGTGCGTTTTTTCGGGACCGACGATCGGCTTGATCGTTGCGCCGATCGGATACACGTCACGGCGGTATTCCTCTCCGTCAACGCGATAAATGATCGTGTGAACGGTGGATTCGTATACACCGCGGATAATCAGATCGCACGCAGGCATAACCTTGGGAAGATTCTCCCACTCGCGGAAGACGTGATCGGGCTTGACGGGAGGCAGCGGCGCCAAAATCGTCTCACCCACCGCCACGTTCTGCGTGGCAACCGGCTTATCCTCAAGCAGGTAGGTGATGCAATAGGTTCTTGCCTTGTATTTTGCCGTTGCAACGACGTCCTCGTCGGGCATGACCGAGGGAAGATCAAACCATCCCTCAAATTCGCCGATCAGCGGATTTCTGCCGTCGATCGAAACGACGGGATCGCCGACACGGTAGCGTCTCTCCGCCAGCACCTCTCCGACCGACAAGTAGGTAACGGTGCGGTATTTCGGCAGATAGTTTCCGTATACCGTCAGATCAAAGCTCGGCATCACGCGCGGGAAATTCTTCCAGCCGCTGAACTCCATGCCGTACTTTTCGGGGGGATTCAGCTTCGGCAGAATGCGTCCGACGACCATATCGGTCTCGTAGTAAACGGCACCGTCAAGACGGTAAATCAAATGGTAGGACGGGAAGTTATAGACCGCCTCAATCACAAGATCCGAGTCGGGCATCGTCTCGGGAAGCGACTCCCAATACAGGAACTCACCGTCGGGGAAAACGGGCGGCTCGGGCGCCTTGACGGGCGCGCCGAATGCAACGGTATCCGAGAGCAGCTCCTCGCCGTTCACAAGGAAGCGAACGGTGTGAAGATTCGGCTGATAGCTTCCGACAGCGGTAAAGCTGTAGTCGGGCATAACCTCGACGTAATTCTTCCAGCCCGAGAAGGTATATCCTTCCTTTTCGGGAACGTAGGGGCTGGGAACGACACTTCCCTCGGCATAAAGGTTCTCGGCGAAATAGGCACCGTCCAGCTTGAAGGTTGCCTTATAGAGCGCCACGCGGAAGACAGCAGAGATCGAAAGGTCGTATGCGGGCATCGTCTCGGGAAGCCCCTGCCATGCCACGAACTCCATGCCATTCTGCACGGGGGTCTCGGGAAGCGTGATCGCCTTGCCGACGCAAGCAACCGTCTCGGCATAGGGCTCGCCATTGACAAGGAATTGAGCCGTGTACACCTCGGCTGCGATCGGCACCGCCAATACCGTCACGTCGTAATGCGGCATCTCGGTCGGCAGATTGCTCCAGCGATAGAGGGTATCCTCGGAAACGGGAAGCTCGATCGGAACGACCGTTTCACCTGCCGCCAGCTGATGCTCGGCAAGAAGCTCGTCACCGCAGCAGTAACGAAGGGTATAGGTCTTTTTCGTCATGCTGCCCGAAATCTGAAGATCGTTTGCGGGCATCGTCTCGGGAAGGTTCATCCAGCCGCTGAAGATACCGGTCTCATCGGACTCGATCAGGGGCGCTTCGATCGGAGCGCCGTAGGGGAGCTGCTGCTCGGCGATCAGAGCACCGTCAAGCAGGAATGCGAGACGGAACACGCCGACCTCGTAGCTTGCCGTAACGGTCAGATTCTCGGCAGGCATCGTCGCGGGAACCTCGCCCCAGCCCGAGAAGACGTATCCCTCGCGCTCGGGAACCTCGGGAAGCGTGATTTCGGCTCCTGCAATGAGGTCGCACTCGGAGACGGTCGTACCGTCGATAAGGAAGGCAAGATGGTAGAGATCGGTGAAGAACGCGCCGCTGACAACGAGATCCTCGGCAGGCATCGTCGCAGGAACGCTGCCCCAGCCGCTAAAGGAGAAGCCCTCGCGCTCGGGGATCTCGGGAAGCGCGATCTCACTTCCGTACGGAACCGACTCGCTCAGGAGAATCTCGTCGTCGAGCTTGACGGTCAGCGTATAGCGGTTCGGCGTACGGTCGGCACGCAGCACCAGATCCTCGGCGGGCATGGCGAAGGGAATCTCGTATCCCGTAAAGCTGTAGCCGGGGTCCTCGGCAATTTCGGGAGCCGGCAATGCCTCGCCAACGGCAACGTCGGCCTCAAGGATCGGCTCACCGTTGAGCAGATACGTCAAATGATAGGTTTCGACAAACGTCTCGGCACTCAGCGTAAGATCGTTTGCAGGCATCGTCTCGGGAAGCTCGCCCCATCCGTTGAAAAGGCGTCCCTCGGGAAGATCTAGAATCGGCGAGAGAATGCGGGAGCCGAACGAAACCTCGGTCGAGGAAATCGTTTCACCGTCGAGCACGAAGGTCAGACGGTAGGTAAGAGGCGTGTAGCCGGCTGCAACCGTAAGGTCGTTTGCGGGCATCGTCTCGGGCGTTTCTCCGAAGCCCGAGAAGACGTATCCCTCGCGCTCGGGCACCTCGGGGAGCTCGATTGCCGCACCGAAGAGCAGCGACGTATCGGAGAGCACCTCGCCGCCGACGACAACCGTAAGACGGTAAGCGTTGCGGGTAAAGGTACCGTTGCAGATAAGATTCTCGGCAGGCATCGTCTCGGGAAGCTTACCGAAGCCCGAGAAGCTGTGTCCGAGCTTGCTCGGCAGAGCGGGCTCGGGAATCTCCTCGCCGAACGGAATCTCGGTAACGGAAAGCGTCTCGCCGTCCGCTGTCAGCGTCAGCGTATAGATCTCGGGGGTGTATACGCCCTCGACCGTCAGATCAAAGACGGGCATCGTCTCGGGCGCATCCGTCCAGCGGAAGGTATATCCGAGACGGGGCTCGGGCGTGGGCAACGAGAGCGGCTCGCCGCAGGCAAGCTCTCCCTCAAAGACCGTCTCACCGTCACAAACACAGACGAGACGGCGGAGCTGTGCAACGTACGTGCCCGAGATAACAAGATCCTTGCTCGGTACGCTTTCGACAAGCGACTCCCAAACGAAATCGTATCCCTCTCGCAGCGGCATTTCGGGAACGATAAGTGCGGCTCGGAAGGGCAGCTCGGACCTTGCCACAAGCTCGTCGCCGAAGCGGAACTCAACACTGTAAAGCTTCTCCTCGTATCTTGCGCTGCAAACGAGGTCGCAGGCAGGCATCGTCTCGGGGAGTGCATCCCAGCCAAGGAACGCCATTCCCTCTGCATCGGGTGCCTCGGGTGCCGTCAGGGGCTCGCCGTAAGCAACCGCAGACTCGGAAAGAACCTCGCCGAATGCCACGAAGGTAAGCTTGTAGTCCTGTACACGGTATACGCCCTCAATCGAGAGATCCGCGGCAGGCATCGTTTCGGGAGCGGGTGCCCAGCCAATGGAATACCCCTCGCGCTCGGGAGACTCGGGCAGAGCGATCGCATCGCCGTATGCCGTCTCGCACTCCGAAATCGTCTCTCCTTCAACGGTAAAGGACAGCTTGTAGAGATGCTTCGCGTATTCGCCCTCGACCGAAAGGTCCTCGGCAGGCATCGTCTCGGGAAGCTCGCCCCATGCAAAATCATACCCCTCGCGGTCGGGTACCGCGGGCGCTGCAATCGGCGTTCCGGCAGGGATCGCGTTGCGGTAGAGCACCTCGCCGTCCAAGCTGAAGGTGAGGGTGTAAAGCGGCTCGGGAATGGCCTCGTAGAAGCCGTCGATCGAAAGATCCTCGGCAGGCATCGTCTCGGGAAGCTCGCCAAAGCCAAGGAAGGTAAAGCCATCCTTTAACGGAACGGCAGGGGGAACGACGGTGTCCCCGTAGCGGCACTCGCACTCCGAAAGCACCTCGCCGTCAACGCGGAAGATCAGCGTATAAGAGCGCGCCGTGTAGCTGCCGCAGACGGTCAGACCGCCGATCGGCATCAAACCCGTTCGGGACTCCCATGCAAAGGTATACCCCACGCGAGCATCCGGCTCGGGAAGCACGTAGCTCTCTCCCGCCGTCAGCTGCGCCTCATAATAGAGCTTGCCGTCAATCTCGGCGCGGAGCGGATAAAGCTCGGCGATATAAGAGCCGACAAGCGTCAGATCCTCGGCGGGCATCGTCTCAGGTGCGGAGAAGGACGAAAAACGGAAGCCGGGGCGCTCCGCAACCTCGGGGACCGAGATCTCGGCACCGTACGGAAGCGTCAGGCTTGAAAGCTCCTCTCCGTCAACGGCGAAGGAGAGTCGGTATTCGATCGGCAGGTAGCTGCCGTCAAAAAGAAGATCGTGGGCAGGCATGGTCTCGGGGAGCGCATCCCAGCCAGGGAAGGTCGCACCGATCCTCGACTCGGGCACGGGAGAGGTAAGCGGCGCACCGTAGGGGAGCATCTCCTCGGAAAGAAGATCGCCGTCAACACGGAAGGTCACGCGATAGAGGGTCGCCTCATAGGAAGCCTCGAGAACAAGATCCTCGGCAGGCATCGTCTCGGGAAGCTCGCCCCATCCGCTAAAGCGGAAGCCTTCCCTCTCGGGCGCCTCGGGAAGCGTCGGAAGAGACGCACCGAAGACAAGCTCCTCGGAAAAAACGGCGGTGCCATTTGCCATGCAGGTCAGCTTAAAGGAAAGCGGCAGATAGGATCCCGAAAGCTCAAGGTCGCCCGAGGGCATCTCAAAAACGAGTCCTTCAAAGCCCGAGAAGCGGTAGCCCACCCGCTCGGGAAGCTCGGGAACGGCGATCGCATCGCCCTCGGCAAGGTGCTGCTCCGAAACGAGATCACCGTCAACGAAAAAGCGCAGCGTATAGAGGGGGGTCGGCTCCTCGACAGGCGCCTCGGCAGGTGCCTCGGCATACGAGCCGTGCACCACGATATCCTGCATCGGCATGACGGCAGGCGCATCACTCCAGCCAAGGAAGACCATTCCCTCGCGCTCCTCGGGAATTTCGGGAACGAACTCGGTGGTATAGGGAACGTAGGTCGTTCTCCAGATTTCGCCGTCGATCTCGTAATCGACGCGATAGCGAACGGGATACATGCTCGTGATCGCGGTAATATCGTGATCCGGCATGGTATCGGGCAGCTTTCTCCAGCCGCTGAAATAATAGCCGGGCTTCACGGGCTTGACCTTCTTGTCGACCTTGGCACCGATCGGAAGATCCTCTGCCATAAACACCTCTCCGTCAACGATTCTCGTCAGGCGGAAGGTTCTCATCTCAAAGCGGCCCGCAACGACGATATCGTCGGCAGGCATCGTCTCGGGAAGGTTCATCCAGCCGCTGAATACGTGCTGATCCTTCACCGGAAGCTGAAGCGGCTCAATCCTTGCACCGTACGGCAGGTTCACGACGAAGCGGTAGGTATCGTCGATCAGATAGGTGAGTGCGTAGCTGTCGCGAACGTACTTTCCGCAAACAGTCACCGTTTCGGCGGGCATCGTCTCGGGAAGATTCTCCCAGCCCGAGAATTCGTATCCGCCCTTCGGCGGAACCTTCGGTGCGACGATCCTCTCGCCGTACGGAATCGCTATGCGCTTGTACTCGGCTCCGTCAAGCTCGAAAACAAGATCGTACAGAAGCGGCGTAAAGCTGCCGTCGATCACGAGATCCGAGTCGGGCATCCGCTCGGGAAGATCTCGCCAGCCCTCGAAATGATGCGCCTCCTTAGAGGGAACGAACAGGGAACGCAGTCGGTCGCCCTTTGCGTGCATCTCCGCAAAGCAGACCTTTCCGTCGATCCGATAGGTCAGACGGTAAAGCGTCTTATTTTTGAGGTTAGCCATCCGTTAATCCTCCATCAGACTTCGGTGTAACGAGCGGTGATAACGACGTCGGCAGCCGGCATCGTCTCGGGGAGATTCTCCCAGCCGTCAAAGCGGAAGCCCTCCTTTTCGGGCGCCTCGGGTGCCGTGGGGGTACTGCCGAAGAGCACCTGCACGCGACCGATCTCCTCACCGTCTGCCATGCAGATCAGCTTATAGCGGCGGAGATAATACCGTCCGACGGCGTGAACCGGAGCGTCGGGCATCGTTTTGGGAAGCGAGCGCCAGCCGCTGAATACGTGCCCCTCCTTGACGGGGACCTCGGGCGGCGTGATCTCGGTTCCGTAGTCAAACTTGTCGGAGAAAATCTCCTCGTCGTCAAGCGTAAAGGTAATGGGATGGCAGTTGATGTTGAAATATCCGTTGAAAACCATGTCGTGATCGGGCATGGTCGCAGGGATCTCGCCCCATCCCGTAAAGGTGTGGAAATCACGCTCGGGAGCGACGATGGGAGACAGCTCGGTGCCATACGCCACCGTCTTCTCAAAGCGGTATTCGTCATCAACGTTGAAAACGAGCTTATGCTCCTTTGCGCGGAACCGTCCCTTCATCGTCAGGTTCGAGGCAGGCATCTTCTTATAGCGCTTGCCCCAGCCGGTAAACTCGTACCCCTCGCGCTCGGGCGCAGGGAGATCGGAAAGATCGGCTCCCGCAGAGAAGCGGTGCGTTGCGTAAACCTCGTCGTCAACGAGCAGCGTCAGCGTAAAGGGGAAATCCGAGAAGGTTCCGCTCACCGTGACGTCATGCGCAGGCATGATCTCGGGAAGTCCCTGCCATCCGCTGAAGGTGAGTCCGTCCCTTTCGGGAGCGGGAAGCGGATCAATCTTCGAGCCGTACTGCACAAGCGAACGGTCGACCTCAACGCCGTCAACGAGGTAAACGAGTGTGTAGTCGCTTCTGACGTACACCGCCTCGATGTTCAGATGATCGGCGGGCATGAAAATCGGATGGTCCTTCCACTCCTTGAACATGTAGCCGTCGCGCACGGGCGCCTTGAGGATACGGATCTTCTCCCCAACCTTGAGGAACTCGGTATGTACGATCACCCCGTCCACCAGGTAGTTCAGTCTCTTTTGCTTTGCCATCATTGTCTCCTCCCAGCTAAAATAGTTCTCACGCGCGACGCAGACACGCATGAAATAATATTATTTATATGAATTATAGCACATACCGTTTCCATTTGCAAGGATTTTTTCATGAATTTGGGTCAAAATATTCAAATTTCTTTCGGTTTTTTGCTTCGACCCATCAAAAATCGGGGAGCAAACGAGGGGGTTCTTCCAAAAAACAGTCAAAAAGGAAGAGAAGCAAAAGGACGGTGTCAAAATCCGACGTCGGTCCTCGCAAAGCCGCGCCGCTTCCGAAAAAGCAACGGAGTACCGCAGATAAAGTGCTGATATATCCATATAAATAAAAGAAGAAGAAACCGGCTTTGCCCCCAAGAGCGGGCGGCGGAGCGCGTTACCCGATGCAGAAATTCCTTCGTTTCGAGCGACTCCCCTTGACAAGGTGTCAGCGCGGGATTATAATAGGTAGCGAAATCAATTTCGGGGGACGCTATGAAACGCTATCGGGATCTTTTCTTCGACCTGGACGGTACCGTCATCGACTCCTTTGAAGGAGTCAGCCGCTCCTACCGTTACGCGCTCGAAAAAATGGGACGCGAGGTCAAGGAAACGGCGGAGCTTCGGCGCGTCATCGGTCCGCCGCTTTCCGAAAGCTTTGAGAGGCTCTACGGGCTTTGCGGTAAAGAGAACGAAGAGGCGGTCCGACATTACCGCGAGTATTATCTTGCAAACGACGCCGTCTATGCCTTTCGCCTTTACGACGGCATCGTCGATGCAATCTCGACGCTGAAGGAGCGCGGATACCGTGTCTCCCTGGCAACCTCGAAGCCGCAGACGATGGCAGAGCGGATTCTGAAGCGGAAGGGGCTCTCTTCCCTGTTCGATTTCGTCGGCGGAGCTGACGATGCGGTAGGACGAACCAATAAGGCGGACGTCATCCGATACGCTCTGTCAGCGCTCGGCGGAAGCGACGCCCGAAGAACGCTGATGATCGGCGATCGGATGTATGACACGCTCGGTGCAAGGGAGCTCGGAATGGATACGCTGGGAGTGCTCTGGGGCTTTGGAAGTCGGCAGGAGCTTTCGCAAAGCGGCGTGCTTGCGATCGTTGACTCGCCGAGCGAGCTGCTCGCATTTCTCCCATGACCGCCAACGGGGCACGGAAAGCTCCTTTGATTTGAAGTGGGTTTTCTTCTCTTTCGCACAAATATCCGAGTCCCCTTAACAGAGTCCGAAAGCATCTCCGGTAGGCTCGGCCAAATCCGAAGCACAAAAAACGACACCGTCCGCCAAGGCAAAATTGCCCGGGCGAGAAACGAGGAAACGAAACGATGAAAACGCTCCGACATCTCCTTGCGCTGCTTTTGCTGCTCGCTCTCCTCTTCACCTGCCTCGTATCCTGTAAGCCGAGAGGCGAATTCGTCGGTCCCCTCGGCGATTCCTACCGCTTTTCGGGGAGCAGCTACCGGCACCGTGACTCGCTTGGAAGCGTCACGCGGGGAAGCTATCGCATCGAAGGGGACTTCATCACCTTTACGCCCGAGGGCAACGATGCATCCTTTTCTCTCCCCTACCGAAAAAACAGCACGAAAAGTCTGACGATCGGAGAGGTAACCTACAAAAAGTAACCGAAGTAAAAAAAGGGGCTGCTTCCTTTCGGCATCCCCGAACGAAAAACAAAGAAAACAGGTGCTGCACGTAGGCGCAGCGCCTGTTTTATCTTTACTTACTCAATTTTTAAGGCGGAAAACCTTCGGGGTTTCTCCTTTTTATCGTTTTTGGTTCTATCGCCGTTTCCTCGCTCGGCGTACACTTGTACGTCTCTCGCTCGTCAGTCAACGATTTCTGCTCGAAATCAAGTGAGCCTCAAAAAGGGCCTCGCACTAAGAATTCGGCGTTTTTGCTTTCTTCAATCTCAAAGGCGATGATAACGCCCCAATTCTTAGTGACTCAGCCCTTTTTTGAACTTTTTTGAAGGTGCCTTAAGCCTTCTTTGCTGCCTTTACAGCCACGATCTCTTCACCCTTGTAGGAGCCGCAGTTGCTGCAAACGCGGTAGGCAAGGTTGTACTCGCCGCACTTGGGGCACTTAGCCATCGTGGGAGCATCGAGCTTCCAAACGCTCGAGCGTCTCTTATCTCTGCGAGCCTTGGATACTTTTCTCTTCGGTACTGCCATCGGAATCTACCTCCTAAAACTCTATTATCAACTGTTATTTTGATCTTCTTCAGCTTTTTTCAGCTCTGCGAGGAGCTCCTTCAGGGGCAAAAGCCGCGGGTCGATCTCGTCGCCGCCGCAGGTACAAGCACCCTCATTCAGGTTACAGCCACACCTCTCACACAGACCCTTGCAATCCTCTCGGCACAGGAAACGGGAGGGAAACTCCATTTCGAGAAGCTCGAGCAGCTGCTCATCCAGATCGAGAAAGCCGTCCTCGACAATTGCAAATTCCTCTCTCTTGTCCTCGTCAAGTCCCTGCAACTGCGATGCGGGAGCGACCGTTTTCTCGAGGTCGAACCGAAAGGTTCCGGAAACGTCGGCGAGGCATCTGGCGCATGAAGCCACATAATCAAGGGAAAGATTCAGGCTCATCCGCATATAACCCGCGGTATTGATGATGCTTCCGTCGACCTCCATGGGAGAAGGAAAACGAACACCCCAAAGCGTACTTCTGGGATCCGAGACGTCCGGCGGATCGAGATAAAACCGAAAAGGCAGCGTCCGACACTCGCCGGCAAGCAATGCTCTTAAATCAAGCTTCACAGGCATCCTCCGTTTTGAAAAAAGAAAAAAGCACGGGACTTTTTGGAAAACCTCAAAGTCGCACACTATATTATACTTATTCTACCGACGCTTGTCAATACTTTTTGAAAATAATTTTCGAGCAATCGGTAAAAGCATCCGAAGGAGGAAACGCGAGTCTCCGTCCGCCAATCCAGCACTCGGCAATTCCGAGACTCGGCAGACGGCTCGGGGGACATCCGACAAGAGGCTCGGAGAGAATGAGAAAATCGGCGAACTTTCCCCATTCGAGACTCCCGAGCTCCGCCTCCGCAAGCTCAAGCTCCGCCGCATGAAGCGTTGCAGCCGTAACGAGCGACGGTACCGAGCGATAATCGTCTCCGAGCGGAGCAAGTGTCTCGGACAGCATCAGAAGCGAAAAAAGAAGCTCAGAGGATGCCAAAACAGCCGAAAGCCCAAGCTCTCTCAGGGCGAGCAGCGATGCTGCGGATTCGGGATCGCGCTCAAGGAAAATCGGAAGCAGGCGATGCGAGAGAAGGAAAGGAAAAAGCTGCGGAGAAAGCCCCCCTGACAAATAGAGCCGATTCCGATGCGTTCCGATCCGAGGTGTGGAAAACGAGAGCAGAAACTCTCGCACCTCCCTCAGCTCCCGTCCGTCACTCACGTCGAATGCGATCGGGCGCCGATCGGAAAGCGCCCATTCGACCTTTCGGAAGGCCGATTCGCTTTCGAGCTCCGTGGACTTGAGACGGATGAAGCGGCAACGCTCCGCAAGAAGCTCCGCACGCTCGTAAAGCCTGAACAGATACGGCGCAACCGTTGCTGTAACCTCCCCACGGGCAACGAGTCCTCGGAGAACGGCAAGGGAATCGGAGGAGAGGCGCAGCGAGGTCCAACCGTTGGCAAGCGCCTCGCACGCTCTTGCTTCAAGTATCCGAGTCTCTGCGCCCTCCGAGAAGACGGAGGTGGGGTAGGTGTTAATAAATCCCGGAATGATTGATTTTTCTTCAAGATCGACGACCTCGGTGTCAAAATCGGCAAGCGCAAGGGCATCCTCCTCGTCTCCGACGAACAGGATGCGCTCGTCCTCGATCAGCATTGCCTCGGCGAGCTCGTCTCTTGCGTTTGCCGTCAGAATTTCTCCGTTCAGAAACAGCGTCGTTTTTCCCATATGCTTCCATCCTTTACAGAAATTCGATAAAGAAAGGATTTCCAAAGCCGCCTCAGGCTATACGCCAATCGGGATTTCCTTTCCCATCATTTTGTTCACGATTTGTTCACGGATTTGCGTTATAATCGTTATTATGAAGAAAGAATCACCCTGTAAGAGAGGAAAACGGCTATGTCAAAATTCTTTTTCGCATCGGATCTACACGGCGACCTCGTTGCCACCGAGGCTATCCTGAGCCGCTTTGAGGCAGAAGGCGCCGAGCGCCTGATCCTGCTCGGCGATCTTCTCTATCACGGTCCGAGGAACGATCTCCCCGCCGCCTACGCTCCCAAAAAGGTCATTGAGAGATTAAGCGCCTACCGCGACCGCATTCTTGCCGTTCGCGGCAACTGCGACACCGAGGTTGATCAAATGGTTCTGCCCTTCCCGATTCTCGCCGATTACGCACTTGTGCATACCGACGGATTTTCGATGTTTTTGACGCACGGGCATCTTTTTTCGATCGACCGCGCCCCCGCGCTTGCCAAGGGCGATTGTCTCGTTTCGGGGCACACGCACGTCGCAGAAATCAAGCCCTTCGGTGATTCCCATCTCTATCTGAACCCCGGCTCCCCCTCGATCCCGAAGGAGAGTACCGTTCCGTCATACCTCATTTACGAAAACCGAAGCTTCTCGCTTTGTGATCTTTCGGGGAAGGAATACGCGTCTTACGTATGGAAAACCGTTTGAAGCTGCCCGTTGCCGCCGTCGCCTGCTCAGACTATTCCGATGCTCGGCTGCGTGAAAAGCTATCCGCGCTGATTTCGAGCGTAAACGGACTTGACAGCCTGAAACCCGGCTCGAAGGTCGGTATCAAAGCCAACCTTGTATCTGCAATGGCACCCGAGAAGGCGGCAACGACGCATCCGTTGCTCCTTGCCGCGCTCGTGCGGATCCTGCTCGACTCGGGTGCGTCCGAGGTCATTGTCGGCGACAGCCCCGGGGGGCTTTACACCCCCGCCTTCGTCTCTCGCGTTTACCGCGCGTCGGGAATGAGCGCGGTGACGGAAGCGGGAGGGCGCCTCAATGACGATTTCGGGCAATCGGAGGGGTATCTTGCGAGTGCCCGTGCTGCCAATTCCTTCACCTACACCTCGTGGATCGACCGAGTGGATCTGCTCATCAACGTATGCAAGCTGAAATCTCACGGCATGATGGGGATGTCAAACGCCGTTAAGAATCTGTTTGGAATCGTTCCCGGCACGATGAAGCCCGAATACCATTTTCGATTCCCCGATCACGGCGCCTTTGCCGATATGCTGGTCGATCTCGCCGAGTTCGCCCGTCCCGTGCTTTCGATCTCGGACGCGATCGTCGGTATGGAGGGGAACGGACCGACGCAGGGATCCCCCCGCGAGATCGGCGTCCTGCTCGCCTCAAAAAGCCCCTACAATCTCGACCTCGTTGCTGCCGAAATTATC
>JAZNFP010000066.1:0-8761 GCA_045576095.1 Eubacteriales bacterium
GTTGGGTCTAGTCATTGTCTTCCTAAGACCGCTTGGCCTCCGACTTGCTCTTGCTAAGATCCTTCCCTATCAGCAGGGCGACTTCGAGGCTCTCTACGAGGCTCTTGAGGGTACTCCCGTATGTATCAGATTCCTCGATCCCCCTCTCCAAAGTCGGATCGTAGCCATGTCGTTCTGTGAGCCAAGGAGTTGGGTCTAGTCATTGTCTTCCTAAGACCGCTTGGCCTCCGACTTCAACTTCGGTACCATCATGGGCTGGGCAGACGAGTTCAGAACCCTGAAGGTCAGAACCAACGCCGATACGCCTGCCGATGCAAAGAAGGCAAGAGAGCTTGGCGCTGAGGGTATCGGACTTTGCCGTACCGAGCACATGTTCTTCGAGGCAGACAGAATCGCTGCATTCCGCGAGATGATCTGCTCCGATACCGCCGAGGAGCGCGAGGCTGCTCTGGCGAAGATCCTGCCCTATCAGCAGGGCGACTTCGAGGCTCTCTACGAGGCTCTCGAGGGCAACCCCGTTTGCATCCGTTTCCTTGATCCCCCTCTGCACGAGTTCGTGCCCACCACCGAGGAGGACATCGCTGCTCTTGCGAGCGCACAGGGCAAGTCGGTTGAGGACATCAAGACGCTCATCGCATCGCTGCACGAGTTTAACCCCATGATGGGTCATCGCGGATGCCGTCTCGCCGTTACCTACCCCGAGATCGCAAAGATGCAGACGACTGCCGTGATCCGTGCCGCTATCAACGTTCAGAAGAAGCACGCTGATTGGAACGTCGTTCCCGAGATCATGATTCCTCTCGTTGGCGACGTCAAGGAGCTGAAGTACGTCAAGGCTGTCGTCGTTGAGACCGCAAACGCCGAGATCGCAAAGGCAGGCGTTGAGCTGAAGTACGAGGTCGGTACCATGATCGAGATCCCGAGAGCCTGCGTCACCGCAGACGAGATCGCTGCAAACGCTGACTTCTTCTGCTTCGGTACCAACGATCTGACCCAGATGACCTACGGCTTCTCGCGTGACGATGCCGGTAAGTTCCTCTCCGCATACTACGATGCAAAGATCTTCGAGAACGATCCCTTCGCAAAGCTTGACCAGAGTGGTGTCGGCAAGCTGATGGAGATGGCTCTCACGCTCGGTAGACCTGCAAACGCAAAGCTGCACGTCGGTATCTGCGGTGAGCACGGCGGCGATCCCACGTCGGTTGAGTTCTGCCACAAGATCGGACTTGACTACGTTTCCTGCTCGCCCTTCCGCGTTCCGATCGCAAGACTTGCAGCCGCTCAGGCAGCAATCTCGAACAAGTAAGAATCCCGCATCGTTCCGATTGGGATAATCGAAAAGCCCTCGGCTAAATTGCCGAGGGCTTTTTTATCAAAAGGGAAGGCAGAGGGATGAACGTTCCGTCTGACGTTCGTGAAATAGAAAAACACCGTCCGCCCCGTATTTTTCGGGGCGGACGGTGTAAAAGCGAGTTTATTTCGCCGAGTAGCCTTTCTTGTGGATCATATCGACAATCTCGGAAACGTATCTCTCACAAATGCTCTTGTGAGATGCTTCCACCATGACACGAACGACCGGCTCGGTACCGCTCTTTCGCAGAAGCATGCGGCCGCCGTTGCCAAGCTCGGCGTTGATCGCATCGGCGCGCGAGAGAATCTCGGCGTCGTTTAGAACGAGATCCTTGTCGGAGACGCGGACGTTGGAGAGAACCTGCGGATAGATCACGACGGGGGCTGCGAGCTCACTCAGCTTCTTTTTTGCTTCAAGCATGCATTCGGTCAGCTTGATCGCGGTCAGGATGCCGTCGCCCGTCGTTGCATACTTCGAGAGAATGATATGCCCCGACTGCTCGCCGCCGACGCAATGCCCACCCTTGGTCATGCACTCGTAAACGTACTTGTCACCCACGGCGGTTTTCTCGTAAGAAATGCCCGACTCGTCGAGCGCGCGGAAAAGCCCGAGGTTCGACATAACGGTGGCAACCACGGTGTTGTTGGTCAACTGTCCGCGGCTCTTGAGCGCGTTTGCGAAGATATAGAGGATATGATCGCCGTGCACGATCTCGCCACGCTCGTCAACGGCAAGACAGCGGTCGGCGTCTCCGTCAAAGGCAAAGCCGATATCGAGCAGATTCGCCTTGACGAATCTGCAGAGCCCTTCAATGTGCGTCGAGCCGACGCCGTCGTTGATGTTGGTTCCGTCGGGGGAGTTGTTGATGACGTAGGTTTTGGCGCCGAGTGCGTCGAAAACCGATTTTGCAATCATCCAGGCGCTTCCGTTTGCACAGTCAAGCCCGATGCGAAGATTTTTGAAGGAACGGGTAGCGAGCGAGATGAGATAACCGACGTAACGGTTGCGACCTGCCGCGTGGTCGATGATACAGCCGACGTCCTCTCCTGTTGCAAGGGGAAGATCGGCTCCGCTGATGCCAAGCTCCGCAAGATTTCCGTCGATATACGCCTCGATCAGGCGAATGGTCTCGTCATCCATCTTCTCGCCCCAGCGGTTGACGAGCTTGATGCCGTTATCGCAAAAGACGTTGTGCGAGGCGGAGATCATCACGCCGCAGTCGAAATCATCGAGCCGCGTGATATACGAAACGCTCGGAGTCGTGGTGACGTGCATAATATACGCATCCGCCCCCGAGGCGGTAAGCCCCGATGCCAATGCATATTCGAGCATATACGACGAGCGGCGCGTATCCTTTCCGATCACGACCTTGGTCTTATGCCCGGGGATGGCACAGCCTGAGATAGGGCTGCTGTAGTACCAACCGAGGAAGCGCCCGACCTGAAAGGCGTGCTCTGAGCGAAGCTCCTTGTTTGCTTCGCCGCGGAAGCCGTCGGTTCCGAAATATTTTCCCATTCTGAATTCTCCTATCCGTCGTAAAATGAGGAAGCCCGCCGTTTTTTATCGGCAACGGGGGCGGTGGTGGATTTCATTGCCATTACTATAGCACAGTTTTGAGCATTTGTCAAGCAAGCCAAAGGGAGGGGCGGAGCCCTTTTTCAAGCCGAAACGCCCGAGGGGGGCGTCCTTTGTCCTTTACGGGGCTTTGATGCATCGGACCGCTTTGCTTGAAATGCAGGAATCAAATTTGAAAAATTCATAATCAACAGAAAAAGGGGAAAACAGGTGCAAAATATGCCTGAAAACGAGGAAATAAAGCTTCAAAAACGATTGACAAAGAGAGAGAAATCGTATATAATAATTGTATATTTATTTTTTTGGCACAGCCACTTGCACTTTACCACAGAAGGGAGCATGACCTTTGATCAAACTTTCACCCAAAACCAATCTGCTCGAGCAGGACTCCTATCATTATCCGCTGGTTGACGTCACCGAGCCGAACCTGTACCGCGATATTTTCCCTTATGACGAGGTTCCGAAGGTGCAGTTTAACCATACGCGCGTGCCGCTCGGAATGCCCTCGGAGATCTGGATGACCGATACCTCCTTCCGTGACGGACAGCAGTCGCGTGCCCCCTACTCGGTGAAGCAGATCGTAGATTTGTATAAGATGCTTTCGCGTCTCGGCGGTCCGAACGGACTCGTTCGTCAGACCGAATTTTTCGTATACAGCGAGACCGACCGTGAGGCGATCCGCCGTTGCCAGGATCTCGGGCTGAAGTTTCCCGAGATCACGACGTGGATCCGCGCAACACTTGGTGACTTCAAGCTGATCCGCGATATGGGGATCGCCGAGACCGGTGTGCTCGTTTCCTGCTCGGATTATCACATCTTCCGCAAGCTGGGCATGACGCGACACCAGGCTCTTGAGCACTATAAAAAGACGATTTCCGCCGCCCTTGAGTTCGGTATCCGTCCCCGTTGTCATTTTGAGGATATCACGCGCGCCGACTACTACGGATTCGTGCTCCCCTTCGTTTATGAGCTTCAGAAGATGAGCCGCGAGGCGAACATTCCGATCAAGTTCCGCATCTGCGATACGATGGGCTACGGCGTTCCCTTTACGTCCTCTGCCATTCCGCGAAGCGTTCCCGGACTCGTTTACGGTCTGCAGCATTACGCCGACGTCCCCTCAGAGATGATCGAGTGGCACGGGCACAACGACTTTTACAAGGCGGTTTCCAACGCGACCTGTGCATGGCTTTACGGAGCCTCCTCCGTCAACTGCTCGATGCTCGGCATCGGCGAGCGGACCGGAAACATTCCGCTTGAGGCGATGGTCTTTGAGTATGCGTCTCTGCGCGGCTCGCTAGATGGGATGGATCCGACCGTCATCACCGAGATCGCCCGTTATTTTGAGCGTGAGATGGGTTACGTGATCCCCCCGATGACACCGTTCGTCGGTGAGAACTTCAACGTGACACGCGCCGGCATTCACGCGGACGGTCTGATGAAGGATCAGGAGATCTACAACATTTTTAATACCGAGAAGCTTCTGAACCGTCCCGCCAGCGTAACGGTTACGAACACCTCGGGGCTTGCCGGGGTTGCCTATTGGATCAACCAGCATTACAACCTCACCGGAGACGAGTCTGTTACCAAGCGCGATCCGATCGTTCTCTTCGTCAAGGAGTGGACCGATACCGAGTATGCGTCGGGGCGTCAGACCGCGATCTCGACAGAGGAGCTTGAGGAGCTTGTCGTCCGCTGGACGAACGAGCATAAAAACGAGGACAAATAAGAGAGCAGGGTGACAGAATGGGACTTACGATTGCACAGAAAATTATCCGTGACCATCTGATCTCGGGAAGCATGATCCCGGGCGAGGAGATCGCGCTCCGCATCGACCAGACGCTGACGCAGGATGCAACCGGAACGATGGCGTACCTCGAGTTCGAGGCGATCGGCATCCCCCGCGTGCGTACCGAGCTGTCGGTTGCCTACGTAGATCATAATACGCTGCAGTCGGGCTTTGAGAACGCCGACGACCATCTTTACATCCAATCGGTGGCGAAAAAGTACGGCTTGCGCTTCTCCCGCCCCGGAAACGGCATCTGCCACCAGGTGCATCTTGAGCGCTTCGGCAAGCCCGGAAAGACCCTGATCGGCTCGGACAGCCATACGCCGACGGGCGGCGGTATCGGTATGCTCGCGATGGGTGCGGGCGGACTTGACGTTGCAGTTGCCATGGGCGGCGGCGCGTATTACATCACGATGCCGAAAATGTACCGTGTCAATCTCCTCGGAAAGCTTCGCCCCTGGGTGAGCGCCAAGGATATCAGCCTTGAGATCCTTCGCATTCTTTCGGTCAAGGGCGGTGTCGGCGCGATCATTGAGTGGGGCGGAGAGGGGATTGCCTCTCTTTCGGTCCCCCAGCGCGCCACGATCACCAACATGGGCACCGAGCTCGGTGCCACCACCTCGATCTTCCCGTCCGACGAGGTCACGCGCGAGTTTCTGCGTGCCGAGGGGCGCGAGGAGGATTATATTCCGCTTGCATCCGATCCCGACGCCGTGTACGATCGCGTGATCGAGATCAATCTTGACGAGCTTTCGGCGCTCGTTGCTTGCCCGCATATGCCCGATAACGTCCGCCCCGCCAAGGAGCTGTCCGAAATCAAGGTTGATCAGGTTTGCATCGGCTCCTGCACCAACTCCTCACTTGCCGATCTTCTGAAGGTTGCCGCCATGCTCCGCGGCAAAAAGATCGACGACAGCGTCAGTCTCTCGGTCTCTCCCGGCTCAAAGCAGGTGCTTTCGATGCTTGCCGACTGCGGTGCGCTCTCGGATATTCTCGCATCGGGTGCGCGCGTGCTTGAGTGCGCTTGCGGCCCCTGCATCGGTATGGGCTTCTCGCCGAACTCCGCGGGCGTTTCGCTCCGTACCTTCAACCGTAACTTTGAGGGGCGCTCGGGGACCAAGGACGCCGGCGTCTATCTCGTATCCCCCGAGGTTGCCGTTGCATCGGCTCTGACCGGCTATATCACCGATCCCGAGGTGCTCGGCGAGTGTCCCGAGATCGAGCTTCCGTCAAGCTTCAAGATTGACGACAGCGCAATCCTTCTCCCGGCATCCGAGGCGGAGGCTGAGTCGCTTTCGGTCCGTCGCGGCCCGAATATCAAGCCCTTCCCCGAGACGAGACCGCTCTCCGACTGCCTTGAGGCGGCTCTGACGCTTAAGGTTGGCGACAATATCACAACCGACCACATTATGCCTGCGGGCGCCAAGATTCTGCCGTACCGCTCGAATATTCCGTATCTTTCGAAATACTGCTTTGCGGTTTGCGACGAGACCTTTGCCGAGCGTGCGCGCGAGGCGGGCTCCTCGATCATCGTCGGCGGCGTCAATTACGGGCAGGGAAGCTCGCGTGAGCATGCGGCGCTCGTTCCGCTCTATCTCGGCGTGCGCGCCGTGATTGCCAAGTCCTTTGCAAGAATCCACGCGGCGAACCTCGTCAATGCCGGCATTCTGCCGCTGACCTTCCGTACCCCCGAGGATTACGATCGACTTCATATGGGCGATAAGCTCGTCATTCGGAATCTGCACGCATCGCTTGCGTGCGGCGAGGTAACGCTCGAAAACGAGACGACGGGGGAGAGCATTCTGCTGGATGCCCGTCTGACCGACCGCAACCGCGAGATTCTCCTTGCGGGCGGACTCCTTGACTATACCCGTAACGCATAAAAGCGAAAGGAACGATATATGGAAAAGATCCGTATGACAACGCCGCTTGTCGAAATGGACGGCGACGAAATGACGAGAATCCTGTGGAAGGCGATCAAGGATGAGCTGATCCTTCCGTTCGTGGATCTCAAAACCGAATACTACGACCTCGGACTCCCCGAGCGTGAGAGAACGCACGATCAGGTAACGATCGACAGCGCCAACGCCGCCAAGCGGCTCGGCGTTGCCGTCAAGTGCGCGACCATCACGCCGAATAAGCAGCGCGTTGAGGAATACAACCTCAGCGAGATGTACAAGAGCCCGAACGGAACGATCCGTGCCGTCCTCGACGGAACGGTTTTCCGCGCGCCGATCCTGCTTGACTCGATCCGCCCGATCGTCCGCTCCTGGAAAAAGCCCATTACGATTGCCCGTCATGCCTACGGCGACGTTTATCGTGCGACCGAGTATCGCGTGCCGGGGGAGGGAACGGCGGAGCTCGTGTTCACGGGCAAGGACGGAACCACCTTCCGCGAAAAGGTCTACGACTTTGAGTGCGGAGGCGTTTTGCAGGCACAGTATAATAAGGACAGCTCGATCCGATCCTTCGCGCATTCCTGCTTCCGCTATGCGATCGATACGAAGCAGAGCCTTTGGTTTTCGACCAAGGATACGATCTCAAAGCAATACGATCAGACCTTCAAGCTGATCTTTGCCGAGATCTATGAGGAGTGCTATCGAAAGACCTTTGAGGAGCTGGGGATCGAGTACTTCTATACGCTGATTGACGACGCCGTTGCGCGTGTCATTCGCAGCGAGGGCGGCTTTATCTGGGCGTGCAAGAATTACGACGGCGACGTGATGAGCGATATGGTTTCAACCGCCTTCGGCTCGCTTGCCATGATGACCTCGGTGCTCGTTTCACCCGACGGAAAGTTTGAGTATGAGGCGGCGCACGGCACCGTTACCCGTCATTACTACCGTTATCTGAAGGGCGAGGAAACCTCGACCAACCCGATGGCAACCATCTATGCATGGAGCGGAGCCTTCCGTAAGCGCGGTGAGCTTGACGGTCTCTCTGATCTCGTTGCCTACGCCGACGCACTCGAGGCAGCTTGTATCGAAACGCTCACCGACGGCATTATGACCAAGGACCTTGCAGGTCTTGTGGACGAGGGAAGTAAGGTTCAGGCAGTCAACTCGACCGATTTCCTTCGCGCGGTTCGCACGCGGCTTGAAAAGAAGCTCGGCGCATGACCGAAAAGCAACGCTTCCTTTCCGCCAGAGCCGCCGTGCTTGGCTACGACGGAGAGCCAAGCGGCATCGGAACGCTCGGCGAAAAGGCGTTACACGCGATTCTAAAGCACTATCTTGATGCGGACCCCACGCATCACGAGCAGAAATGGAAGGGGTTTTACGCCGACGTTCGCAACGGCGAGGGCTTTTTTGAGATTCAGACGAGAGCCTTTGAGAGACTTCCGAGAAAGCTTGACATTTTCCTTGCCGAGTCGGTGACGACCGTCGTCTATCCGATTGCGCGCCACCGCCGCCTTTCCTGGATCAATCCGAAAACGCACGAGTTGTCTCCGAAACGCAAAAGCCCGAAAATCGGACGGCTTGCCGATGCGGCGCGTGAGCTTTATCGTATCCGCCGCTATCTTTCGCATCCGAACTTCCGCCTTCGTGTGATTCTGCTCGATTGTGACGAGTATAAGAAAAGGACGGCGGGCGGCCGCCGTGTCGAGCGTTGCGAGCGCATTCCCTATGCACTCGCAGAGGATCTTTCCTTTACCTCGCCTGCCGATTATGCGGCGTTTCTGCCCGAGGGGCTCGCCGTGCCCTTCACCTCGCTTGAGTTCTCAAAAGCGCTGAAGGTTTCAAGGAAAACGGCGGGCACGCTCCTTCTCCTTCTAAACGATCTCGGAGTCGTGCGGCGCATCGGACGGCAGGGCAGAGCTTATCTGTACCGTCTTAGCGAAGAATCTCCTGAGCGTGCAAACGAGGATGCCTCAAACGCTTGAGGCATCCTCGTTTTTTGCCGCATTGAAATAAAAAAGAGCGAGATTTACTCTCGCTCTTTTTTTGCATTGCCGAATTACAGCTCTGCGAAATACTTGATGGTGCGAACCATCTGGCTGGTGTAGGAGTTCTCGTTGTCGTACCACGAAACGACCTGCACCTGGTAGG
>JAZNFP010000067.1:0-18150 GCA_045576095.1 Eubacteriales bacterium
CATCACCGTGCTGTCCTCGGTGCTCGTCTTCACGGCTGTGGCAGATGGCGAGCCGGCGGAGACCGGAACCGAAGACAAATACGTGATCAATGCAGGAGAGCTCGAGATCACGAACCTTTGCTTCGCGTCGGACGACTGGGCAAAGCCTAACATGTGGGCGCAGGCCGGCAGCGAGGGCGTTACGATCATTGGCCTTGAGGGCATTGAATACGATACGGTTGCCATCGAGATCCCCAAAGACATGCATTCAACTGCGAACAGCACCAATCTCCGTTTCCTCTTTGTAACCGAGTATCCCGAGATCGGCAATGCCGTTGCTCTTGCAGACGGAACCAACGTCACGATCGTAAACTTCCGAAATAATAATCTGGAAGGAAGCTACGTCTACGCAAAGCTCCCTGCAGACGCAAAGTATCTTGTCATCCAGTCGAGCTACTACAACAACGGAAGAGCCGAGATCGAGCTTGGATCGGTTGTTTTCGAGAACACCAACCCGAGCCTGCTCGACAACAGCCTTTTGAGCTTTTCGTATCCGATTGAGAATATTAAATACTCGGCAGGCTCTCTCTGGGCTGACGGCACCGGAACCGAGTACAAAATCAACGTTTACTACAAAAACTCAAAATATTATCTCCCGCGCAACGATGTCCTGATCCCGCTTGACGGATGCGAGTTTGAGAAGGTCCGTCTCGTTGGAAACGGACAGAACAGTGTCTATGCAGCGTTTCTCTCCGAGCTTCCCGAGCTCGGGAAAAAAGCCAGCTTTGCCGGCGATTGCGAAGGCATGGAAAGACTGTGCGGCGCAAGCGAAAGCGTAGAGCTCGACATCCCCGAGGATGCAAAATACCTCGCCGTTCTCTACAGATACGGAGAGAGCAGTACCTACGACTTCCAGCTGCCAAGCGAAATCACCTTTATCAACACTGATCCCGCCACCGACTACCGCATCGAGATCTCCTCGGTTGCGGCTCGTCTGAACGCAAGCTCGGGTCTGCGCTTCACCACCCGCATCCCGACCGCTGATCTTGCAGGCATTGACTACACGGTTGGAACCCTCATTTACCCGACCGATGCTCTTGACGGTGCTCTGACGGTTGATACCGAGGACGCTCTCAACATTGAGATGACGAATGGTGTTGCCGGCAACGAGTACACCTACTTCACGGCTTCCATGACGAATATCCACGCGCAGAACTACGCACGAAAGTTCACCGCCGTTTCCTACATTGAGGTTGATGGCAAGTACTACTACACCGTACCTACCACCTCCTCGATCTACGAGGCTGCAATCGCAACCTACAAGGAGAACCCGACCGACACATACGCAGATGCTGTCCGCGCTTACATCGACGGCGTCGTCGTTATCGAGGACGGCGAGCAGGTCATGCCCTATGATGGATATGAGCATCCGATGACCTTTACTCTTAGCAAGTACGGAACCTGCGCTACCATCTCGGGCGACGGCCTGACGGCAGATTCGCTCAAGACCGTTATCCTCGACGGCACGATCTACACCGGCGGTTGGACCTTTGCAAACGGCGAGTTCACCATTACTGTCGGCGCAGAGTATTCTTACCCGATGAATGAGCTTGAGCCTGTTGAGGGCGCGATTCCTCCCGTTTCGAGAAACGAAAATCAGCTCTACACCGACGAGGAAGACGCCGAGATCGTCTTTATCAACCTTGCGGAGCTTGGTTACGATTACGACAAACTCATCATGAAGCTTGGTCAGGATGATAACGGCTGGACCGCGATCTGGTTCTTGACCGAGATGCCCACCAAGGGTGAGCCCGTCTCCTATGCGGGCGAGCAGACCAACCGCATCGAATGCGGAGGAAACTCCTCGAACGACAAGGGTAAGATTGTCGAGAAGAACATTCCCGAGGGTGCCAAGATCCTTGCGATCTACTATTCGGATCCCGGTGTGGCTCGCTGCCCCGTCGAGATCGGATTCGTTGGCGGCAATCGCCTTAACGCAAATTAAGAGAGGAGATAAAAGCAATGAAAAAGCAGTATCAGTCCCCCGAGCTTGAGCTCCTCGTTCTGAAGACGAACGATTTTCTCAGCACCAGCGGCGACGCTGTCGCAGCTGACTGCTTCGACAAGGAGAATTATCCCTACGGAAAGGACTTCCTCTGATCGGGAGCCTTTACGGAATACACGAAAGCGCGAATGCTCCGAGTGGGCATTCGCGCTTTCCTTTTTTCGTTTCTCTTTTCGTTTCTCTTTTCGTTTCCTTTTTCCGTTTCCTTTTTCCGTTTCCTTTTCTCGTTTCCTTTTTCGCTTCCTCTTTCCTTTCGCGCTTGCCCGAAGAAGGCAAAGAAGGGGGGCTATCCCAATGCAGTCGAATTGGGATAGCCCCTCTTTGTGCGCGGGGTGCATCAAAGCCAAGCAAAAGCCGTATACGGGAGCAGGCGGCGGCACGCCGCCCTGCTTATTCGGTTCGCAGAGCAACGACCGGATCCTTCCTTGAGGCAACCCTTGCCGGAAGGAGTCCCGCGATCAGCGTCAGAGTCATGCTGATGGCAACGAGCGCGACGGCGGCACCGAGCGGAAGGACTGCGCCGATGGTCGAGATCCCGGTCAGAGCGCGCAGGATGAGGTTGATCGGGATGCAGAGGAGAAGCGTCACGGTAATACCGATCATGCCTGCCGCAAAGCCGACGAGCAGAGTCTCGGCGTTAAACACGCGGCAGACGTCGCGCTTCGAGGCGCCGACGGCGCGCAGAATGCCGATCTCCTTGGTTCTCTCAAGCACCGAGATATAGGTGATGATTCCGATCATGATCGAGGAAACGACGAGCGAGATCGAAACGAAGGCAACGAGCACGTAGGTGATCGCGTCCAAAATGATCGTGACCGAGGACATGAGCATGGCAACGAGGTCGGTATACTCAATCCTGTCGTCCTCGCTTTCGACCGAGGCGTTATATTCCTCAATGAGCGCCCGAACGGCGTCCTTATCGGCAAAGGTTCCGACGTAGATGCTGATGCTGTCGGGCGAATCGGAGTCAGCTACACCAAGGCGCGTGAGGTTCTCCGAGTAGCTTGAGGGGGAGCTTCCGTCGTCAACGAAGCGAAGGTAGGCGTCGGCAAGCTCGGCGTCGGTCATATCGGCGAGCATCCCGTCAAGGGCTGCGGCGCATTTTCCGTCGATACTGAACTGTGCCGCATAGAGCGGATACTTTTCGCGCGCCACGATCCTTGCCGCTCGGTCGAGCGCGTCTCTTTGTCCGTCGGCGTCAAGGCTGTCGTACCAGGCGCCGAGCGCATCCTCGCTCATCGAGGTAGCGGATGCCAGCGTTGAGAGCACGAAGGCGCGGTGTCCCGCCGAGGGCAGATTCAGAAGCAGCATGCCTGCAATAGCGTCAAGCTCAGTGTCCGAGGGGGTGTTCTTGATGCCGTCGAATTGCGCCTGTCCCATCGCCGCAAACTTTGAGCGCTGTACGGTATCAAGCATCCCCGCAAAGAGGGCGTAGAGCGCATCCTCGTCCTCCTCGGCGATCTGTCGGAGATAGTCGGCGATATAGGCGCTTGCCGCGTCGCTTGCGCCGTACGCCTCTCTGTAGATGAGCTGCACGTACTGAATCACCTTATCTACCGTATCGAACTTGGCAAGCTCCGCCTCAACGGCGGCGGCAATCTCCTCGTCCGAGGGGGTGGTCAGCAGCGCGTAAAGAAGCTCTGCCTTGGCGGCATCGCCAAGGCCCGAGACGTACTCGGCAAAGGCGAGCGCACGCTCGGCGTCGGTTTTGGGAAGAGTCTCGGGATCAATCTCAAAGGGCTTTCCCGTGAAGATATCGGTCTCGGGCGAGGCAAGCTGGGCAAGCACCGCTTCCGAGGTGAGGGTTTCCCTTAACATATACGAGGTGAGCGCCGAGGTGTACAGCAACGTTCCGTTCGCGGAAGCTCCCATCGCATCGGGCTTTGCACGGATGATGCCCGAGATGCGGAGATCGAGTCCCTTGGCGCGGATCACCGTCTCAAGCGTCTCGGCGTACCGATCGTCGCTTGAAAGATCGACCCAGACGCCGCCCAGCTCTGCATACGCATCGGCGGGGAGCAGGAATTTGAAGGTCCTGCCGCAAATTTCCCCGTACTCCCAGCTTTTGACCTCCTCCTCGACGTCGATGCCGCCGCCCGAGAGTGCCGCCATCAGAAGCTCGAGCATCTCGTCCTCGCTTTTGAGACCGAGCGCGTAGAGCGTCATATCGTTGACCTCGTTTCTCTCGTCCACGACGAGGATGACGTCGGTCATGCTGCTCGGCCAGCTGCCGTAAAGCAGGTCGTACTGATCCTTGACGAGATCGCTGACAAGCTCGCCGTCCCTGCCGCCAAGCACCTCCTTCCAGACCGAGAAGCCCGAAAAGCCGCTCGACATCGACTCGCTCTCAGAGCTTGAGACGCCGCTGCCCGAGCCGCCTGTGCCGATGCTCGAAAGAAGCGCCCCGATATCCGATTTGGTGAACTGCGTTTTCCCCGAGCCGTCGGTCGACTGAGACCAAATCGAGAGCGGAATATCGTAGCCGTATTGCAGCGTCACGTCAAGATGCTCCAGCACCCCACTCTCAAGATACGCCTTAAAGGGCTTGAGGTTATTGGTATTCATCTCGGGAGAGAGCATGGCGTTGATCAAGCTGTAAAAAACGGCGCTGCTGTAGATCTTATCGTCAACCGCATGCTCGGACGAGGAATCGGATGCGCCCATGATCGAGCCGATCATGGCGGTAAGGTCGGTCTCCTCGCGGTGAATCGAGATCGGGTAGGACGTCAGCGTTTCCTCCTGCACGCGCAGGATATAGGCGTTAATCCCGTTTGAGAGCGAGAGGATCAGGGCAATGCCGATGATGCCGATGCTCCCCGCAAAGCTGGTGAGAAAGGTTCTGCCCTTCTTGGTCATCAGGTTGTTGAGCGAGAGCGAAAGCGCGGTCAGAAAAGACATCGAGCGCGAGCGCACCCGTCGGTGCCTCGGTCTCGCCTTGGCTTGAGAGGTCTCGGCGCTTGCCTCGGCAGGCTCTGCCTCGGGCGCCTCGTAGGGGTTGGTATCCCCCACCACCCGACCGTCGAGCAGTCGGATGATGCGGCTCGAATACTCCTCGGCAAGCTCGGGGTTATGCGTGACCATAATGACGAGCTTATCCTTTGCCACCTCGCGCAGAAGATCCATGACCGAAACGCTCGTTTCGGTATCGAGCGCACCCGTCGGCTCGTCGGCAAGCAGGATATCGGGGTCGTTGACGAGCGCTCTTGCGATGGCAACGCGCTGCATCTGTCCGCCGGAGAGCTGATTCGGCCGCTTGTGCAGCTGCTCGCCGAGTCCGACTCGGCAAAGCGCCTCGGCGGCGCGGCGGCGGCGCTCTGCCTTTGCAACGCCCGAGAGCGTCAGCGCCAGCTCAACGTTTCGAAGCACGCTCTGATGCGGAATCAGGTTATAGCTCTGAAAGACGAAGCCGATCGAATGGTTGCGGTAGGTGTCCCAGTCGTGATCCCCGTATTCCTTGGTGGAGCGGCCGCGAATCACGAGATCTCCCGTCGTATAGTGGTCAAGACCGCCGATGATGTTCAGCAGTGTCGTTTTTCCGCAGCCCGACGGACCGAGGATCGAGACGAACTCGCTCTCCCTGAAATCGAGGCTGACACCGCGCAGGGCGGTAACCGCTTCGTCGCCCACCCGATATTCCTTCGTAATTTCCTTCAGCTTCAGCATTCTGTTCCCTTCTTCCGTATCGTTAACGATTCTTTAGCAAGGTAAATGGTAGCAAAAATATTTGTACATTCTGTGAAAGAGCAGTATTGCATTTGTAAATTGAAAAGTCGAAACACCCGTCGGAATTCCCGAAAAAGCGAAAAATCGCCCCGAAAGCGATCCGCACGCGAGGTTTTTCCAAGGGGGGCTTGCAAGTTTTCTTCGGATGTGGTATAATAGAAAAAAGGGCATCCTGCCCAAAACGGAGAAACGCATGAAGCTGATGACCTTTACCGTTCCCTGCTACAACTCGGCAGGGTACATGAGAAAGTGTATTGACTCCCTTCTCCCCGCAGGAGAGGACACAGAGATCATCATCGTCAACGACGGCTCGACCGACGAGACGGGCAAAATTGCCGACGAATATGCGGCGCTGTATCCCGAGCGCGTTCGCGTGATCCACCAGGAGAACGGCGGGCACGGCGAGGGCGTCAATCAGGGACTTTGCCATGCCGAGGGGCTCTACTTCAAGGTGGTCGATTCGGACGACTGGCTCGACCGAGAGGCGCTTCTCACTCTGACCGCGAAGATGCGCGAGATGGTGCAGACGGGAACCTCTGTCGATCTTTACGTCTGCAATTATGTTTACGAGCACGCCGAGGACAATACGACCTTCGTCATGAGCTATCGCAAGAACTTCCCGGCCGAACAGATCTGCTCCTGGAAGGACGTCAGACGCTTCGGTCCGTCGCAGTACCTGATGATGCACTCGGTCTATTTCCGAACCGAGGTGCTCCGCGCCTCGGGGCTCGTGCTTCCGAAGCACACCTTCTACGTGGACAACCTCTTCATGTTCAAGCCCCTGCCGCTCGTCAAAAGCATCTACTATATGCCGCTCGACCTCTACCGCTACTTTATCGGGCGCGCCGACCAGTCGATTACGCTTGAGAACGGTGCAAAGCGCGTCGATCAGCAGATCCTCGTGACCAAGCTCATGGTCGACTGCTTTGACTTAAGGGAGCTTGGGAAAACCGAAAAGCGCTTGCGAAATTACCTGCTGCACGAGCTCGCGATGATGATTCTGATCTGCTCGGTCTTCACCTATTCGAACGATACCCCCGAGCGGCACCGCGCATTCCTTGATCTCTGGCAGTATATCCGAAGCCGCGACCCCTGGCTCTACCGACGGCTGCGCTGGCACTCCAACGCCGTTTTCGCAACGATGCGCCACCGACCGATGCGCCGCATCACGGTTTTCGGCTATCGCTTCCTCAAGTCGATCTTCAAATTCGGCTGAAAGCCGTGCGCGCTTTAAAAACAAGACTGCCGCAAATGCATCACCTGCATTTGCGGCAGTCTTTCTCTTTGTAAATTTCAGTTTACATCGTGTGGAACTCGGCGAGCTCAAGCGAAGGATTCTTTTCGAGAGCCCAGCGAAGCTCGTAATCGGCAGTGAAGATGAGCAGATACCGCCCCTGCATATCCTGCACGACACGGGTTGCCTGCATGAGCTTCAGCTCCGAGGGATTCACGTCGCCGACGATATAGCGGATGATCTGATGAGGCAGGTCGCGCTTGATATACTTGACACCGTATTCGCTCTCCATGCGGAACTCGAGCACGTCAAACTGCAAAACGCCGACGACTCCGACGATCACGCGCTCAAGGCCCATGCCGGGATCCTGAAAGATACGGATGGCGCCCTCCTGCGCGATCTGTGTCATCCCCTTGGCAAACTGCTTGCGCTTCATCGAGTCAATCTGTTCAACGATGGCAAAATGCTCGGGCGCGAAGGTCGGGATATCCGAAAAGGTGATCCCCATACCGGGCGAAGAAACCGTGTCTCCGATCGAGAAGATTCCGGGGTCAAAAACGCCGATGATATCGCCTGCATACGCCTCGTCGATCACCGCACGCTCATCTGCCATCATCTGCTGAGGCTGGGAGAGCTTGAGATTCCGTTTGCCCTGCACGTGACAGTATTCCCTTCCGCGCTCGAATTTTCCCGAGCATATCCGAAGGAAGGCAATGCGGTCTCGGTGGGCGCGGTTCATATTCGCCTGAATCTTAAAGACGAACGCCGAAAACCCCTCCTCAAAGGGAACCACCGTACGCTCCCTTGCCGCATGCGGCAGGGGGGCGGTTGTCATTTTCAAAAAGCTCTCAAGAAACGGCTCGATACCGAAGTTGTTGAGCGCTGAGCCGAAGAAAACGGGGCTGAGCTTGCCGTGACGCACGGCGTCGATGTCGAACTCATAGCTTGCAACGTCAAGCAGCTCGATCTGCTCTACGAGCGCCGCACGCGAATACTCGCCGATCAGCTCATCAAGCCGCGCGGTATCCTCAATGTCGCAGGCGATTCCGCGCACGCGCTCCCTGCCGCGATGAGCATCCGAGAAGGCGTCGATGCAGCGCTTCTGACGGTCGTACACGCCCTTGAAGCTCTTTCCGCACCCGATCGGCCAGTTGACGGGATAGGTCCCGATGCCAAACTCCTTTTCGAGCTCGTCGAGCAGGTCGAAGGGATCGCGCGCCTCACGGTCAAGCTTATTGATAAAGGTAAAAATCGGGATGTCGCGCATAGCGCAAACCTTAAACAGCTTGCGCGTTTGCGGCTCGATGCCCTTTGCCGCGTCGATGACCATCACGGCGCTGTCCGCCGCCATCAGCGTTCGGTAGGTATCCTCCGAAAAGTCCTGATGCCCCGGGGTATCGAGGATATTGATGCAATAACCGTCATATTCAAACTGCAAAACCGACGACGTCACCGAGATTCCTCTCTTCTTCTCGATCTCCATCCAGTCGGATGCCGCGTGCTTATCGCTTGCCTTGCCCTTAACCGAGCCTGCTGATTGAATCGCACCGCCGTAGAGCAAGAACTTCTCGGTCAGCGTGGTTTTTCCCGCATCGGGATGCGAGATAATGGCGAAGGTCCGTCTTCTTTTGATTTCTTCGTTTTGTGTCACCTTACACTCTCCTTACAAGATACGCGCTTGCCGCCGACAAAAACCTTGGCGCGGCAGTCCCGAACGGCATCCTCAAAAACAACCTCGCCGACCTCGTCAGCCAAGATTCTTCCTCGGCGCGGATTTTTAACCGATTCGATTTTTCCCTTGACGGTCGCCCGAACGGTCGAATACTCAAAGGAAAGATCGCATCCGTCGGTCGTGCAGTCGATGAGCCGCAGCCCCCGACAGTAGCAAAGCGGCTGGGTCCCCGAGATGTGGCAGCCAATCAGAGTCAGATTCCTCGAGTACCACCCAAGGTACTCCCCCGAGATTTCAGAATTGACGACCGTAACGTTCTCGGCGTGCCAGAAGGCGTCCTTGGTCGCAAGGCGGCTGTCGCGGATCACCAGATTCTTGACGTATTGGAAGGAATATTTCCCCTTGAAGTCAAGTCCCGATATATCGAGATTCCGCGCCTCAAAAAAGGCGTACTCTCCCGAAAGTAAACAATCCTTAACATAAACGTCTCTTGAGCGCCAGCCGAACTCGGTCGAGGCGATCTCCGAGGAGACGAGCGAGACGCCGCGGCATTCGCGGAACGCCTTAACCCCGTTCAGACGGCTGCTTTCCACCGTCGTGTTCCGATCGTACCAGAAGGCGGCGCGGCACCGCTCGGTCAGCTCGCAATCAGAAAGCACAACGCCGTCGGTGTGCCAAAAGGGATACCGAAGATCAAAATAGCAGGACTCGACGAGAAGATCGCGGCTCTCCTTGAGCGCCGACTCGCCGTCCTCCTCACCCTCAAAGCGGCAGCGACGGATGCCAAGCCCTACCGAATGGTAAAGCGCGCGCTCCTCTCCAAAGCGCTTGTCCGAAATCCATGGCCTTTCCTTCATATTGTCATGCCTCCCGTATGCTTCCTCATAAATCGCCATTTTACAGTATAACATATTTCCGAAATAAAATCAACCGTTACTTGACAAATCCGCTTTGGAATGTTATACTACTGTCATCCGAAAACAAGCCGATATGGCGGAACTGGCAGACGCCTCGGACTTAAAATCCGATGGGAGCAATCCCGTACCGGTTCGAGCCCGGTTATCGGCACCAATGATGGGAGATGCCCCTTTATGGGCATCTCCCATCATTCATGCTATGGCACAGCGGCGAAGAACCCTCCCCGAGCGTGCGGAGCGCATCGGGGAATGCATCTCGCGCATCCGATACAGCCCCCTCTTTCACACCGTCCGCGCGAGATTGCCAAGCCCGGTTATCGGCTTTTAGGGGACGCATCAGATTTCGGCGAGAAGCGCACGGAGCGCCGCTTCAGTCCTCGAGCACCGAAAGAGTCACCTCGGCGCGCATCGGATCCACATCCTCCACCCGTACCGCAACGCGCATGCCGGGAGAAAGGCGCTTTTCTCCCGCAACGAGCGAGGACGAGCGCTCGTCGTAAAGGAAATAGCCCGAAAGTGCGCCGAGCGGCACGAGTCCCTCGCAGGTATTGTCAAGCTCAACGAAGAAGCCAAAGCCCGTCACCGACAAGATGCGCCCCCGGAAGGTCTCTCCGATATGCCGAGACAGGAAAAGCGCCTTATACATCGCCTCGATTCTCCGCTCGGCATCAAGCGCACGAAGCTCGCCCTCGGTGGCGGCTGCCGCCGCGCGCTTTGCGTACGCCGCGTAGCGACGGGGGTCTTCACCGTCAAGGAGCACCGCCGAGAGGATTCTGTGTGTGGCAAGGTCGGAGAGGCGGCGGATCGGCGAGGTGAAATGACAGTACAGCGAAAGCCCGAGCCCAAAATGCTCTCGGGGAAGCTCCGAGTAGCTCGCCTTTGACATCGCGCGAAGCAAGGGATAGGAAATCGCCTCGGCGTTTCCCATCTCCCGCGCCGCTCCGAGAAGAGCGGACAGCTCGCGCGGTGAGGTCCGCCGGAGGTCGATGCCCGACGTGTCAAGCCCAAGCAGACGGGCATACTGCAAAAAGGATGCAAGCTTATCGGGGGGTGGGTTCTCATGAATTCGGTAAACGCAAGGGATTTTCCGACTGTGGAGCAACGTTGCCACACCCACGTTGGCAAGGATCATGAATTCCTCGATCATCCGTTCGGCTTCCCCACGCTCACGGCGTCGGATCTCGACGGGAAAGCCCGACGCATCAAGCAGAATCTCGGCCTCGGGGCGCTCAAGGGCAATCGCCCCACGCCCTGCGGTGCGCTCGGATAGCACTCGATACAGCTCTCGCATCCGCCGAAGCGACGGCAAAACGGCGCGGTATTTGCTTTGCAGCGCATCGTCTCCGCCCGATGCGAGCAGCTCGTTAATCTCGCCGTACACACCGCGCACACGCGAGCGAATCACCGTCCGCTCCACGCGGCACGAGAGAAGCGCACCGTCGGGAGAGAGCGTCAGATACGCCGAGAGCGCCGCCTTCTCCTCTCCCGCAGAGAGAGAGCAGGCGCCGTTTGAGAGTGCCCTCGGAAGCATAGGAACCACCTCATCGACGAAATAAACGCTCGTCCCCCTCGTCATAGCGGCGCGATCGAGGGGGGTTTTTGGCAAAACGTAGCTGCTGACGTCGGCGATATGCACACCGAGCAGCCACTTGCCGCCCGCAAGGCGGCGGAGCGATACGGCATCGTCAAGATCCTTGGCGTCAGTGCCGTCCATCGTGAAGATCACCTCGTTTTCGACACGCCTGCGGCGGCTTGTGTCGATCGGCCTTGCCGCCGCCTGCTCTGCCTCTCGCTCGGCAATCGGCTCGAAGCGGCGCTCGATACCGCATCCCGCAAGGATCGCCTCGTAATTCGCCTCGCGCGAGGCGGCGGGACCGAAGATGCGCGTGATCTCCCCCGAAAGCCTCTGTCGCCCGACGAGTCGGATCTCGACCTTGTCGCCGTCAACGGCATCGGGATGCGGAGCGACCGGGATCTCCAACGGAATCCTCGCCTCGTCGGGGATAACGAGATAGCGCGCGCCGCCGCGGCCTCGAAAGCCCGAAAAACGGCTTGCCGAAAGATAGGTGCCGACAAGGCTCCTTCTCGTCGGGGTAAGAATCGAGCATACCTCTCCCTCAAAGCGCTCGTCCCCCGACTCGTATCGGCTTCGGTTCCTGCGATAGCGCACCGAAACGACGTCTCCGTCGATGGCGCCGCCGCCCTTACCGCCGGGGATAAAGACGTCCTCTGCCCCCTCGATCCGAACGAAGCCAAAGCGCCCCCGCGTGCCGATATAAACCCCCTCGGCGCTCGCGTATCCGACACTCGGTCTCTCTCGCCTCGGTGCGCTCCGCACCGTCCTTTTCCTGTGTTTCAGCGAATGCTTCACCTTGACGTCACTCCCTTCTCCTTTGATTTTTCCTTTGATAATAACAAAAAGCGGGAAACGGATGCATGACTCCGTTTCCCGCTTTCACTGCGAAACGATCAGGTCTCGGGAGGGAAAAACTCGTTCCAGAAATTCGAAACGCTTTTCCAAACCGCCTGATGATGATTCGTGATCTCATAATCGGGCTGTACGACGTACACGACCACGACGACGAGCACGAAAACGATACCGACAACCGTCGTCATCTTTCCGAGCCAACGGTCAATGCGCTTCCCCTGCTCCTTGCCGAAGAAGGTCTCGGCGCCACCCGCGATGGTACCCGAAAGGCCGTGCGACTTGCCGTGCTGCATCAAAACGGCACCCACCAGAAAGACGCCCATCACGAGAAGGGCAATCGGGAACACGTAGCTTACAAGAACGGTCATGAAACTCATGAATATCTGATCCTCCAAACGATACTATTACGCACTCGGCGTAATGATATGACGAACATTATAAGACATTGTAGCATATTCAAGGCGAAAATGCAAGGGCTTGGGATAATTTTTTGGAAGAAAGTGCGAGAAAGTTATTTTTTCGCCGCACTTTTCACATGCGCGGCAAAAACGGCATCGCAAACGGCAGGCTCGAAGCGGCGAACGGCAATCAGCCTCTCTCCGATCGCGCGCAGGTTGGCGGCGTCGGGAAGCGGAAGCTCGGAGAACTCGGTCGCGTTGATCTGCCCCGAGCGGCTGATGAGCCGCACGTAGCGGTCGTAAAGGGTTGTCGAAAGCACCGCGTAGAGCCCGACGAGAAAGGCTGCGTCCATCTCCTCTCCCGAGGTGTCGATGTAATTGAGCTTGTTATGCGTGCTGATGTAGCGGTAGCCCGGCGCCTGCGACGCCATATACGGCGCGCAAACGAGGCGGCGCTTATCCGCTTTGGCGGGAAAACGCTTGACGAGGATCATATTGCGGTTCGGCTGAATGAGAGACGGGATCGAGGGCGCGAGATACTGCCCCTCCATCTTCGGAATCGGGAAGCTCACGCGGCCGTCCTCGAGCGAGCGCGGATGGATCAGCGGCACGACTCCGCGCCCCGGAGCGTTTCGCAGAAGCTCGGGATAGCGCGACGGAAGCGTGAGGCCGGTTTTCATTTTCAGTCCAAAGCTCGAAAAGCGGCAGGGGAAGCGTCCGATCGCCTCGAGCACCCGAAGATCCCCTACGTCCGAAAGAAGCAAAAGGCTTGCATCGGGCCGCACGAGAAAGCCGTAGCGAAGAGGCGGAAGAGCCGTCGGCGCCTCGTCCGAGCCCTCGTCGCTCGTGGTGGTAACGGTGATCGCCTCTCCGGGCTCCTCGGTTTTTCTCACCGTAAGGAGAAAATTCTTTTTCAGCCCCCTCTCGTTTGCAAAAAGGTGCATCGACGAAACCCTCGTTTCCGAAAGGAGCGCCTCGCGCAGGCGAAGGAGAGATACGCTGCTTGCAAAGGCGGTTGGCAGAAGCATCGCCATCTGCCCGTCGTCGGCAAGACGGAGCTGCGCCGAGGCAACGAACAGGTACGCCAGGTCGACCGCGGGGGTGCTGAAGAGATCCTTTGCGGAAAGCGCCTCGGGGGAGTCCTTGGTAACGAGTCCGCGCGGCGGATTCATCACGATGCAGTCAAATCGCTCGTCGGGATCGGCGTGCAGAAGAAAATTCTCCTCGCGCACCTCCCATACAACCTTAACGCCCCACTCGCGGCGTGCGCGCCGACGAAGTCGCTCGAGGTTGTTTTTCAGCATGGGGAGATAGCTCGAGTCGTTCTCGTAGCAAACAAGGCGCACCGAAAGCGCGGCTCTGCCGCGGCAGACCGTCTCAAGAAGCGCCGCCGAGAGAATCCCCGTTCCCGCACCGGGGTCGAGCACCGTCAGCTCGTTTTTTCGCTCCTCGAAGCGAAACGACCGAGCAAGATGCGCCGCCGTCTCCCGCTTGGTGAAAAAGCGCCCGAGCCGCACGTTGTCGGATGCACACCTCTCCCGCACGAGCTTGCGCGTGTTACGATGGGCCATGTTGAGCATCCTTCGTTCCTCCTTTTTCCCGATTCTGTGACAGAATTCGGTCTGCCCCGATTTATCACTTGATATTGTAACACATCTTCCCTGCCAAATCAAGACGAAAAATAAGATTCTTTCAGAATCTTCTTGCACCGACACCCGTTCTGTGCTATAATAATGAAAATGCCGAGCTACGAACCGAAAGGAGCCGAAATGAACGAGCTGACCGAAAGAAGCGAGATCCGCGTTCTGCACCTCGGAGACGTGTTTCTTGGGAGCGCGTTTCTCTCCCCCACGCCCGAAAAGAGCGCCGATCGACGGCGCGCTCAGAGCGAGGCGATGAGCCGCCTGTTCCGCTATATCCGCGAGCAGGAGGTCTCGCTGACTCTGATCACGGGGAATCTCTTTGACGAGGCCGATCTTTCGGACGAGACCGCAAGGTACCTGATTCAATCGATGCGCGCGCTCCCACGCTGTCGCTTCGTGATTCTTCCCGGCCCTGCCGACGCCTACCGCGAGGGCTGCTTTTACGCTTCGGGACGGCTGCCCGAGAACGTTACGGTCGTCACGGAGCCGAGCTTTGAGCGAATCGACCTCGACGAGCTTGGCATCGCGCTTTACGGCGCCGCCGTAACCGACCCCGAGGCACCGCCGCCCGCGATCCCCGTCTGCGAGCGGAAGGGCGACGAGGTGCTGCTTCTCGGGCTTTACCGAAGCGAGGCGCCCAGCGACGGCGAGCTTTCGTCAAGCGGTGCCGACTATATCGCCCTTTCCGGCCGTGCCTCTCCCGAGCTGCACGGCATCGGCGACGCATGGTGTGCCTACAGCGGCTCGCCCGAAAGCCGCTCCTTCGAGGACGAGGGCGTTGGGGGAGCGAATCTTCTGATGATCGTGCGCGAGGGAGACGAGCGCCGACTTTACGTCAAGCGCCTTGATTTCGGCACCTGCCGCTGTCTCTCGCGCGAAATTGACGTCACCGATATGAAAACCGATTCGGATTTGATCAGTGCCGTGACGCGCGTGGTGCGCGATAACAACCTCGGCCGGGGCGCGGTGCTTCGCATCGTTCTGAAGGGAAGCACGAGAGCGAGCTTCCGCATTCCGCAGCGCTTTGACAGCTCCTCCTTCGGGCTCCTCGCCTTCTCTCTTGTCAATCTGACAACCCCCGTGCTCGACCCCTCTCTGCGGCGCGATATGAGTCCGCGCGGCGAGCTCTACCGCCTGCTTGAGCCGAAAATCGAAAGCGGAAGCGATGCCGAGCGTGCAACCGCGGCTCGGGCATTGACGATCGGCATGGCGGCGCTGGAGGGAAAGGACATCGACAACCTTTAATTCGGCGCGGCAAAGCAGCTGTAAGCACGAAAAAAGCCTGTCTCATCCGCCGACTCGGCAGCTGAGACAGGCTCTGCTTAATCCGACCGTTCCCCTCTCATCGCAAGCTCGGAGAGCAGGATTGCGCCGAAAACCACCGCGCATCCGACGATCTCGGCAGCGTTCATGACCTCGCCGAGAAGCAAGGCGCCCCCGATCGCACCGAACACCGACTCAAGCGACATGATGATCGAGGCGACCGTCGGCTCGACTCTCGCCTGCCCGAGCACCTGCAGGGTAAAGGCGATGCCCGACGAGCAGATGCCGAGATAAAGAAGCCCGGGAAGACCGGCGAGCACCGCCGCAAGCGAGACCTGCTCCAGGAGCAGCATCGGCAAAATACCGAGCACACCCGCCGTGGCGAACTGGACCATCGAAAGCGAAATGCCGTCGCATCGCTCGGCGTAGCGATCGACCGTCAGGATATGGAAGGAATAGAGGATCGCGCAGGCGAAAACGAGAACGTCGCCCAAAGCGAAAACGAGCTTTGCCGAGCCGATCGCGCCGAGAAGCTCGCGCAAGGAGCCGATCCCGTCAGCGGCAGGCGAGCCGCCGACCACCGTCAGAAGGTACGCGCCGCCGAGCGCGACGGCAACGCTGATCCAAGCCCCCATCGGCACGCGCCGACCGAAAAAGCCCCCGAGTGCCGGAACGATGACGATATACAGCACCGTAATAAAGGCGACGCTTCCGACGCCGCTCTCGGTGAGTCCGATTTGCTGAACGAGGCTCGCGGCAAACAGGAGCAGTCCGCATAGGACTCCGCCCTTCCATTCCGCCGCCGAGACGAAGGGGCGCCGCCTTTTGCCCACCGTTCTGCCCTTGAGGGCGCTCCGTCCCAGCGCGACCGAGAAGAGGAAGCACGCCCCGAGCAGAAAGCGCAGGCAGTTGCAGGTGATCGGCCCCATATGCTCCATCAGCTGCTTCTGAGCCGAGAAGGCAAAGCCCCAGATCAAAGCGGCCAAGGTCAGCATCCCGATGCCGCCAAGGCTCCTCGCATTGTGATTCACAAGGGAATCTCCTTTCAAAAACAGCAAAAGAAAAACGGCACCTCCGACGGAAGTACCGTTCTGGTGGAGACAACTGGACTCGAACCAGTGACCCCTTGCATGTCAAGCAAGTACTCTAACCAACTGAGCTATGCCTCCAGAAATTCCACGCGCCACGCACCGTCCGAAAGGATGGTGGAGACAACAGGACTCGAACCTGTGACCCCTTGCATGTGAAGCAAGTGCTCTAACCAACTGAGCTATGCCTCCGCGTGACGAATGTTATTTTAGCACATCCTTTCCGAAAATGCAATAGGGAAACGCAAATTTTTTCAAAAAACTTTCAGCCGCCTTAAAAAGAAACGAAAAAGGGGGAAAGACGCGGTGCATTACCGAGCAGACACAAACAGAATCGAAATCCGTGCCGACGAGCTGATCGCGCTTGCCCTCGGGACTCTCGACGGCTTTTCGGCAACCGACGCAATCTCCCCGTCCGAGGGGCGCAGCGCGGATGCATCTCTTCCGACGGTATCGCTTTCGGGCGAGTTTGAGGAGGCGGGGCTCGTTTGGCTCGTTCGCGCAGAGGTCCCCTGTACGGGAAGCACGATCGTCTTAACCTTTCCCTTCAGCGGTGCCGCCCCCTCGCGCACGCTCGTGCGCCACGCACGGGGCAAGGGCTTTCTTGCAGCCCATCTTCTCGGTCTGTCCGACCCCTCGGTAACGCCGAGCATCACGCTCCGCTATCAAGCCCCCGACGGCGAGACGATTGAGACGAGCGAGACGCCGACGCCGTCAGCCCTCGGGCGCTTTGCTCTGCGAGCCCTCTCGCTGGTGCGTGAGAGAGCGGCGACGGAGATTGAGCGTGTCACAAGGCGACTCCCCTCCATGGCGCGCGTGCGCTTCCCCTACGGCGAGGTGCGCGAGGGACAGCGCGAGCTGATCTCTGCGTGCTACCGCGCCATCCGAAAGGGAGAGCGCCTTTACGCTTCGGCGCCCACGGGTATTGGAAAAACCATCTCCACACTCTTTCCCGCCGTCCGCGCAATGGGAGAGGGGGCGTGTGAAAAAATCTTCTATCTGACGGCGAAAGCAACGACTGCCGCTGCCGCCGCCGAGGCGGCGGAGCAGCTTCGGGCGGCAGGCGCCGAGCTGCGCGTGCTTCTGCTTTCCTCGCGCGAGAGAATCTGCAGGAACCGACTTGCCTGTCGCGATCTGACGGGAGACGGCTGTCCGCTCTCCCGCTACGCTCCGTCGCGCGAGGAAGCGGCGGCGCGTGAGCTTCTCGCGCTCGGCAAAACCGTCATTGACGCCGAGGACCTTCGGCAGATCGGACACAGGGAGAAGCTCTGTCCCTACGAGCTCTCGCTCCGCTATGCCATGCTCGCCGACGTCGTCATCTGTGACTACAACTATCTCTTTGACCCGAGGGTGGCGCTCCGCCGCTTTTTCTCGGAGCCGAACCCCGCCTATTGCTTTCTGATTGACGAGGCGCACAACCTCGCAGAGCGCTCGCGCGAGCTCTATTCCCTTACGCTTTCCCCCGAGACCTTTGCGCCTTATCTTGAATTTTTTGAAAAAAACCCTGCCATTGGCGCGGCATACCGCGACTTCGAAGGAAAAATGCGCGAGATCCTTCTCCCCCTTGTCAAGGATGACTGTGCGCTCCGCGACGGAGTCCTGCGCGGCTTCTCCTCGCAAAGCGAGCTTCCGAGCGGACTTGACGAAGCCTTTTACGAGCTGCTTTCGGCGATCGAGGAGCTTCTTTCAAAGCGTGAGCTTCCGCCCCTTGCGCTTGCCGAGCTTTCGCGTATTTCCTAC
>JAZNFP010000068.1:0-18379 GCA_045576095.1 Eubacteriales bacterium
GAGAAGTTAGAAGAATACATACATTACTACAACAATGAGAGAATTTCTCTCAAACTAAAAGGAATGAGCCCGGTGGAGTACCGAGCTCATTCGCAAGCAATTTAATATTTGATTTTTGTCTAAACTTTTGGGTTCACTTCAATCGGGGGCAGCCCTTTTTCGATCTTTGGAGAGCCGTGCGAGGACAATCGGCACTTGGCATCTCCAAAAGAGGGGGCTTTGCTTTACTGATAAATACCGTCGTTTGTCATCTTGGCAATGGCGTTTCGCAAAGCCTCGGCATCCTGTCGGTAGGTTACGCCGTACCATTGCTCGGACGTTGTCAGCACCTTGACCGAAAGTCGTCCCGCGCGAATCTCCTCGTCGACGACGAAGGGGAGATAGATTTCATCCTTCAAAGGATTTTTCATGTTGGAGAGGAAGCGCTCGAGGGCGGCGCCGAGACAGTCGAGAAAATCGGGACGGAATCCCCACATATTCATCGAAACGACCGTATCGAGAGGAATTCCGCTGCTTTTGTCAATCCCCTCGTGCTCGCGTACGCCGAGGAGCACTCCGTCCTTTACCTCGCAAACGCCGCGGTTGACCGTTCCGTTCTCGGTCAGGGTTTTTCCGAGACGGAAGCCGACCATTGCCGCCGAAAGATTCCCGTCGGTCAGTGCTGCGTGCAAAATACGGTAGGATTCGCGCCCGTAAAAATCGTCCGAGTTGATCACGGCGAACGGCGCGTCGATTTCGTCTCTCGCGCAGAGAACCGCGTGCCCCGTTCCGAGCGGTCTCGTTCTCTCGGGAGAAATCGAAAACCCTTTTGGCAGACGGTCGTTTTCCTGAAAGACGTAGCGCAGGTCGGTTTTTGCCTCAAGGCGCCTTCCGATCGCTTCGCGAAAGTCCTTTTCCATTTCGCGGCGGATGATGACGACCGTTCGGTCAAAGCCGGCGCAAACGGCGTCGGTTACCGAATAGTCGAGAATTGCCTCTCCGTTGGGGCCGAACGGCTCCATCTGCTTCAGCCCTCCGAAGCGGCTGCCCATCCCCGCCGCCATCACCACAAGGTTCGTTCGCTTCATATCGCTTTCCCTTCGTGCTTGATTTTGCCGTTCCGCTCGGCGCGGACGGCTTTTCATCATTATTATATAATTATACGGTTTTACTGCGCGTTTGTCAAGGGGCTCGCTCTCCGCCCGCGACGCTTGCTTGTCGCATCCAAAAACGCCGCTGCTTTTGGATGCTTTGCACAAAAACAGATTCCAAAAATTGTGTAATATGCTAAAATTCAAAAGCCGGATTGACAAGCATTCTGCGGCGTGGTATAATGATATCGTTAAATCTGTCAATGGGCGCATTGACACGAAACGATCCCGTTTCCCGACGCGGAAACGGTAATTTTTGAAAGGAGTTTTTATGATGAAAAAATTGCTTAGTGCGGTTCTTCTTCTGATCATGCTCGCGGCTCTTCTCGTGTCCTGCGGCGGCTCGAAGGAAACGACGCCGAAGAAGACGACCCCGCCCGTGACCACGCCCGAGCCAACGACGCCCGATCCCGTGGAGAGCATGTGGCAGTCGATCAAGACCGACCTCGAAGCGGCGGATGCCTCTCTGCGCAACTTCAAGTTCCAGCTGACCGACTTTTCCGAGGGCGCGTATCAGATGAAGTGCGAGGAGTACATGCAGGGGCCCGATACGCTGCAGCATGCGAGAACCGAGATTGATCAGCTCGTTTTCGAGAGAAACGATGCTGCCAAGCAGGCGCTCGGTATCGGAACGATCACCTACGTCTATACGACCGAGGCATGGAACCAGCAGGCAAAGGTAATTAAGGCGCAGACCGACGATGCCTCGAACCCCAATGCTGCCGATATGTTCGTTTATACGATGCACGATATGGTGACGTCCTGCTTCAACTCGAGCTTCCGCGATCTTGCTTCGATTGAGGGCTCGTACTTCGATTGGGAGGCTGACGGCTGGCATTCGAGCATCATGAGCGATATGTCCTTTGACCGTGAGAAGATCTACGTCATGGCATCGGACTACTTCAACGAGCTGTGGCGTAACATGATGCTGCTTCCCTTCAACATGACGATGGTGGACGGCGCCGTTGATGAGCTTGGCCCGATCCTTCTCCCTGCCGGTGAGACCCTGAAGCAGGGCGAGACGCTCTCCGACTACCTGTTCGCGCTTGTTCAGGAGGGAAAGTGGACCTGGGACGTTCTGGCGCAGATGTGTGATGCGATCTACCTTGATCAGGGGATCATCGGTGAAGAGGACGCCGCAGACCGTATGGGCATCTATCTGGATCAGTACATGGGAGGCATGGCCGCTTCCGCTCTGTATTCGACTGCAATCGAGTGCCTCACCGACGGTGTCGGCAAGGAAGGAACCGCGCTTGAGGGCAAGCTCGTTCCCACTTATCCCTCGACCGGCGAGGCAATCAACGAGGTGTTTATCGCCATCGGATCGCTTCTGAACGGCGATGGCGCATGGTCCTTCAGCTCGGCAAACGGAATCGACTCGACCACCTGGTTCGGCCAGGGTCTCGGTATGACTCCCGGAATGCTTCGCCTCGGCGAGCTTGAGCACGAGGATCTGCAGGCGATGAATGACACGTTCTCGGTCGTTCCGGTTCCGCTGCTTGAGGAGGGAACGGTTGACGATTACAACACCTACGTTCACAATACGGCTGCTCTCGGTGCGTTCAACATCAACTCTCCCAAGTTCCTTGCGATGAGCGCGTACATTCAGTATGTTTCCGAGAACTCCGACGCCGTCAAGGACGAGTATCTCCAGATCGTCATGAAGTTCAAGACCACCTCCTTCAACCTCGGCACGTCGGATATGCTTGACCTGATCTACAGCAATATCGACTCGGTTCGTGAGATGATTCTCGATAGCATCCTGCGTTCCCGTAAGAGCGGCACCACTCTGCAAGAGGTTGGCGACGTCAGATGGCACATGCTGCTCTGCAAGGACTTCTATACGCTTCCCTGCAGCGTTGCGAACGGCGGCGGCGGATTCCTTGATCGCTACGAGTCCTTCTGTTCCGCAAAGCAGACTGCTATGGACGAGTTGATGGTCGAGTGGTATAATCTTCCCACGGCTCCGTCCGCTACCCCCGCAGAATAATTGAAAACCTTTTCGAAAGGAGAGCTTCGGCTCTCCTTTCTTTTTTTTCGCAATTCCGAATTTTTTGAAAGCTCCCCCCCATTGTCTTCCCCTTTTCGGCGACGGATGCGGATGCCGGCATTTTTGCTTGGGTGCTCCGACACTGTTTGCGCTTCGTTCACAACTTCGTTACAATCTTGTGCTATAATATATTAGATAGTATCCATGGCTTGATCCCACGGTACCGTTCGGTACGTGCGGGATCGGTGCCTTCGATTTAGGAAAGGATTTCCCAATGATGATCCGAGTTGAAAATCTTGTAAAAAGTTACGGTGGAACCGCATACGCGCTCGACGACGTCAGCTTTGAGATCGGCGAGGGCGAGATCGTCGGTCTGCTCGGCGCAAACGGCGCCGGAAAAAGCACGACGATGAACATTTTGACGGGATATCTGTCGGCGACCTCGGGACGTGCCGAGATTGCGGGGATTGATATTCTCGAGGACCCGACCCGGGCAAAGCGCCTGATCGGGTATCTGCCCGAGCAGCCCCCCGTGTATCCCGATATGACGGTGGACGAGTATCTTCGCTTCGTCTACGATCTCAAGGGCTGTACGCTGCCGCGTGCCGAGCACCTTGAGGAGATTATGGAGGTTGTCAAGATCCGCGAGGTTCGCTCGCGCCTGATCCGAAACCTCTCGAAGGGCTATCGCCAGCGCGTCGGAATCGCACAGGCGCTTGTGGGCGATCCGAAGGTCATCATCTTTGACGAGCCGACCGTCGGTCTGGATCCGAAGCAGATTCTGGAGGTGAGAAACCTCATTCGCCGTCTCGGGAAAAAGCATACGGTGATCCTCTCAACGCACATCCTTGCAGAGGTACAGGCGGTTTGCGAGCGCATCATCATTATCAACCGCGGTCGCATCATTGCCAACGCGCGCACCGACGAGCTCACGCGCGCGATCGAGCGGAGCGCAATCTACGAGTACGTCATCGCGGGACCGGGCAAAGAGGTTCTGGCGGCGCTTCGCGGCGTTCCGGGGGTTGCGGGGGCAGAGAGCGCTCCCGGTCGCGAGAGCGAGGCCGCCGCTTATCATGTCGAGACGGTAAAGGGCGCCGACGTTCGCCGCTCGGTCTTCCGTCTTTGCGCCGAGCGCAATTGGCCGATCCTTGGGCTCGGTACGGTCGGAAACGATCTTGAGAGCATCTTTATCCGCCTGGTCGACGATGCGGACGGCATCACGCAAAAGAAGTCGAAAAAGAACAGATAAACCGTCGGAGGAAAGCGAAATGCTTGCGATTTACAAAAGAGAACTCAAGGCCTACATGACTTCGGTGATCGGGTACGCCTTTATTGCGCTGTTTCTTGCCGTTTCGGGGGCGATCTTCGTCTATACGACGATGTACTCCATGACCGCAAATTCCTCGAGCTATTTTACGCTGATGATGATCTTCTTCGTCGTGCTTCTTCCGCTTCTGACGATGAAATCCTTCAGCGAGGAGAGAAAGCAGCGCACCGAGCAGCTTCTGATGACGGCGCCGGTTTCGATCTTCGGTATGGTGATGGCGAAGTATCTGGCGGCTCTGACGATCTTCTCGGCATCCATGCTGGCGGCTGTTTTGCCCTTTGCGATTCTTTACCGCTATGCGGTGGTCAAGACGGCGGTTCTGCTCGGCAATCTGATTGCCATTCTGCTCGTCGGTGCGGCGATCCTTGCGATCGGCGTGTTCGTATCGGCACTGACCGAGAACCAGCTGACTGCCGCCGTCGGAACGGTTGGCCTGGTCCTTCTCTTTTTCGTCATCAGCCTTCTGAACGCCGTGATCCCCGTTTACTTCGTTCGCTTTATTTTGAGCGGCGTTTCGATCTTCTCGCGTTATCAGAACTTTACGCAGGGCGTGTTTGATTTTGCCGCTCTCTTCTATTATCTCTCGGTGGCGGCGGGTTTCCTGTTCCTCACCATGCGGATCTTTGACAGACGGCGCTACCGCTGACCGAAACCGAAGAAGGGAAACCGAAAGGTATGAATTTGAGGAACGTATTTTCCCGGATCGGACGTGCGGCGAAGAGCTACAGCGGGATCTCGGGGGCAACCATCGCGCTGTTTATCGCGATCCTTTTCGTTTTTAACGCGGCGTTCTACGCGCTTGCCACGAGGTACTCATGGTACGCTTATACGCGCGCGTCCTACGAGCATGAGATCGGGGACGTCAGCTACAGCTATCTCGGCGAGCTCGATACCGCGGGCAGGGAGGTAAAGATCCGTTTTTGCCGCGCCCCCGACCAAATCGACGCCGACGTTGCCGGCAGGCTGGCGCATGAAACCGCCAAGCAGCTTGCCGCCCGTCACGAGTTCATCACGCTGGAGTATATCAACATTTACACCGAGCCCGGCAAGGTCGAAAAATACCTTTACGAGTATGACGAATCCGGCGAGCGCGTGGAAACCGAAAACCGCATTACGACCGAATCGATCATCTTCGACAGCGGTGACGAGTATATGGTGCAGAGCCTGTCGAGCTTCTATCATCTCACGGAGGAGGGATCGGTGCTTGCCTATAACGGCGAGGAGGTCATGCTCTCGATGATCCGTTGGGTGCTCTCGGGCGAGCACGAGACGGTTTATTTCACCGCCAACCACGGAGAGAGCTCGGGCGCCGGCTTTTACAATCTTCTCGTTTGTGCGGGCTATCGCGTGCAGGAAATCAATCTGACGCTTGAGGAGATTCCGAGCGATGCGGCGATGATCGTCATCTCGAACCCCAAGTACGATTTTGAGAAGGCGGCGGCGGGGAGCGGCATCGTTGCCGAGATTGACAAGCTGCAGAGATACCTCGCCGACGGCGGAAGACTGTTCGTCTCGCTTGACGCTCTGCTCGGCGATCTTCCGCATCTTGACGCGCTTCTTTCCTCGTTTGGGCTCGTCCGCGAGCATGCAACCGTGCGCGACGTCAGCGAGGCGGTTTCCTCTGACGGACTTGCGCTGCTCACTCGCTTCGCATCGGGCGAGACGGCAAGCGCAATCGCGTCGAGCATCGACCGCTACAGCGACGGCCGCGTGGTGCTGCGCGAGGCGTCGCCGATCGAAATTTCCGAGCCCGCAAACGGCGCACGGGTCGAGGCGCTGCTCGTTTCGGCTCCCGGCTCTGCCGCCTATGCCAACGGCGAGCAGGTCTCGTCGAGCGGAAGCTATCCCCTGGCGGCGCTTTCTGTCAATGCGGCGGGCGGAAGCATTTTCCTTTCCGCGAGCATCTATCTTACCGCCGAGGATCTTCTTCGCTCGGACGCCTATGCCAACGGCGAGTTCCTTTACGCCCTTCTTTCGAGGATGCTCGGAACCGACGTTCCGCTCGGCTGCACGACCCTTTCCTTCGACAACGAGCGGATCGAGGGAATGACGATGGGAGTCGTGCACGCGTGGTCGATCATTTTGGTTGCGGCTGTTCCGATCGCCGTTCTCTGCGTCGGAAACGTGATTCGCGTCCGCCGAAAGAACCGATAACTTTGGCAACCTCAGAAAGGAAAACACGATGAAACAGTCCAAAACCGCCGCACGGCGGAGCGCGCTTCGCCGTTATATGACGCCGATCTCGGTGGCGGTGATCGTTCTCCTGCTCCTCGTCAATCTTGGGCTTGCGGCAATTTTGCAATACAAATCGCTCTACGTCGATTTGACTCCCGAGGGGCTGTACACGCTCAGCGACGAGATGATCCGCGAGTGTGACAAGATTGAGAGCGAGATCACGATCACCTTCTGTAACGACCCCGACCGTCTGCTTGCAAGCTACGAGACGAGATACGTCTATATCCTTGCGACCGAGCTTGCAAACCGCTACGACAACATTGACGTCGAGACCTATAATCTGACGCTCAACCCCACGGCGCTCGACCGTTTCCGTACCACCTCGGCAAGCCGACTCGATTCAAACTACGTCATTGTCAGCTCGGGCGATCGCTATCGCATCTACAACGCCGCGAGCTTTTGGATTACCGATTCGAGCAGCGCGGACGGCGCCTATTTCTCCTTTGACGGAGAGTATACGATGGCAACCGCCCTTTTCTCTCTGACTGCCATCAATACCCCCGTTGCCTATTTCGTTTACGGGCACGGCGAGAGCATTTACGTTCCCGAGAGCGACGGCGAGCACGCCAATCTGCTTCCGCTCTCAAGCGAGGACTCCTCGGCGTTCTACGAGCTTCTTCTTGCACAGGGACTGAAGGTTGACTATATCAATCTCTCCGAGGTTGATGAGATTCCACAGGACTGCGCCACGCTGATCGTGAACGGACCGACGAGCGACTTTGTCGCATCGGACCTCACCTCCTATTACGATCGCTCCGAGACCGAGCTGATTGACCGCTATCTCTCGGGAAAAAGCGGCTCGCTGCTCGTCTTTAAGGATCCCGATCACGTGCTTCCGAACCTTGAGCAGTTCTGCGCGAAGTGGGGCATCGCCTTTGGCGGTCCGAGCATCGTCAAGGACGAGGTGCAGTCGCTCGGCGACGCCGTCGGAACGGCAAGCGAGCTCTGGAATACCCGTCTGCTTGCCGATTATACCTCGGATACGGGCTCCTATTCGTACGGCATGTATCGGGACATCGCCTCGCTTCCGAGCGCGCCCGCCGTCGTCGTAGACCGAACGGGAAGCGTCTCCTGCGCATGGCCGAGAAAGGACATGCTGCATTCCGGCTCCACCGAGTCGAGCGTTTCCTATTCCGACTTCCTGCTCTCCTCGAAGAACGCCAAAGCCTATTCGATTGACAGAAACGAGCTGACGGGAGACTTCGGCGTTTATTCGCTTGCCGCGCTTTCCACCAAGCTTCGCGTCGATAAGGATACGGGGCAGAACTATTACTCCTACGTTTTCGGCGCCGCAACGACCAATCTGACGACCAACGAATATCTGACCGACTTCAGCTGCGCCAACTACGACGTGCTTTTTGCATTGATCCGCAGCATTTCCCGCGTGAACTCCTATGCCGATCTGAATCTCGGCTCCAGCAGCCTGAACAGTGAGAACGTCGGCGGTAAGCCCCTCGTTCATTCCCAGATGAAAAACGAGCCGTTCACCGACTTTATCACCGACCGCGAGCTGGCGGCCTTCACGGGCAGCTCGCTCACGCTCTGGAGCGTGATCGTTATCGTGCTCCCCCTCGTGGCGGTCCCGATCGTCGGCGCCGCGGTTTGCATCCGCCGCAGATTCCTTTGATTGGAGCGTATCATGACAAAGAAACAGAAGAAAAGTCTGATCGTATTGCTTGCCGTTTTTGCGGTGCTCACCGCACTCTTTTTCGGGGTTGTTCGTCCTCTTGTCAACCGTCTGGTTCCCGAGAAGCCCGCCGAGCCGCTCGATCTGCTCGAGGGCGAGTCGTACTACTACAATCAGGGCTATCATACGACGAGCCGCGTGCTGTTCCCGCAGTTCTCTCGCGCCGACCTCTATTCGGTCAGCGTTTGGAATAAGGACACGAATTATCAGTTCGTTCACGTGCTCTCGGACGCCGCTGCCGACGCCGACAACTATTTCCTTCTCGGAAGCGACGAGGACGGAGACGGCGAGAGCGAGCTTTATATGCCGGAGCTCTCAACCGTTTTCCCCGGCTTTGAGTACTCCTCGCTCTACGACGATACCTCGAAGATTCCGACCGTCATTTCGGTTACGGGCTCCTGCTTCTTCAAGGATCGCATCTACGTCCGTGCAAACGATACGGCAAGTCCCGACGAGAGCGCCTATCAGGCGATTCTCTCAAATTACGGCCTTGCGGACGCGGATCACCCGTCGTACTACGAGGTCAGGGGCTATGCAATCGACAAGAACCGCAACCTCGTTTTTTCCTACACGGATGCGGACAAGAAACAGAGCCTCGTCTTCCGCTCGGTTGCGGCAAACGGCAAGGTGACCTATTATACGGTGGATACGACCGATCTGCAGGCATCCGAGGCGTGGTCCGAGGCACTCGGCGATTACGATTTTGCAAATTACGGAACGCTCTATACCGGAGCGCTCGAGGAGCTTAGGCCAATCGTCGATCCCGAGCGGAGCTATCGGGTATACGTCGGCGACCGTACTCCCGACCGCACCGGCTATTACCTGCGCGTTGAGGGCAGGGACGTCGTATATACGACCGGAACCTCGTCGGTTGGAGACGTGGTGAACAAGAGCCTTGCCTACTACGTCAATCCTCGCGTGATGGCGGAGTCGAGCGAAACGTACGGCCCCTATATGGCGCTTCACTTCGGGCTTTGGCAGAAGACGGGGGCGCTCTCGGAGGTCAAGGCGGGGGCGGGCGTGCTCTACGCGGCGGGGAACGTCGTTCTCAATGGAGAGGCGATCGGCTCCGAGAGCGGAATGCTGCATCTTCTCAAGGGAAAAATCAACGATCGGCTTTACGCCGCACTTCTCGGAAAGGCGGTTGGCGAGCGGGTTGATGCCCTCGTTCCCGAAAAGCTTCAGCTGCTGCCGCCCTCGCAGGACTCGGTCTTTGAGTACGTTTTTTATTCGATCGACGGTATCGTTTCTGCCGATCGGGTTGACCGAACGGCGGGCGCCGCAGTGCAGGCGGACGATTTGCTGCTCGTTACCTACCGTATTGAAATGGACGGGGAGGCGAGCGAGCTTTACAGCGGCGCGGTCGATCTTTCGGATCCGCTTCTTGCGGATGCCGTCCGAGAGGCGCTCGTCGGCAGAACCGTCGGGGGAGACGCCACCGGTACGACCGAGCTCGTGCGTGCAAGGATCGACCTCGGGCAGCCCTATGCCGACACCTTCACCGAGACCTACCGCATTGCCCAGATCATCGGCTTTGCAACGAACGAGAGTCTGAGCGACATCAATACGACCAAGAACGCCGCCCTTCCGAGCAAGGGCTATGCGCAGATCTACTGTACGGTTGTCGTCAACGGCGTTGAGGACGGGCGGTATCTCGTCATCAACCTTGAAAAGGAGACCACCTACGCGCGCGAGCAGATTCGGCTGGCGCTCGTCGGAAAGTCAAACGGCGTACCCGCAAAGGCATTGACGGTTGACGTCGTCCGCCCCTATTCGGCGGTGATGGGCTACGTGCTGTACGAGAATCTTGAGGTCCTTTCGATCAGCGACTATGCCGAGGAGCTTTCCTTCGAGTTCGTCAACGAGCTGGAACGGGATAAGCTTCACGGCTCGACGAGCATTTACGAGATCACGGGTCCTCTTGACCGTACGATGTACAGCCTCGATCCCGACACGACCCAGAACGTCATGATGAATTTTGCCAACCTCGTCGGAAGCGAGACGCTTGCCGTCGGGATTACGGCGGAGCGCATCCGCGAGTTCGGCCTTGACGCATACGTCTTCTATTTCGAGTATCCCTTCGGGATCGGAGAGGATACAACCGACGGCAATGACGCCGTCATCACCTATAGCTACAGCTATTCGGTTCCGTACTGCATTTACGTCAGCGAAAAGCAGGCGGACGGAAGCTATTACGTTGCCTCGACTCTGTACGGTACGGTCGTGCGCGTAAGCGAAGAGCTTTTTGGCTTCGTCGACTATAGTTTTACCAAAAATTGGATGTATTCGAGCATCATGCAGCTTTCGGTTTTCGATATTGCCGAGCTTTCCTTCGACATCAATTTCAGCGATCTCAGGGAGACCCATTCCTTTGCGCTGACGACCAACCCTCTTTACTACGTTTACGCAGGTGTCAATGCCAACGGCGACCGCTCGTGGGCAGAGCAAAAGCGCGTGTACGTCTCCTACGTGGCGGGCGAGCTCGAGTACGAAACCGAGCTCGTCAATCCATCGAAGGTCCTGCTCGATAACCGAGAGTATTTCGAGGCGCTTTCGAACGGCGAGACCGCTTATTATACGTGGGGCGGCATTTCGATTTGGGATAACCTCGAATACGCCGAGTCGATGCTGAAGGAGAATACGCATTTCTACACGCGGGCGGGGATGCTCGTGACCCAAAAGGGCTCGCACTACGAGGTGAAGCGTGTCAAAAACGGCAAGAACCTCGACCGAATCTATCTCGATGCAAACGGAGAGGCGGAGCTGCAGGGGATTGACTTCGACGGCGTGTATAATTTGAAGAATCTGCTTCTGAAGATTTTTACGACCACCTATTCGGGCGCCTCGTCTGCCGATCTCAGCGAGGCGGAGAAGACGGCGCTGATGGCAGACCCCGAGAGCCGCGTCTTCGCCATCCGTCTGCAAATGACCGACGGTCGCAGATTCGAGCTCGGCTTCTACCGCTATTCGGACGGGCGCTGCCTCGTTCGCTTCGCGGATCAGACGACGGGGGGTGTCAGCACCGAGCTTTATCTCAACGCTCTTGAGGTTAAGGGACTGGTTTCGGCGGTCCGCGCACTCGCAAACGGGGCTGCCGTTGACACCGATGCGGCGTATACCCCCGACGTCGAATGAGCGCGCCTGGTAAATTTTAAGATTTTTGATGGCGAAAACAGAAAAAAATCTTGCAATTTTCAAAAACTGTGATATAATAGCATAGTACAGTATGCCCAAACGGGCTTTCTTGAGAGGTTAAATATCCATGACGAAGACGAAAAAGATTCTGACAATGGCATTTGCGGTGCTTCTCATCGCCGCGGCAATCTTCTTCGCGATCTGGGGACGGGTTGCCAAGAGGTTTGACTATGCCGATCTTGACTATTCGAAGTACGTGACGGTTGAGAACGGTGTCAGCTTCGTTGGGCTGAGCATTCAGAACGTTCCCGATAAGGATCTGATGAAGCCCACCGAGGATGACGTTCTGGCAGAGCTCGCGGATGATCTTTATCAGTACCGCGAGAAGGAGGTCGACGAGAACGGCAAGGAGAAGAACACCTACGTAAAGTATACCGAGAGTGAAATTGCAGTGTTTGATGCGGCGTACGTTTACTATTTCGGATACTACACGGAGGGCGGCAAGATCCTTTATGTTACCGATGGCACGAAGATGGAGAAGACAACGCTTCTCGTTCCCGGCGCCGGCTCGAAGCATTCCTTTGAGCTGAAGGCGATCGCCGATTCTCTGCTTGGGAAGAAGCCGGCAGACTCGGCGCTCAAGCTCGTGAAGCCGCAGGAGGGAGCTGAGGATGCAGCCGTTCCTCCCCAGTCCGTCGTGTATATCGACTATACCTGGGTACGATATAACGCAGAGAATGAGAAGGCAGGAAACAGCGACGACGACAAGAATCTGGTAACGGATAACGTTCGCGTCGATCTGAAGAACCTTCCCGATATCTTCCCCGCGGGCTTCGGCGAGGGAATCGTCGGCAAGACGATCGATCCCGAGGGATCGTTTGAGCTTACCTTTGAGAACGTCTCGGTTACCGAGGAGGTTGACGGCGAGTCCGTTACCAACGTCTATAAGTACGTTTATACCGTGACCGTCAATTTTGCGATCAACGATCTTGACGATTCTCTGAACTCCGAGGACGACGGCTGGAAGCCCTTTGTCGTGGAGTACACCTACGATGCCGAGTCCGAGGCGAAGGATCTTTCCGGAAACAGCCTTGCCGGCAAGACGGTTACCTTTGAGGTCGTTGTGGATTATTTCCATAACGTTCCGGACTTCACGGCAGAGTATTCGAACGCCGCCGCCGATCACAAGCACGACGAGTCCGAGGAAGATGATCACATGGAGAGCATCTTCACGCACGACAAGTATCTCAACTTCGACGCAAGCGCATATTTCGACGAGCACTTCCTGCTGGTCGAGAAGGACTGGACCGAGGCGAAGTCCTATGCAACCTATGCCGAGTACCGCGCCGCTCGGATTGATGAGTTGGATCTCTTTATCGAGGAGAGCTGGGAGGGTCAGCTCAACAAGGAGCACGAGACCTACGACGAGTATCTTGGGGCAAACGGGGTTCTGAGCGAGGAAGACTTCACCGACGCCGTTGCCTATGCAAGCTTCGTCGAGTATATGACCGATGCCTACGAGGCGTATGTCCTTGACGCTCTCAACGAGGAGTACGAGGATGCCCGTATGTATCTCGCCGCAAAGATCATCTGGGAGAACAACATTCTGCCTTTCGTTACCGTGACTCCGCCCGAGCGCGCGCTCAAGCTCGCGTTTGAGGAGCTTCTCGATCAGTACGAGTATTCCTACAACGAGGGTCGCGACTCGAGCACCGGCAAGATCTTCCGCGAGGAGTATAAGAACGTCGGGGAGTATATCGAGGCGGTCTGCAAGGACGAGATGAAGAAGGAAGAGTACAAGGCGGACGACTGGAGGACTTATCTTGAGAAGGTCGCCTACGAGAACGTTTCGCACACCGTTTTGATGTACTACCTCTTTGAGCTCTACGAGGACGAGGAGGGCTTTGATTACGACACGGTCTACAGCGAGCTTTACAGCCAGAACCTGATCTATATGCTGTACGGCTATCTCTCGACTTCGCAGCTTGAGGAGGCGGCAAAGTTTGACGCCGTGATGACCTATCTCTACGAGAAGGCGAACGTCACCTGGGAGTCGGAGGCAACGCCGGCAAACCCCTAATTCTGTTTGAGAAAAAGAGACGGACTCGTCCGTCTCTTTTTCTCGGAGAACGCCTTTTTTACATCGAAAGGAAGGGAAGCCTTGAAAAAGAAAGTGCACTTGTATACCGACGGCGCCTGTCGGGGAAACCCCGGCCCGGGCGGCTGGGGAGCCATCCTCGTTTATGGAGCGCACGAAAAGGAGCTTTCGGGCGGTGAGGCCGAGACGACGAATAACCGCATGGAGCTTCTTGCGGCGATCGAGGGGCTGTCGGCTCTGCGCGAGAGCTGTGAGGTGCATCTGACGTCCGATTCCAAATATCTCGTTGATGCCGTCTCGCTCGGGTGGCTGTCCGAGTGGCGCCGCCGCGCATGGAAGCTCAAATCCGGCGGAGCGGTCAAAAACCCCGACCTTTGGATGCGCCTTGACGAGCTTCTCTCGTATCATGACGTTACCCTTGAATGGATCAAGGGACATGCGGGGCATCCCTATAACGAGCGCTGTGACGAGCTTGCCACGGCAGCGGCGGATTCCTTTCGGAGGGAGAGCGTCCCTCAAATGCCGCTTGAAGAAAAACAAAACGGAGAATAACGATGAAAAAGCTTTTTAAACTCTTTTCGGGGTCTCTGATCCTTTGCCTGCTTGTCTCGATGATCGTTTCCTGCGGAAGCTACGACTATATGAAGAAGGATCTCTCCAAGTATCTGCACATCGACCGAGAGGACTATACGGAAATTCCGGTTACCCTGTACTCCGACTATGAGGTTTCCGATAAGGACGTTGAGAGGGCGATCCGCCTTTTCAAGATTGATAACCGCACGCTGGTGACCTCGGCGAGCAAAACGACCTTTATCGATTACGGCGACGACGCTTATATCTGGTACTGGGGCAGCTATGTGAACGAGAACAACGGCTTCGACATTCAGTTTGAGGGCGGAACGACCATGGCGGACAGCTCCGCGAGCAAGCTGACGATCGGCTCGGGGCGGTTTGTCGAGGGCTTTGAGGAGGGACTGCTTGACGTGGTTGCGCAGAAGACCCGCCGGGAGTTTGATACGACCAAGGAGCGCGAGGTAAAGAGCAATTCGATTCTGTATCTGAATATCGAGCATTACGAGTATATCGACTCCGAGGGAAAGCGGACGACGGGGACGTTTCCCGCCCTGCGCGTCGATCTTGCAAACCCCGGTATTCTCGGTGAGCGCTTTGCCGAGAAGCTGGCAACCCTGAAGGTGGGCGCAACCTTTGATTTTGGGTACGGCAGCAATGCCGAGGATGCGGCGCTTTCGATTGACTGGGACGGCAACGGAACGACCGAGAGCCTTGCCATCGTCGGAAAAATCACCGCAATGGCATCCAAGGAGAGCACGGTCGAGGTAACGGCGAAGTTCCCGATGGATTACGACGCCGAGGAGCTTCGCGGCAAGACCGCAACCTTCCACGTCGTAATTCAGTACGTTGACGATTACGAGCTTCCCGAGCTTACCCCCGAGCTTCTTAAGGAGAAGTACAAGGATTTCAAGACCGATTCGACCGACAAGGATACGGTGCTTGCCGAGTTCGATACCTACCTTCGCGAGGTGCTTGCCGAGCAGCTTGCCGAGCAGAAGAAGGAGGATATCGCATCGAAAATCTGGGATTACCTGATGGAGAATGCGGATTTCACGGGGAAGTATCCGAAAAAGGCAGTCAAGGCGAACCGAGAGGAGATTCACGAGGAGCTGAAGCTCGAGTACGCCTATTACAATCAGATGGTGAAGGAGCAATACGGAACGTCCTTTAGCAGTCTTTCGGAGTTCGTCTCGCTTTATTACGGTCTGGAGAGCGGCGTTTCGCTCGACGACTATCTTGACCGCCGTGCCAAGGAGGTAACTCGCGAGAAGCTGATCGTTTACAGCATCGTAAAGGCGGAGAAGTGGGATCTGACCGACGAGGAGTACGCCGAGGGTGAAGCAAAGCTGATTGAGGAGTACGACGAGCTTTACGGCATGGACGAAAAGGATATCTACGATTATTTCGGGCGCGAGGCGATTTACGAGAGCATCCTCTACGATAAGCTGATGGAAAAGCTTTCCGAGATTGCCAAGGTAACAGTGGATCTCTCGGGCGAGTCTGCATAATAAAAGCCTGTCTCCCCTGCAAGCGTTGCAAGGGAGACAGGTCTTTTCAGTTCATCATTTCGTCGATCGCCTTCTCGGTTGCGCTGCAACAGCGCTTTGCGCCGCGCAGCATCGCACAGCCCTTCTTTTTCATCAGAAGGCAGGCGCCGAGGGCGAGGAGCGGCAGAGCAACGAGCACGCCGAGCGAGGGGCTTTTCTTTTTCTTCTTTTTCATAAGCATGGGGAAATCGGCTCCTTTCAAATCGTCTCTATCCTCTATTATGCCGCTTGATTTAGAATCTATGCCGAGAAGTCTTGCCAAACGTCGGGCTTTCATGTATAATAAAGGAAGAAATCAAGCAAAGGACGCACCTTCGGGATAAGGGGATGTTTATGATAGGAAAAGCAAGGGTCGCCGTCGTCGGCGCGGGGCATGCGGGAATCGAGGCGGCGCTTGCCTCGGCACGGCTGGGGCTCGATACCGTTTTGTTTACGATGAATCTCGATGCCGTGGCGAATCTCCCCTGCAACCCCTCGATCGGCGGAACGGCAAAGGGGCATCTCGTTTACGAGATCGACGCGCTCGGCGGCGAGATGGGGCGCGCGGCGGACAAGGTAACGCTGCAGTCGCGGACGCTCAACCTCGGAAAGGGCGCGGCGGTTCGTTCCAAGCGCATTCAGGCAGATCGGACAAAATACCGAACGCTGATGAAAAAGACGCTTGAGGGGGAGCGGAACCTTCGGCTCGTGCAGGCGGAAATCGTTGATCTTGAGGTCGTGGACGGACGCGTCTCGGCGCTCATCACGCGTCTTGGCGAGCGCTGGGAGGTCGAGGCGGCAATCCTTTGTGCGGGAACCTTCTTGAACGGCCGAATTTTCGTCGGGCATACGTCCTATGAGGGAGGGCCCGACGGAATGCTGGCGGCAAAGGGGCTGAGCGAGGCGCTTTTGCGCGAGGGAGTCTCGCTTTTGCGCTTTAAAACGGGAACACCTGCCAGGATTCACCGTCGGAGCATCGACTTTTCGGCGCTTGAGGTGCAGCAGGGCGAGGAGAGCCCCGTGCCGTTCTCGGCGGATACGGATCCCGCCGAGCTGCGCGAAGCCGAGCAAATCCCCTGCCATACCGTTTACACCTCGGAGCAGACGCATCGCATCATCCTTGACAGCATCGGGAAAAGCGCGATGTATTCGGGGCAGATCACGGGAACGGGACCGCGCTATTGCCCATCGATCGAGGATAAGATCGTTCGCTTTGCCGATAAGCCTCGCCATCAGCTCTTCGTCGAGCCGTGCGGAGCGGATACCGACGAGATCTATCTTCAGGGCTTTAGCACCTCGATGCCGACCGACGTGCAGTATCGGATGGTGCGGAGTCTCGTCGGCTTTGAGAGGGCAGAGATTATGCGTTACGCCTATGCCATCGAGTACGACTGTGCCGATCCGACCCAGCTTTATCCGACACTCGAGTTCAAGAGCATCGGGGGACTGTACGGCGCAGGGCAGTTCAACGGCACCTCGGGCTACGAGGAGGCGGCGGCGCAGGGGCTCGTTGCCGGCATCAATGCGGCGCTTCGGCTTCTCGGTCGAGAGCCGATGATTCTGCCGCGCTCCTCGTCCTATATCGGCACTCTGATCGACGACCTTGTGACCAAGGGAACGCGCGAGCCCTACCGTATGATGACCTCGCGCTCGGAGTACCGTCTTTTGCTTCGGCAGGATAATGCCGACAGGCGCCTTTCGGAGCTTGGCTATCGCGTGGGTCTGCTCTCCGAGGAGCGCTATGCGAGGTATCTTAAAAAGCAGGAGGCGATCAGAAGCGAGATTGCGCGGCTTGAGAAAACCGTCGTTGCCCCGAGCGGGGCGCTTTCGGAGTATCTTGCCTCGCGCGGATCGTCTGCGGTGACGACGGGCGTGCGGCTCGCCGAGCTTTTGCGCCGCCCCGAGATTGATTACGCGTCGCTCCGGGCAATCGATCCCGACCGCCCCACGCTCTCGGACGACATTTGTCTGACGGTGCAGGTCGAGATCAAGTACGCGGGCTATATCCGGCGCGAGCTTGAGGAGGTCGAGCGCTTCCTTCGCATGGAGCAGAGGCGCCTGCCCGAGGATATTGATTACCGAGGCATCGCAGGGCTTCGTCTTGAGGCGGCGGAGAAGCTTTCGAAAATGCGCCCCGTCAGCATCGGGCAGGCGTCGCGCATCAGCGGCGTCAACCCCGCCGACATCAGCGTGCTGCTGATCTGGCTGAACGCAAGGAAAGCATAAGAGGCCCCCAAGCCTTGAGGGAAATCACGGGAAACGATAAATTTGCGCTCTTTTTCAAAAAACCTCTTGACAAACCCGACGTGCTTTGCTATAATAAATAGGCTGATTACGGTCGGCAAGCTGCTGCTATAGCTCAGTTGGTAGAGCACATCCTTGGTAAGGATGAGGTCATCAGTTCGAATCTGATTAGCAGCTCCAAACAACCCCGAGGATTTTCCTCGGGGCTTTGGTTTTTTATGGGAAAAAACCGCGCAATTTGCGGGGATTTCACGGCGTTTTTTGTCAGCTTTTGGAAGAGTGAAAAAACTTTTAAAAAATCTCAAATTTTTTCAAAAAAGGACTTGACAAAAGGGGATGGGATGTAGTAGAATAGACAGGCTCACCGCGAGGCGGTGGGGCGCTCCTTGAAAATTGAACAACAGAAGTTTTCGAGCATAACTTGTAGAAACTTG
>JAZNFP010000069.1:0-2522 GCA_045576095.1 Eubacteriales bacterium
GTAACACGTGTAGCTGAGCGATACTAATTGACCGAGGGCTTGAACTGCTCCTTGCAGTTCGGGCTTGCACAGAGCTTTTCGTTTCATTCCCTATTCGGTTTTTAATCTGCATTTGCCAAAGAGAGCTGACTCAAATCGTTGTATTTGAGTCAGCTCTTTTCTGTTATTCGGGCGCAAGCAACGCTTTTCCCCGGATGGGAACCCTTTTACTGCTTTTTCGGCTTTCCGCAAAGCTCGCGGAGCGCTCCAAGGGCATCTCGGATCCCACCGACCGCATCAATCAAGCCACAGGCAACCGCCTCTCTGCCGTCGATCACCGAGCCGACGTCGTTGGCAAGGCGGTCGGTACGCATCATAATGCTTCGGAGATATTCGGGATCGACCTTCGAGTGGGAGGCGATGAACTCAATGATCCGCTCCTGCATCTCGGAGAGATAGTCAAAGCTTTGCGGAACGGCGATTACCGTTCCGGTCGTACGGACGGGATGGATCGTCATCGTGGCACTCGGGACGATGAAGGAGCGCTGTGCCGAGACTGCAAGCGGCACGCCGATTGAATGCCCACCTCCGAGCACCACCGAAACCGTCGGCTTATCGAGCGAGGCGATCACCTCCGAGATTGCGAGCCCCGCCTCAACGTCTCCGCCCATGGTATTGAGCAGGATCAGGATTCCATCGATCCGCTCGTCCTCCTCAAGAGAGACGAGCAGGGGGAGCAGATGATCGTATTTCGTTGCCTTTTGATTTCCTTCCAGTGTGTAATGCCCCTCGATTTGCCCGATGATGCTGAGACAGTAAAATGCTTCCCTTGAGTTTTCCGCAACGGCACTGCCAGTCTCAACGATTGAGTCGCACGCGCGCTCGTTTTCGGTACCGCTTTGTTCCTCTTTTGCCTTTTTTCCTTCGGTGTCGCACCCGTTTTTCATCGTTTGATTCCTTTCTCCTTGCACGAATTGATTTTTTTGATAGTTTACCACGATTATTTTCTTTTATAACATTTACATTTTGATGAATGTATGTTATAATATTAACGTATGTCAAGGAAAAACGAACGTAAATATTTTTCAAAGGAGAACATAGACATGGCAAAGATTATGATCGAAACCTCCGCGCGTCATATCCACCTTTCGCGTCAGGACGTCGAGACGCTCTTCGGCGCGGGCTATCAGCTCACCAAGAAGAAGGATCTCAGCCAGCCCGGCCAGTTCGCCTGTGCCGAGAAGGTCACGGTCGTCGGCGAGAAGGGTACTCTGAATGCAAGCATCCTCGGTCCGGAGCGCGGCGCTTCGCAGGTTGAAGTTTCCCTGACCGATGCGAGGAGCATCGGCGTGAAGGCTCCGATCCGCGAGAGCGGTGACATCGCGGGAAGCGGTGCCTGCAAGCTCGTCGGCCCTGCCGGTGAGGTGGAGCTTGCCGAGGGCGTTATTGCGGCAAAGCGCCACATCCATCTTACGCCCGATGCGGCGGCTGAGCTTGGCGTTTCGGATAAGCAGATCGTAAAGGTTAAGACAAACGGCATGCGTCCTTTGATCTTTGACGACGTCGTCGTTCGCGTCAGCGCTTCCTTTGCGACCGCTATGCACATCGACACCGACGAGGCAAACGCCGCGTTCGGCGCAACCGAGGGCGAGATCATCGCATAACCGAGTCGAATAATTACATAAGGAGATAGAAACAATGAGCAACGAATGCAAGTACGCAATGAGCACCGAGGTGCAGCATATGTGCGTCGTAAACAAGGGCCCGAAGCACGGTCCGGCTCCCATTCCCGAGGAGGGCAAATGGGTTGAGGCAAAGCAGATCAGCGATATTTCGGCATATACCCACGGTGTGGGATGGTGCGCACCCCAGCAGGGCGCGTGCAAGCTTTCGCTGAACGTTAAGGAGGGCATCATTGAGGAGGCGCTCGTTGAGACGATCGGCTGCTCGGGCATGACCCACTCGGCTGCAATGGCTGCCGAGATCCTTCCCGGCAAGACGCTTCTCGAGGCGCTCAACACCGACCTCGTCTGCGATGCGATCAACACCGCGATGCGTGAGCTCTTCCTTCAGATCGTCTACGGCCGCAGCCAGTCTGCCTTCTCCGAGGGCGGTCTCGTCATCGGCGCGGGCATGGAGGACCTCGGTAAGGGCGAGCGCTCGATGGTCGGTACCATGTACGGTACCAAGGCAAAGGGCGTCAGATACCTCGAGATGACCGAGGGCTATTGCACCAGAATGGCACACGATGAGGACAACCAGGTCATCGGTTACGAGTTCGTTTCTCTCGGCAAAATGACCGACTTCATCAAGAAGGGCATGGAGCCGAACGAGGCATACGAGAAGTCGAAGGGTACCTACGGTAGATTTAACGATGCCGTGAAGTACATCGACCCCCGCAAAGAGTGATAAGGAGGGAACGGAACAATGGCAAAGTTTGAAGGTTACGAAAGACGCGAGGCGAAGATCCTCGCCGCACTGAAGGAATTCGGCATCAACTCGATCGACGAGTGCAAGGAGATCTGCGATGCAAAGGGCATCGA